>NZ_JFYL01000006.1 GCF_000632455.1 Acinetobacter sp. Ver3
ATACTTTTTGAAACACCACCAGAAAACTAGGTAAAACCTTCGCAATTCGATGCCCATATGATCAAAGTTTGGTTACTATTACTAGTGATAAATTCGATCATCATAAAATGTAAAGGCTTAAATAAACCTAAGTGTACACGGACAGTAACTGCACACGGTATTAAATTAGAATTTGTTTTACCAAAAGAGATGTTGGAGAGATTAAAGAATGTCAACACAAGTAGATGATCAAGAAATAGATTGGCAAAAATGGTTGAGTTTAGAAGTAAAAGATACAAGTTTATTTAGAGATAAGCTGCTTGAGCAAGAAATGTATCACAAGAGATTTGATACGTTTGTTAATGGTATATATACAGTTGTTGATGGATTTAGCGATTATAAAAATGATTCTAAATTTGGTGGATATATAGCATCTGGTCATCAAAGATTAAAAGATGCTCTGAACTTGATATCTTTACAATATTCAGCAGGTGGAGATTTAAATTATATAAAAGAACTTTATCCATATCTTCTTCATTGGGCAGAAGAATATGCTGAAACGAGTCATCTTTATAATTTAAGCCCTGATGCAGGTGGACGTTATGTCTGGCATATTTCCTTGGGAACTGAAGATTATTGGTATATTGCTTTACGATTGATATGCTTTGGTTTACTGACAGGGTATGCAGATCAAATGAGTCGAATTATGACGATTATCGACTACACAGAAGCAACACCTGAAGGACAAGAAAAAGATGGCTTAATCGAGCGATTGGTTGCTCCATTTGTAACAGATCGAGGCATACCACCGAATGATGCACGTCGACATTTGCCTTATCGCAAGCTCATTAAAGTTTTTGATGCTGCACCTGAAAAACGTCCAGCGATGATGTTGCAATACTTAGAAGATTGGTATGAAGCCAGTCGTCGTGAACCTTATCATGATCAACATCCACAACCTGATATTAGATCAGGTATCAGTTATTTTGGTTATTGGTCATGGGAAGCGGCAGCTGTTACATGGTTGTTAGATATTGATGATACAACTTATCGAGAGCATCAATTTTATCCGAAAGATTTAGTTGATTTTTCTAAAGCACAATCAGAAAAAGTATAAGCACAAGATTCGGTAGAAAAAATTAAAATCAAAGGTGGGGATAAATGTCCACAAACAGGTTATTGGACGACACCTGCTCATCCAAATCAACGTCTTCAATTTAATAAAGGTGAGATTTTACCAACGTTTTTAGAACAAGATTGGGGTCAAGTATATTGGTATTTTGATGGTGAAGAATAAAACTATATCGCTCAAGGGGAAACTTTCGTATTTATCGAAGTTTAATAAAAAACCCGCTTACGCGGGTTTTTTGATCTCAAACGAGATTACATATTCGGATAGTTCGGACCACCCGCACCCTCAGGTACAACCCAAGTAATGTTTTGTGATGGATCTTTAATATCACAAGTCTTACAGTGAACACAGTTCGCAGCATTAATTTGGAAACGCTTAGAACCATCATCATTTTCCATGATTTCGTATACACCAGCAGGGCAGTAGCGCTGAGCAGGCTCATCCCATTGAGGAAGGTTAACGTTTACTGGAATTGATGGATCAGTTAATTTTAAATGTGCTGGCTGGTTTTCTTCGTGTACTGTATTTGAAACAAACACTGAAGATAAACGGTCAAATGTAAGCTTACCATCTGGTTTTGGATAATTTGGTTTGAAGTTCACAACATCAACAGTTTTTAAAGCACTGTAGTCAGGTGTCAAATCACGTAAAGTGAACGGAACTTTAAATACATTTTGATCGATAAAGTTGAATGCACCACCGAAGAATGTACCAAACTTATGCATTGCAGGGCCAAAGTTACGAGCATTATATAACTCTTCTTTTAACCAACTGTTGTTAAATTTCTCTGTATATGACGTTAACTCTTTAGCAAAGAAATCTTCGCCTTCTGTCACACGAGCAATTGCAAGGTCGCCGCCTTTTTCTACACCAGCTTTAATTGCTTCAAATACAGCTTCACCACATAACATGCCTGATTTCATAGCAGTGTGTGAACCTTTAATTTTTGCAAAGTTCAAGAAGCCAGCATCATCACCAATTAAGCTTCCACCTGGGAAGGTGAATTTAGGAAGAGAGTTAAAACCACCTTTAACCACTGCACGTGCACCGTAAGAAATACGTTTACCGCCTTCCAATACATCTTTAATTAATGGATGTGTTTTCCAACGTTGCATTTCCATGAATGGATACATATGAGGGTTTTGGTAAGATAAGTCGACAATCATACCCAATGATACTTGGTTATTTTCAGCGTGATATAACCACCAACCACCAGATGAACCAGTTTCAGTTAAAGGCCAACCCGCACCATGCATGACTTTACCTGGTTTGTGCTTCGCTGGATCGATTTCCCAAAGTTCTTTAATACCGATACCGTAATGTTGAGGATCAGCGTCTTTATCTAAGCCGAATTGAGCGATTAGGCGTTTACCTAAATGACCACGGCAGCCTTCAGCGAATAACGTGTATTTCGCATGGAGCTCATAGCCTGGGGTAAAGTTATGTGTTGGCTCACCATCTTTACCAATACCCATATCACCTGTTTGGATACCTTTTACAGTACCATCAGCATGATACAGAATTTCCGCTGCTGCGAAGCCCGGGAAAATGGATACTTCAAGCTCTTCAGCTTTTTGTCCTAACCAGCGTACAACGTTACCCAGAGAGATGACATAGTTGCCGTCGTTGTGCATTGTTTTAGGCACAAAAGCATGAGGCATTTTTTGAGATTTTTGATCTGAAAGAAGGAAGTATGTTTCATCTTCTGTAACAGGTACGTTTAAAGGCGCACCTTCTTCTTTCCAATTTGGGAACAATTCATTAATAGCGCGTGGTTCAAGCACAGCACCAGAAAGAATATGCGCACCTACTTCAGAGCCTTTTTCAACGACACATACAGATAAATCGTTGAGGTTGTTTTCAATTGCAAGTTGACGGATTTTGATCGCAGCTGAAAGACCCGCAGGGCCCGCTCCAACGATTACAACGTCAAACTCCATCGATTCACGTTCGATGTGTTCCATAAAGGACTCCTCATAAAGTAAAGGGTGGCAACCGATAATTCCGACGGTGCTGCCATGAGTGTTCTTAGTTGCAGGTACAATTTTGCTCTCGTACCTTTTATATATTTTGCGCTAGTATAGGTTCAAACCTTGATCAAGCCAATTGGCTGAGTCGCTTTATTTTCCGTCAGCAGGGCATAAACCATGGTAAAACAAAATGATTCTATAACAGCACAGCCTGATTCACTTGTACCTGATGATAAAAACTTAATCAATATCGTACAATATCTAAAAGATGCACAGTCAAGTCACAAAAGGTCAATCCCACCTCTTGAACAATGGAACCCAAAGCATTGTGGCTCAATGGATTTGAAAGTAAAAGCGAATGGTGAATGGTGGCACGAAGGTCAATTGATTAAAAGACAAAGCCTCATTGACCTATTCTCGACAGTACTGTGGAAAGAAGACAACAAATTTTACTTAAAAACACCCGTTGAGCAAATCGAAATTGAAGTCGAAGATGAACCTTTATTGGTCAATCAGGTAGATCAAGTCGAGATTCAAGGGCTTTCTTATCTACAGCTAACAACGACCACTCAAGATCTCATTATTGTGGATCAAGATCATCCAATCTTTATGCGTGATTTTCAAGGAGAGATGCGTCCTTATGTGCATGTGCGTTTCGGCATCAACGCATTGATACAACGATCAACTTTTTTTCATTTAGTTGAAATGGGGGAGTTGAGCGAAAATGAGCAAGGTGAATCAGTTTTGAATTTAAAAAGTGGTAATCTGCTATTGCAATTAGGGACTTGAGGTTTAAGCTTAGCCCATTCATTTAAGCATTATAAAAGTAGTCGTTGAGATGTCTGCAATTTTACCCCAACCGAGCTCTAATGAGCCTATGCCTCATGCACTTGAACATGCCCCTATTGGGATTTTCGACTCGGGTATTGGTGGTTTATCAGTTGCATTGGAAATAGCAAAATATTTACCCAATGAGCATATCCTTTACTATGCAGATACAGCTCATGTCCCTTATGGTCCGCGCGAAGATCAAGATATTCGTCAGCTCACAGCACATGCAATTGAGTGGTTGTATCGTCAAGGATGTAAAGTTGCGGTTGTTGCGTGTAATACGGCATCAGCTTTTAGTCTGGATTACTTAAGGACACATTATGGTGAGCGATTTCCGATCATTGGGTTGGTTCCTGCGTTAAAACCTGCAGTGTTACAGACACAGTCTAAAGTGGTGGCTGTATTGGCGACTCCAGCGACTTTTAGAGGCCAGTTAATCAAGGATGTAATGCAGAATTTTGCAGATCCTTTAGGTGTTAAAGTTCATCAAGTCACCAGTTTGGATTTGGTTCCTTTCGTGGAAGCAGGGCAACAAAATTCGCAAGCCTGTATTGCAACATTACAACGGATACTTGATCCCGTCATGCAAGATCAAGCCGATTATTTGGTGTTGGGTTGTACGCATTATCCATTTTTAAAATCTGCAATTGAGCATCTTTATGCAGAGCGACTGACTTTGGTTGATTCTGGATTTGCTGTTGCACGCCAAACAGCAAGAGTCCTTATCAAAAATAAATTCAATGCAACTCAACCATATGACAAATCAGTGCAGTTGCGTTGTGTCGTCAGTGGCGGAAATGCGCTTGAACTTCAGCCTGTACTTCAAAATATGATCGGGCATGAAATACTATGGTCAATTGAAAATTTAACTGATACATTCGAAGAAGAATGATCAATATCAAGCTATATATTTTAAGCCTTATGAGTAAGGCATTTTTACCTAGATGCAGGATTGGATTAAGGCATGCTAGATAAGCGTTACCAAGTGTTTATTACAACTTCTGGTAAAGAGATGCAGCCAGAGCGTATGGTTGTGTCTCAAACGCTGATCGGTATGGGTTTTTTTTCATGGGGTTTAGAACAAAGAACACCTGTAACAACCGCTTTTGCACGCCGTCAAATTGATGATTGTGATTATGTACTTCTGCTTTTAGGAAGCCAGTATGGCGAGCAATCTGTCTCTGGTATTAGTTACATGCACTTGGAATATATCTATGCAGTGACTAAGCAAAAGCCCATTATTGTATTTATGCATGAACAGCCAGAATCGCGTGAGGAGCATTTACGAGAGCGTGAAGCGGATCTTCAACAGCGCTTTCAAAATTTCCGGCAACAGATCATTCAAGAAGTTGATCAGGTCGTATTTTTTAAAAGTGCTCGTGAATTAGAGCTTGCACTCAGGTCTCATATGCCTCAAATGCTTGAGCGTTACCCAGTTTTGGGTTGGGTAAGACCACAAAGCATTCAAGCAAAACAAGATGAGATTGATCGATTAAGAGCTCAGTTGGCACAAGCAAAAATGGAACAAGCCAAATCTGAAATCGATCCTTTTCTATCTTTGCCTAGAATAGAGTGGGATGATCAATTCAGTTTTGATTATCGTATGCATGCCTATGTTGATAGTCATTTTAAAGAAATTATTTGTATACGTTCCATGCGATGGCATGAAATTTATGCTGTTCTTGAGTCTCAATTTTCCCAAGCAACACCAGAAGATTTTTATTCTAAAGTGTTGAATCAGTATTTGACTGATACGGGGCTGGTCGATGCTCAATTGCAACTTCCTAAGGCACATATGGTATCTAGAGCACAGATTAATGTACGTGCATTGCATACCATCAAGCAACAAATGCGTAATAATGAATGGATCGTTCCTGTAGGACGATATGATCGTCAGCGGATGTTATGGAAATGCATGAATAAATAGATCAAGTTCATATGATAGTTTTTCTCTTTCATTCACATTTTAAAAAGCAATCATAAAATCACGCCGAATTTACTTAGACTCTGATAAAGTATTTCTTAATTAAACAGTGAATTGATGTGGATCAGATGTCTGAGTTAAAGCCGAAAATCACCGTAATTATTGCCAACTTGGGAACACCAGATGCCCCTACAGTGCCTGCGGTACGAACTTTTCTAAAACAGTTTTTATCTGATCAGCGTGTGATTGAGATTCCATCGTTTTTGTGGAAAATTATCTTACATTGTTTTGTTTTACCATTTCGACCAAAGCATGTTTCTGAAGCATATGCGCAGGTGTGGAATGGAGATTCCCCTATGCGTGAAATTCTGTTGAAGCAAACAGATTTAATCCGTCAAAAAGTTATTCAAGATTATCCAGATTTTGATGTTCAGGTCGTTCCTGCGATGACTTATGGTCATCCTAGTATTCATGAGGTTCTAAAAAAACTTACTCAGACACCGCAAGATCACGTCATTTTATTTCCACTTTTTCCTCAATATTCAGCGACATCTACAGCACCTTTGTATGATGCATTGGCGAAATGGGTTTTAACGCAGAGAAATTTACCTGGCTTAAGTTTAATACGCGATTATTATCAACATCCAAAATTTATTCAGGCTTTGGCAAAGAGTGTTCAGGTTTTTCAGGCGCAACACGGTAAAGCGGAAAAATTATTAATGTCTTTCCATGGGATTCCTCAGCCTTATGCAGATAAAGGTGATCCATATGCCGACCGTTGTAGGGTTACAGCGAAAAAAGTCGCAGAGGCTCTGGGATTACGTGACGATGAATGGGCTATCAGCTTCCAATCACGATTCGGTAAACAAGAGTGGGTCAAGCCATATACAGATGCGTTGCTGACTGAGTGGGGACAACAAGGAGTTCAATCTGTCCATGTTCTCAGCCCTGCTTTTTCAGCAGATTGCTTAGAGACTTTAGAAGAGTTGGCTGTGGAAAATGCCGAAACCTTTAAAACAGCGGGCGGGAAAGACTATGCCTATATTCCAGCGTTAAACACTGATGCAGCACATATTGATTTGTTGGTCGATTTAGTAGAAGCTCAACTGGATGCACTCAAGATTACCCTCCAACATTCTGCGTAAATTTAAAGGTTCCTATGCTTCAAGTTAAAATTATTCCTGTGACAGCATTTCAGCAAAATTGTTCATTGGTTTGGGATCAAGAGACCAAAGAAGCTGTGTTAATTGATGCAGGTGGTGAGCCTGAAAAAATTATGCAAGTTGTGCAAGAGTTAGACTTAACAGTGAAGGAGCTATGGTTAACTCATGGTCATCTTGATCATGCTGGTGCGGTCGGAGCATTGGCGAGAGAGTGGGGTATTCCAGTAATTGGTCCTCATAAAGAAGATGCATTTTGGTTAGATATGATTCAGGAAGTTTCAGCACGATATGGGTTTCCGATACCTGAACCTGTTGTGGTTGATCAGTGGCTTGAAGGTGGTGAAACTTTAAAACTAGGGGATGAGTCCTTTGAGGTTCGATTCGCTCCTGGTCATACGCCTGGCCACGTCATGTTCTATAATGCTAACTATGGCTTGTTATGGACTGGCGATGTTCTTTTCAAGGGTTCAATTGGTCGAACAGATTTTCCCAAGGGAAATCATCAACAGTTGCTGAATTCGATTGAGAGAGAATGTTTTAGTTTGCCAGATGAAACACAGTTTATTTCAGGGCATGGTCCAATCAGTACCATTGGCTATGAGAAAAAGTTTAACCCGTTTGTGGCAGGTAAAGCTGGTTAATTAAAAACGAAAAAAGTGATCTCGATTGATGTCATTCAATTCCCAAAAGAGAAGGGCAGCGGCTAACACAAATAGTGCAGAGATTAAAATCAAGACGAAATCATGTTGATAAATGCCTAGACCTGCAAAAAGGAGGCCTAGGCAAGATAAAATTATACTGAGTGTGAATGTGAATTTATAAAGTCTCATGTATTTATGAAAGTAGAATTGTTGTTTTAATGTGATTATCATCACAATATCACAACATAAACTTAAATAAAATCACATTTATTGAGTTTTCTTACAAAAGCTAATTTTTTTGTTTGTGTAAATATAATTGAATTATTCTTTTAATATTGAGCAAAGTTGGCATTATTCATGATATTCCCCTTGATCAGCTTGAGGAGAATCCTGTGTCGGAAGGCGATATTCATCATTTGCCCAAGCCCCTAAATCGATAAGTTTGCATCGTTCAGAACAAAATGGACGAAATTCATTACCAGTCCATTGACTAGGCTGTCCACAGCGTGGGCACGGAAATGTTTTTGGCATAAATGAATCCTAGTAAAATAAAACAGCTAAAATAGGCAAAAGCATCTAGAGTTGCTAGACTTGTCGCGTTTTCATAAGTTTGATCTGATTATGCCGATTCGTCAATTTCAAGCACAGCGTATGCATGCGCCACGCGACTTTCAACCGATTCTAGCTGAACCACTATGTGTTGAGATTGGGGCGGGTAAAGGTAAACATGCTTTATTGTTTACGCAACAAAATCCGCAAAGACAACTAATCGCGATTGAACGAACTAGAGAAAAATTTCTAGCGATGCAAAAACAGCATCAACTAGAGGGACAAACCAATTTGCGACCTGTACATGCAGATGCAATCCCTTGGATCGTACATGCGCTATTTCCACAGCAAGTTGAAGATTTTTTTATTTTATATCCGAATCCTGAACCTCATAATCAAGCGCAACGTTGGTTGAATATGCCTTTTTTTGAATTTTTACTGTCTCGATTGCAACCGAATGGTACGATCACTTTAGCCAGCAATATTCCTGAATATATTGACGAGGCAGAGCAACAACTGCTTAATGTTTGGAACCTTTCTTATGTTAAAGAAAGAATCCCTTCAACTTCGGCAAGAACGCATTTTGAAGTAAAGTATCTAGAGCGTGGTGAATTATGCCAGCAGTTGATTATTCAAAAACCTGAAGCGTACCAAACTCGCTTCGATCACTTTATGCCTCTGCAAGGGCAAATGCCGATCTCTTCTGAAAATCAACAAACGAATAATCTATGAATTTGGAATATTCAAAGCGAATCGCAATCGTAGGCGCAGGTCCAGCAGGTTTAATGGCTGCTGAAGTTTTATCTGCTCATCCTGCATTTGAAGTTCATATTTTTGAACAAAAGCCTTCAGCTGCACGTAAATTTTTGATGGCAGGTAAAACAGGTTTAAATATTTCTCATGCCGAACCTATCGATCAATTTATTGGTCGTTATGATCATGCCGAATGGCTTGCACCTTGGGTAAAAAAATGGGATGCGCGTTGGATTCGAAATTGGATGAAAAACCTTGGGATTGAATCCTATGTTGGAAGCTCTGGTCGTATATTTCCCAATGAAATGAAAGCAGCTCCATTACTGCGTGCTTGGTTAAAAAGTTTAGTAGATACCAAGGTCAATTTTCATTATCGGCATCAAATTACCGCGCTTAATCAAAATGAACTGACAGTTTTTGATACTCAATCCAATTCAATACGAACTGAGCAATTTGATGCGATTGTATTGGCGTGTGGCGCTGTGTCATGGGCGCAGTTGGGTAGTGATGGGGCTTGGCAGTCATGGTTGGCTAAAGAAGAGTTAAAAGCGTTTTCCCCGAGTAATGCTGGTGTAGTCAGAGCTTGGTCTTCGTATATGGAACCTATATTTGGCTCGCCACTCAAACGAGTTGAAGCTTGGGTGGATCATCAGCCCAAAGCTAAGGGGGATATCGTGATCACCCATTATGGTTTGGAGAGTGGGTTGGTCTATAAGCATGGTCGGGCACTTCGAACACAATTGCAATATCAAGATTCCATGGTTTTAAATTTAGATTTACTGCCAGAATTATCTGAGCATGAAATCATCTCTAAACTTAAGAATGCTAAGAAACAAAGCATGAATAATATTTGGCGAAAATTGGGATTAGACACTGCAAAGTCAAATTTATTACGTGAATTGACCCCAAAGTATGATTGGGCGATTGCAGAGAAAATGGCTCAGCATATTAAACATTTATCTGTCAAACTAGATGGTTTTAGACCCATTGAAGAAGCCATTAGCTGCGCAGGTGGTGTACGGGAAATTGCCTTGACTAAACAGTTACAGTTGAAAAGTAATCCAATTGTTTTCTGCTGTGGAGAGATGTTGGATTGGGATGCCCCGACAGGTGGTTATTTACTTACAGCATGTTTTGCAACAGGTCGAGCAGCAGGATTAGGTGTAATTGAATACCTAAATAAAACTGTTGAAAAAGACTAGCCAAGCGCTAGTCTTTATTTATGATTATTTCGCAGTGAGTGCATTTCCTTCAAATTTAATGCCATCCCATCCATGAATCATGAATTGACGGATATTTTGATGATCTGATGCTTCAGGTGTCGCCAGAACAGAAGCGTAGTGTTCTGCAAAAAGCTGTAATGTTTGTTCTTGAGAAAGACCATTTAATTTGGCAAAGGAAAAAACTTTAGCACTCCCTTGATTTTCATTACTGGCATTATATTGTTGACCATTACTAAATGCGGTTGGCGTATGTGTATAACCTGCTTCAATAAATGAAATTACGTCGGCAAATTTTGCTTCGCCATTTTTTAATTGTTCCAATAATGCTTGAGCCATAATTGAGTCCTTACACGTTTAAATTTGCTACATCTTAACGAAAAAACGCGTGAATCCAAGACAATAATTCGTTACTTTTTAAGGTAAAAATATGATCAATACACGAGAACGGACATAATATGAGTTGGTTATGGGTATCATGTGGTGGAGCGATTGGTGCAACACTTCGATATATGACCAGTATGTGGTTCATGCAAAATGCAGATCAATTTCCATGGGCAACTTGGATTGTGAATATCTTGGGCTGTGTTCTAGCAGGGGGATTTTTTGCATTCAGTTTACAATATCCTGTATTACAACATGAGGCTCGCCTATTTTTTATGGTTGGCATATTAGGTGGTTTTACCACATTCTCAAGTTTTGGCTTGGAAACTTTTCAATTGATAAAATCTGGGCAATACAATTTGGCACTGATGTATGTTGTGAGTAGTATCATGATTGGACTCTTGGGATTGGTTTTGAGTTTTTTCTTTACTCAATTTTATTTAACCCATAAATAACGATAAGAATAAAAAAAAGCCTAAATTGGAGGAGTAAATTTAGGCTTTAAAATAGTGAGAGTCGAAAATTTTATTATTTACGTTTAAAGCGACCGAAACGCTTATTGAAACTTGCCACACGTCCTTCATTATTAGCTTGACGGACTTCACCAGTATAGAAAGGGTGCGAAGCACTTGAAATATCTAGCGTGACATAGGGGTAAGTTTTCCCTTGATATTCTTTTGTTTGCTTTGACTGAATCGTACTACCGATGATGAAATACTGATCTGCGTTGGTATCATGAAATAGTACTTCATGGTATTCAGGATGAATATTGGGACGCATGAAAACACTCCGAATTATTTATATAATGTTATAATATAACATAACAATAATGAGGATTGTAAGGTCTTGTTAGTTTTTTCAAATCGGAACGAGCGTTTCAAACAAATCATTGAGATTGTCATCGACCTTTAAGTTAATCAGATTCCAATAGTGTCCAGAAATCGTACGATTGACCATTAATGTGTCTGGAGAGGGCTTAAATGTATCCCAATACTTAAGTGATTTTTTCACTAAAATGACGCCATCATGATGAGATGAGTTTTCAGCAAAATTGTATTGAGTGGTAAGGGGTCTGAGCAACACTTCTAACCATTGTTTATAAAGTTCCTCAGGGAATTTTCCTGTTTCAGCAAGAGCATCCAACGCGAATAGATGTTGTTCAATCTCTTGGATATTTTCAGCACGACCAGCGCGAACTAATTTTTTAAATCGATCCACCAGTTCAGCAGATAAGGTTTTAACACCACCAAAATCATAGATGATGACACTACCATCTGAGCGGAAAGCAAAATTGCCAGGATGCGGATCACAATGAAAACGTTTTAGATAGAAAATCTGATGACCAAGAGCTTGAATTAGTCGACGACCAATTTCGTTGCGTGTATCAAGCGGCCAAGTGCTTGCGGTTTCAATATTGTCACCTGCTTCCAAGCTCAAGGTAAGAACTCGTCTGCTGGAATAATCTTTGAACACTTGTGGGATAATAATTTTAGAATCCAATGCTTGATGGAAGGTTCTAAATACCTCTAAATTCTGCGCTTCAATTTCATAGTTGAGCTCTTCGTGTAAGCTGTCTTGAATTTCTGCAAATAATCGATCTTGTAATTTTTTATCGACTTTTAGTACACCCATCAAACGTAAGGCCAAGCGAACTTGTTTTAGATCGCTTTCGCATGCTTCATCTACGCCTGGGTACTGTACTTTTACAACGACTTCTTGGCCATTTTTTAAGGTGGCTTTATGAACTTGCCCAATCGAAGCTGCTGCAAAAGGTTGTTCATCAAATGTTTTAAAAACATCTAACAGTGGCTTACCAAGTTCTTTTTCTACTTGTTGCTTGATTTGTTGGAAGGGCATCGCAGGGGCTTGACGTTGTAATTTAGCAATAGCCTTCGCGACTTCAGGCGGGAAAATATCTTTGTATTGTGATGCAATTTGACCAACTTTCATTACAGCACCTTTCATTTCCCCAAGGGTATCTGCAATTTGAACACCAATGTCTTGAAATAGCTTACTGCGTGCTTCGTTTTTTTTATCATCATCTGCATTAAAGGTGCGGATAGAGTTGGACACGGTTTTAGTAGCAATACTTGCAGTCATACCTGCGAGTTTCATGAAACGACGGCCGGGAGAGCTCGCTTTGTTTGCCATGAGTTGAGAACCTCGATTCATTATTTTCATCTTCTGATTTGATCATAGGCGACAAATCAAAAGATGCATATTTGAAATTGTTAATGAGTTGTAAGTAAATGATTGGCTAAAAAAATAAATCCCGAGCATCCGGGATTTATTGTTCATGATGATTGACTACGCTCAAGTCGCTGATTATTCGTATATAAACGTCCGAGTAAGAGTACACAGGCAATACTTAACCCCACGATCAATCCAATCCATACACCCGCAGGACCAATGTTGGTAAATCTAGAGAGATATACGCCTACAGGGAATGCAATCACCCAATAGGAAAGCATAGTAATCCACATAGGACCCTTCGTATCTTGCATGCCTCGTAGACATCCTGCAGCACTGATTTGCCAAGCGTCCATCAGTTGGTAAGCAACAGCGAATAGCACCAAGTAAACCGCAATTTGAGTCACCAATACATCAGAGGTGTACAACGCGACAATTTGATGGCGGAAGACCCACAATAAAATCATGGTCATCAATGCGAGTACAGTGCCTGTTGCTAAACCCAACCATTGGACTTTACGCATAGATCGGTAATCCTTTTCGCCATAATATGTTCCCACTCGGATGGTAAGTGCGATCGCCAGAGACATCGGGATCATAAATAATTGTGACGTAATGGAGATGGCAATTTGATGCGCTGCAACCGTAATTTCACCCAATGGACTCAATACAATTGCAGCGGTACTGAAAATACTGACCTCAAAGAAGATAGCCAAACCAATTGGGAAACCTAAAGCAAGGATGCGTTTTAACCAGTAGCGATCAATTTTTTCAAAATGACTAAAGGGTTGGGTTTTTTGATATGCCTGATTATTCAAGATATACAATGCCAACGTGATCAGCATCAGCCACTGTAGAATTGCCGTTGCAAATCCACATCCAGCACTTCCTAATGCAGGAATTGGACCTAAACCATACATAAACACAAAATTAAGCGGAATAAGTACGACTAAGGCCATTAAACTGATCACAGTCACTGGGCGTGGATTACCAATCGCCTCAGAGTATCCTCGTAGTGCAGCAAACATGGTGACTGCTGGCATACCGAATCCAATCGCATGTAAGAATAGGCCAGCTTTAGGGTGAAGTGACTCTGGAACGCCAAGAAGAGGAAGCGTATAGGGGAGAATCTGTAAGACTAGACCAGCAATAATCCCGAGAACTAAAGCAACCCATAATGCTTGTCGTGTAATAGTGGCAATTTTCTCTGGAGTCCTCGCACCGTTTGCTTCAGCAACCAACGGCGTTGTTGCAATCATAATACCGCTAAATAGCAACATGACAGGAATCCAAAGACCTACCCCGACAGCAATTGCCGCTAAGTCTAATGCAGATAAATGTCCTGCCATAATAGTATCAATCAGTCCTAATCCTGCTTGCGAAAATTGCGTAATCAAGATTGGGATCATGAGATGAAATAGTTTTTTTAATTCATAACTGATGTTGGAAGTTGCAGTCACATTAGACACAAAAATTACTCATCGTTTTTATGTGCTTAGAATGAAGGTTTAGCGTTGTAAAGTGAGAAGCACACCTATAAAAATCACCACGCCACCCAAAATGCGCTGCCAATTAATGGCAATTTTTTCTGTACCTAAAATTCCAAAATGGTCGACTATCATGGACATAACAATCTGTCCAAATATAATTAATGCCGATAAGGTTAAGAAACCTAATTTAGGTGCGGAATAAATACTAATACTGATGGCATAAACACCTAAAAAACCGCCAAGCCAAAGATGCCAAGGAATTTGTACAATTTCGCTCAATTGTGGTTTTTCAGTCTGTTGAAAAAAAACCAGTATTGCGAGAACTATTGTACCAATCAAAAATGATAAAAGTGCAGCTTGTAATGGAGAATATAAATATTCACGTAATTGTGTGTTAATCGCAGTTTGGAAGGTCATTGCGATTCCGATCCCCAGCGCTAAAGGGATAAAGAATAAAAATTGGCTCGCGACTTTAAACATAAATGCACCCACGTCCTTGTTTTATATTGAGTGTAAAGTAAAAAACTGAATCAGTTCTGAGCGTTATGGTGTAGTCATGTTAAAATAATTTTTTTAAGTTTTGAGCTGTACGTTTGGCTACTTTGAATCCACAAGATATTCCATTGTCACTTTATATTCATATGCCGTGGTGTGTGCGTAAATGTCCATATTGCGACTTTAATTCGCATGCAGTACCCAATGGGGCATTGTCCATGGCGTTGGAGAAAGAATATCTACAAGCATTGGTTGAGGATTTCAAAACACAGATAAATTTTGCTCAGGGTCGTCAAATTCATAGCGTGTTCATAGGTGGAGGTACTCCTTCTCTCATTTCTGCTCAAGGGTATCAATGGCTATTTGCTCAGCTAAGCGCTTTGATTCCGTTTGAGGATGATTGTGAAATTACCTTAGAAGCCAACCCGGGAACGGTAGAACATGATCCATTTGCAGATTATTTAAAGGCGGGGATCAATCGGTTGTCTTTAGGTGTCCAAAGTTTTAACTCGAATCATCTTCAAAAACTGGGGCGTATTCATTCCAACCAAGATGCAATTTCAGCAATTGGTTTGGCGAAATATGCAGGCTTTAAGCGAATTAATGTCGATTTAATGCACGGCTTACCTGAACAAACGCTTGAACAAGCATTACTTGACTTAAAACTTGCCGTGGAGCACGGTGCTACACATATCTCGTGGTATCAGTTAACTATTGAGCCCAATACCGTATTTTTTCGAACTCAACCTATATTGCCTGTCGATGATGTATTAGAAGAAATTCAGGTACAGGGTGAGGCCTATTTAATCGAAAATGATTTTACTAACTACGAAGTATCGGCTTGGCGTAAAGAAAAACCCTCAGCACATAATTTAAATTATTGGCAATTTGGCGATTACTTAGCGATTGGTGCTGGTGCGCATGCTAAAGTGACGCTAAGTGATGGTGTATATCGTTACCAAAAAACACGATTACCGAAAGATTATCTAGCGAAAGTCCCTGCAGAGCATTTGCAGTTTAAGAAAATTGAAGCTGATGAAATGCCATTCGAATTTATGATGAATGCACTGCGACTTAATCAAGGTGTACCAACCTCATATTATGAAGCTCGTACAGGTTTATCTTTGAAATCAATCCAAGTTCAAATTCAGTCATTGATTGACAGAAAATTAATGGTAGATGATCCAAACCGTTTGTCATGCACTGCTCAAGGACATTTATATTTGAACTCATTGCTTGAGGAGTTTCTGTAAGTTCTATAGTTAAACTCCAATGTAATTTTTAACAGCGAAACTGTTAAATCCATACTTATTTCGCTCCTTTGCTGTGACAATAATGATGAGTTTTTTAATGGTTCTCATCAAGATAGGTAATAAAAATGAAATTAGTTCTAGTGGCTTCAATCTTGGGATTGGCATTCGTTGGTTGTGCTGATAAAAACAAAAATAGTGAGCAAATGTCAGAACAAGAGAGACCAGCGTATTTAAATGCTGAAGCTTCTGCGCCTGTTGATCAAGTTGCTCGTGCTGAAGGTGAACAGGTGATCCATTTTACTGGACCAATGGATTTAACATTAGAGCTAAAAACAAACGACAATTTTCAAACGGCTGAACTCAGGGATAACTCGGATGCGGTTTATCACTTGAAGAGCACGGTTGCAGCAAGTGGTGTAAAACTTGCAAATGAAGATGGAGTTTCAATTCATTTTAAAAATTTCAATGGTTTGAATGAGGGAACAGTTGAACTCGTGAAAGATAAGCCAATAGAGATTAAAGAGTACCGTGAGCATTAAAATATATGCATTAATTTACAACACCTGATTGGTTGGTCAATCAGGTGTTTTTAATCCCTTAATTTGAGCTTTGATCTTCAACATATTTTTTTAAATGATTGGCCATTTCCCACTGAGAACCAATAAAACGATACAGGGCTTCAACTTCTTGTTTTGTCGCGCCTTGAATAAATTGATCGTCTAAAGTTACTTCAATAGTTCGTTCAAATTCTGTGCTATTAGCATTGATACGGTCAAATTCATAGGTAATTTTTGAATGGATTGGGACTTGAGCAAATTGCTCTATGGTTGCGATAACAAACTTCTTATCTTTCTCAAACTCAATCACATGCCATTCATTATTCCAATCTTTTATGCCTGGAATTGGGCTGCTAATAAATTCTTTGAAAGTCGTACCTTTTTGAACACGAATATTCTTAGACTCAATGGCTTGAGTTGCACCCACATTAATTTTTGGCCAAAGATTCACATTGGTTAAAATATTGAAGACTTCACTCACAGGGCGATGAATAATGACCTCAGCAGATCCACTCGTCGAGTAATTCAAATGCTTTGTTGAATACGTCGTGGTTTGTTGGTGATGTTTAATATCCGATTCAGCGAAGCTATTTGTAGCGAGAAAGACTGCACTGAGTAAAGAGAAGGAGATCAATGTCTTATGCATATTATTTTCCTTTTTGTATATTGATAAAAGCTCATTTGGAATATTTATATCGCTTGATCAAGATACCACTGTTGTATTCTTGCTCTAAATGTAATTTCGTATTCTTAAAGTACAATGGTTTATTGAATTAATAAAAAAAGACCGCCTTGGCGGTCTTTTTCTCTATGAAATCTTAGTAATCAAAACTGAAGTGTTCAGCTTCTAAAGACATTAAAGTTTTCGAAGGGTTAACCATAGATTCAGCATGACCTTGGGCACGTGGAAGTAAACGCTCAAAGTAGAAATCTGCAACTTTGATTTTCGCTTTATAAAACTCAGGAGTTTCTTGACCATCACCTGATGCTAACTTCGCTGATGCCACTGCCGCTTGTTGAGCCCAGTAATATGCCATCATTGCATAACCAGAGAACATTAAGTAATCCACAGAAGCACTTGAAACGATGTCGCGATCTTTGCGTGCAGCAAGCATAATACGTACAGTTAATGCATTCCATTGTGCACAAATCTTAGTTAAGTCCCAAGCAAAACGGCGCATGTATTTATTGCGTGCGTGCTGGCCACAGAATTTTAAGATTTCAGCTGTATAGTCACGAACGACTTTACCTTTAGAAGATAACAGTACTTTACGACCGATTAAGTCTAGTGCTTGAACACCAGTTGTACCTTCGTAAAGCGTTGAAATACGTGCGTCACGAACGATCTGCTCCATACCATGTTCTTTGATATAGCCATGGCCACCAAAGACTTGCATACCGTGGTTTGCTGCTTCTAAGCCTAACTCAGTTAAGAAGCCTTTCAAAATTGGTGTGTAGAAACCTAGTTTATCATCGTAATCATCAAACTTCGCTTGATCACCTTGAGCTAAAGCATCAGTCATCTTGTCAGCTAGCTGTGCAGCATGATAGATCATTGCACGGCCACCTTCAGCAATGGCTTTTTGAGTCAAAAGCATACGGCGAACATCAGCATGATGGATAATTGAGTCAGCTACTTTTTCAGGCTCTTTTTTACCTGAAAGTGCGCGCATTGACATACGTTCTTTTGCATAAGGTAATGCACCTTGGAATGCAAGTTCTGCATGTGCTAAACCTTGAACAGCAGTTCCGATACGCGCCGTATTCATGAAGGTAAACATTGCGTGTAAGCCTTTGTTGACTTCACCAATCAGATAACCCGTTGCAGCATCAAAGTTCAGTACGGCAGTAGCAGATGCTCTGATCCCCATTTTGTGTTCAATAGAACCGCAAGTCACAGGATTGCGTTCGCCTACACCACCATCAGCAGTTGGGATGAATTTTGGAACGATGAATAATGAAATACCACGCGTACCAGCTGGAGAGTCTGGAAGACGTGCCAACACAATATGAATGATATTTTCAGTTAAATCGTGTTCACCTGCAGAAATAAAGATTTTAGTACCTGTGATAGCATAAGTACCGTCACCTTTAGGCTCAGCTTTAGTTTTAACTTGACCCAAGTCTGTACCACATTGTGGTTCAGTTAAACACATTGTGCCTGACCATGTACCAGCAGTGAGGTGAGGCATGTAGGTGTTTTTCTGTTCTTCAGTACCAAATTGCATGATGGTATTCATACAACCCATACTTAAGCCCGGATACATCGTGAAAGACCAGTTTGCTGTACCCATCATTTCTGATTTGATCAGGTTCAGCGACATAGGCAGTGCTTGACCACCAAACTCTTCAGGATACGAAAGACCTTGCCAGCCACCTTGTACAAACTGCTCGTAAGCTTCTTTGAAACCTTTAGGCGTTTTGACTTCGCCATTTTTAAAATGACAGCCTTCTTCATCTCCAGACTGATTAAGTGGAGATAATACATTTTCACAGAAATCTGCAGCACCTTCGATAATCATATCGACAGTATCAGAGTCAGCAGCTTCGCCGTTGCTTAGAGTTTTATAGTGCGCAGGATAATCAAAAACTTCGTTCATTAAGAAACGAATATCACGTACGGGCGCTTTATATGCAGGCATTGAACTTTTCCTAATTTGAATAGAGAAAATACTTGTTAGATGATCCGATTATTGACCTACAACACTAAAAAAACATTGATGTAAGTCACGGAAATAAATGTCAGAATTGCGAATTAGTGTTTAGGCTCTTGAATGAATATAAACTGAATTCATTTGTTGTAGTAGGAGTTTATTAGAAAAAATAATATTATTAATACATAAGCTTAGGTTGGTTTTGTTGAGTGGATGATCATATGTTTAATTTGAATTTATTCAATTTGAATATGCACTAAAAATATGTCACTAAAATCAATTCGAAGAGATTTAATCGATATTATATAGAGAAAAAAGTGCAATTTAAAAAATTGCACTGTTCACAAGGCACTAAACGTGTGCAAAAACTAAATAAAATCTTTTAATTCTGGACGCACACCATTCCAAATCGCGAAAGATTCAATCGCTTGTCCAACGAGCATTCCAAATCCTTCTGCAGTCGGAATTCCACGCTGTTTCGCTTGATCAAGGAAAGTGGAAGGTTTGCCATAGGCCATTTCATAGGCATATTTGAATTTTAACTGTTGAGGTAGAGTGATTGCATCGCCAGATAAGCTTGCCGAGGTAGCATTAATAACAATATCAAATTCACCTGCTATGTGATCAAGACCACAAGCGTTTAGCTCTAGATCTGGGACAGCAGGTTGTAAGTCCTGAATCAATTGCTCTGCGCGAGCAACCGTTCGATTAGCAATCATGATTTTATTTACACCAGCTTTATGCAGTGGATAAATCACGCCACGTGTTGCACCACCTGCGCCTAAAATAAGCACGCTTGCTTGCTCAAGAGGCCAATTTAAATGTTGAATGGCTGCAACAAGTCCTTGGCCATCGGTATTGTCGCCATGCAATACACCATCTTTCATCCATAGTGTATTTACTGCTTTTGCAATTTTGGCACGTTCAGTGAGTACATCACATTGTGCAAAAGCTTGTTCTTTAAACGGCACCGTGACATTCAGACCAATACCACCAGCCTTAAAAAAATCATTGATACTCTGTGTAAAACCATCGAGAGGAGCAAGGCGTTTGTTATATTCAAGGATCACCCCAGTCTTTTGTGCGAACGCATGATGAAGCTCTGGAGATCGAGATTGTTCAATGGGATTTCCAATTACGGCAAATTGTTTGCGCATTGCTCTAATTCCTGATGAAGAAGTGGCAAACAATATACGTCAAATGCAGAAAGTTCCCAATATGAACATATTCAATGAAGTGTATTAATGACTTGGGTTACAAATTTCAAATAGGGTATGAAGTAAAATATGCGCAATGTTGAGCAGTAGACCAACAGCTGCAAACACCATCAAGCTAAAACCAAAGCTATCATTGAGTAGTGTTTCTGAAAATATAGTGGTACTGATTGCACTCAAAAGAGCAATAACCAGTGTCCAAAATACGACAACACGTGCGCGAATAGAGTTGTGTTGCATATCGATTCCTTATGCAGAAGTAAAAACTTCCATGAGTAATACAAGTAAAAATTGATTGTACAGTACTTTGCTTAAATTAAACTTAAGAGCTGTGTCAGAAGTGTGACAAAATTTAATCAATTTTATCTATTGTGCCTTTTTTCTAAGAGAATGTAATGGAATTATTCAATTTCGTTAGACAATGGGATGAATATATTGCTCAACAAAAAAGCCCTGTTTTAACAGGGCGAGTGATTTACATTTAATGCAGTTCAGCGAGCCAATCTCTCGGTTTTAAATAGTAGTCGGTTAATTTTTTTTCAGCAGAGCCTTCATCCCATTCAGGTCTGTATTTCCAACCCGTTAATGGAGGAAGACTTACTAAAATAGACTCAATTCGACCGCCAGTTTGTAATCCAAATAACGTCCCTCGATCGTAAACTAAGTTATATTCCACATAGCGCCCACGACGATACAATTGGAAATCGCGTTGAGCTTCACTATAGGGTTTATCTTGATTACGTTGGAAGATTGGTAGAATCGCATTGAGATATCCATTGCCTACAGCTTGCATGTATTTAAAACAAGTTTCGAAATCCCACTGATTTAAGTCATCAAAAAATAACCCACCGACACCACGTTGTTCATCACGATGCTTCAAATAAAAATAATCATCACACCATTTTTTATGATCTTGGTAGACATGATCGCCAAAAGGTGCACAAAGATCGTGCGCAGTTTGATGCCATGATTTAACATCTTCATCATTCGGATAAAATGGCGTTAAATCAAAACCGCCGCCAAACCACCAAATAGGATCTTGTCCTTCTTTTTCTGCGACAAATAGTCTTACGTTGGCATGTGAGGTCGGCACATTTGGATTTCTAGGATGGATCACTAAAGAAACCCCCATGGCTTGTGCTTGTGCACCAGCTATATGTGGGTGCCGTTCGGTAGCAGATGCTGGTAACTTTGAGATATTGATGTGCGAGAACATCACACCACCTTTTTCGATCACTGTACCATCTTGCAATACGCGTGATCTGCCACCACCACCTTCGGGACGTTCCCAATCATCGATCTCAAATTGGGCATTACCGCCACCTTGTTGTTCTTGTTGTTCAAGCGCAGCACAAATTCGAGTTTGTAAGTCGAGTAAAAATTCACGAACACGTTGAATATCTGCAGAAGTCGGGTGTGACATACCAAGCCTCTTGGGCAATGAAAAACTAGCTACATCAAAACATAAATTGTATGAAAGATTAAGGTGATTTTATCGATATAGCAGATCGAGATTTAAGTTTAGTCAGGGTAAACGTACTTTGTGATTTGAATTTACTTATGAATCCTGACCAAGATACTAGGTTGAATTAAAAGAATAAGCTCCTCAAAATAGGATGACTGAAAGCAGTTAAGCTTTTAATATGTGGTGATTTTAAAGGTGGGGATATGTTCGAAAACGTTGTTTCACTGGTGCAAAAATATAATGTTCCAGGTCCTCGATATACGAGCTATCCCACAGTTCCGTATTGGGAGCAGTCGACCTTTGATCAAGTACTATGGCAGCAAAAACTCAAAATACGTTTTGATAATTCGAATAGCCAGCATGGTATTAGCCTTTACATTCACTTACCTTTTTGCGAGTCCTTATGTACTTTTTGTGGATGTCATAAAAAAATCACTAAAAAACATGAAATGGAACAGCCCTATATTTTGGCTTTGTTAAAAGAATGGAAATTGTATTGTGAGTTATTTGTAGAGCGTCCTTTGATTAAAGAGATACATCTAGGCGGAGGGACACCTACATTTTTTTCTCCTCAGCATCTTAAACAGTTGATTGATGGGCTTTTAGCGTTATCAGCAGTAGCTGAAGATCATCAATTTAGTTTTGAAGGACATCCTAATAATACTTCCTACGAACATTTAAAGACGCTGTTTGAATTGGGTTTTAGACGCGTTAGCTTTGGTGTGCAGGATTATAATGAAACCGTGCAGAAAGCGATCCACCGAATTCAACCTTTTGAACACGTAAAGCAGGTTACAGAATGGGCGCGTGAAATTGGTTATACCTCTATTTCGCATGATTTGGTCTACGGGCTGCCCTTTCAATATTTAGATGATGTTTTAAACACAATTGATCAAACCATTCAAATTAAGCCAGATCGTTTAGCCTTTTACAGTTATGCGCATGTACCATGGATCAAAGGCAATGGGCAACGTGGTTTTAAAGACCATGATGTTCCGCGCGATGAAGAGAAAAGACAGTGTTATGAGCAAGGAAAACAAAAATTATTGTCTGCTGGATATCATGAAATAGGAATGGATCATTTTGCGCTTGAGCATGATGATATGTATCAGGTATTTCAAGCCCAACAGTTACATCGTAATTTTATGGGATATACCGTTTCAAAAACAGAAGTGATGATTGGCTTAGGGATGTCAGCTATTGGCGATTGTTGGCAAGGTTTTGCCCAAAATGAAAAGACGCTTGAAAATTATTATGCTCGATTAGAACAAAACGAAATTCCAGTTTTTAAAGGTCATCTTTTAACAGAAGAAGATTTGAAAATCAGAAAACACATTTTAAATCTCATGTGCCACTTTGAGACGAATTGGCAAGGTGACATGGATTTTGCACAGCGACCACAAGTTTTAGAAGATTTAGCTGAAATGCAAAATGACCAACTTGTGAAGATGAGTGAATATGGATTGAAGGTAACGGAAGCTGGAAAACCATTTGTACGAAATATCTGTATGGCGTTCGATTTAAGGTTAAAAAGAAACAAACCTGAAAATCGGATATTTTCTATGACGATATAGTCATCTTCACAAATTGGGCTGAGTCTAAGTGAAAAAATACCCCTAAGCATCGGGGTATTTTTTTACAGCGATTAAATTATGCTGTAGTTAAAAATCATCCTTTTGATACATATGTGACATGCGCTCATGTTTGGTTTTTAAGTATTCTTCATTGAATTTATTCAAACCGACCGTTAACGGGACACGATCAACTACATCAATTCCTAAATCAGTTAAAGCTTTAATTTTGAGAGGATTGTTTGTGACAAGTTTGACTTGTTTCACTTGTAAGTGATCCAGCATGATGCTGCACATATCGTATTTACGCGCATCAGCGGGTAAGTTGAGCATCAGGTTAGCATCTACTGTGTCATGTCCTTGATCTTGCAAGGCATAAGCACGAATTTTATTGGTTAAACCAATACCACGACCTTCTTGACGTAAATATAAAATTACGCCTTGTCCAGCTTCGTTAATCAATTTTTGAGTTGCTTGAAGTTGTGGGCCACAATCACATTTTAATGAAGCAAAAGCATCACCTGTTAAACATTCGGAATGGATTCGTACCAAGACAGGAGAGGTGGGTGCTTTATCTAATCCTTTTGACAATGCTACGTGTTCTTCACCTGTTTTAGGATCTTGAAAAACAGTGATTTTAAAATCACCAAAGGCAGTGGGTAATTTAGATGTGGCAACAAACTCTATAGGCACAGCGACTTCCATTACATGTTCATAATTTGGCTAAAGTATAGCTGAATGATCAGACCATAGTTGAGTATCATTGTGCAAATTTACACAGAAGATTTCCTTTTTTTTGCAAAGCACAAGATAATAGTTGATAAGTAGCATCGATATTCAGGATAATCTAGCTACCTAACAACGCCCGTTTAGCGAAAGCTCAACACTGGACCAATATAAATGTGGTTGATTTAAGGTGTTTTTTTTCGATTTCTCGATCAATAAGAAGAATCGAGCTAACCCATTTACCTAGCTTAGGATTTGCCAGGCTTTAGAAGGCATTGCCACATATGTTGTATACCGAAATACCTAGTCAACGTCCTGTTACGCCTTTGTTGGATGCGATTAATCATCCAATGCAATTGCGTCAACTAGCCAAAGAACAATTGAGTCAAGTGTCGGACGAGCTACGTCAATTTATTTTGTATGCTGCTGGACAAAGTGGTGGGCATTTCGGTGCCAATCTAGGTGTAATCGAATTAACTGTTGCCTTGCATTATTGTTTCAATACACCGCATGATCGTCTTATCTGGGATGTGGGACATCAAGCATATCCACATAAAGCTTTGACTGGACGTCGTGAGCAACTGACTACAATTCGTGCAAAAAATGGCTTAGCGGCGTTCCCCGCTCGTGAAGAGTCTGAATTTGATACTTTTGGTGTGGGCCACTCATCGACTGCTATTTCAGCGGGTTTGGGAATGGCTTTAGCTCGTCGTTATCAAAAAGATCCTTGTGAAGTGGTTGCAATTATCGGTGATGGTGCAATGACAGCAGGGATGGCATTCGAAGCCATGAATGATGCTGTTGCACATAATGCTGATCTCATGGTGATACTGAATGACAATGATATGTCGATTTCATGTAGCACGGGTGGTTTTGCAAAACATTTGGCTGCTATTTGGGAAAAAGGGCAGTCTGTGCATATTGATGAGCAGGGTAATCCATTTATTCAGGACTATCCTGAGTGGGACTACACTTCACGTTTACATAGTGCTGCTACCGAGGCTGCGGATAACTTATTTAAAGCGATTGGATTTGACTATTTTGGTCCATTCGATGGTCATAATGTCGATGAACTTGTTAATGTATTTAGTGCCTTAAAAAAACGTAAGGGGCCGCGCTTAATTCATATCTATACCAAGAAAGGTAAGGGCTTCGCACCTGCTGAAGCAGATCAAATAAAATATCACGCAATTGCTAAATTAAATGCTGCAGCAGCTTCAACAAAAGCGCCCAAATATTCTGATGTTTTTGGGCAATGGTTGTGCGATGAAGCCCAGTTAGATGATAAGTTGTTAGCCATTACACCTGCCATGTGTGAAGGTTCAGGTATGGTGCAATTCGCCAAACAATATCCTGATCGTTATTTTGATGTGGCAATTGCAGAACAACATGCAGTGACTTTAGCTGCAGGTATGGCATGTGAAGGTTTAAAACCAGTAGTGGCAATTTATTCAACCTTCTTACAGCGTGGTTATGATCAGCTTATTCATGATGTGGCATTACAAAACCTTGATGTCACATTTGGTATCGATCGTGCAGGTTTAGTGGGTGAAGATGGGCCAACCCATGCTGGTGCATACGATTACGCATTTATGCGTACAGTTCCGAATATCGTGATTATGGCACCAAAAGATGAGAATGAATGCCGTCAAATGCTACATACCGCCTATTTGCACCCGGGTCCTGCTGCAGTGCGTTATCCACGCGGAAATGGTTTAGGTGTTGAAATTCAAAGTGAACTGACAGCGCTTGAAATTGGTAAAGCTGAGTTAACTTTGGAGCTGAATGTAAAAGCCGAAGAAGTGATTACTATTTTAGCTTTCGGTAGCCGCGTGAGTGTTGCAGAACATGCTGCTCAGCTTTTAGTTGATCAATTGGATGTTGCGGTACGCGTTGTGAATATGCGGTTTGTTAAACCACTAGATGGTCAAATCATTCGACAATATGCTGATCAAACCCAACTTTTTGTAACGGTTGAAGAGCATGCAGTCATGGGGGGTGCTGGAAGTGCTGTGAATGAATTTATAATGGCCGAACACATTCTTAAGCCAGTTTTGAACATAGGCTTACCTGATCAATTCTTAGCGCAAGCCAGTCATGGTGAGATGCTTAAAGATTGTGGATTGGATGCAGAAGGTATCCAAGCTTCAATTCAACAAGCTTGGTTAAAGCTTGTACAGGTGGTTTAAATACAAGTCATAAAATTTTAGAAACATTTTTTACCTAAAAGCGCCGATATTTGATAAAATGTCGGCGCTTTTATGCATTATTCTTTATCAGTATCTTCAAATTTGTAGTGGGTGTTCAATGGAACCTATGGTGGTGATGGCTGCGCGTGCGGCTCAAACAGTTGGTCAAGAGCTTTTAAAAGCGCATCAGAATCGTCATAAACTTGATCTGCAAGTTGAAGAAAAAGGTATCGAAGGTCCTGTGACTCGCGTTGATCGCTATGTTGAAGAGTTGACGATCGATATCTTGCGCAAAAGCTATAAAAATCACAGCTTCCTTGGTGAAGAGTTTGGTATGCAAGAAGGTAAAGGTCACGATGCTGATTGGTGTTGGGTGATCGATCCTTTAGATGGTACTTTAAACTTCATTAATGGTGTCCCACACTTCTGTATTTCTATTGCAGTTCAACACAAAGGCGTGACTCAACACGGTGTTGTGTATGACCCAATCAAAGATGAATTGTTCTCTGCGAGTCGCGGTCGCGGTGCAATGATGAACCAACGTCGTATTCGTGTGAATGTAAAAGATAGTTTAGATCGTACATTCTTGGCTGTTGGTCATGCATATCGTGCTAAACGTGATGGCGAAGTAGTTTCTTATGCAAAAAATCACTTCGATTCTTTGTTGGCAGTATCTGAACAAGGCGCTCAATTCCGCCGTTTAGGTTCAGCAGCACTCGACTTAGCTTATGTTGCTGCTGGTCGTTACGATGGTTATTTCGAACTTGGTTTGAAACCATGGGATATCGCAGCGGGTGAGCTAATTGTTAAAGAAGCTGGTGGTACAGTAGTTGATGCGCGCGGTGGTTCAAACTCAATGGAAAATGGTCAAGTCTTGGCTTGTTCTATGAAATTATTGAAACCATTGATGCAAGCAGTTGTCCCAGCTTGGGGTGCTGCTGCTAAATAAGCAGATCAAATTTATGAAAGCTCCCTAATAGGGAGCTTTTTTATCTCCAAAACATGATAAATTTGAATATTTGTACTTGAATGCACCAAAAAGCAATTAAACTTAATGACATTATAAAAAAATCTGTTATACTCCGCGCACGCACTAAATTTCGTTCATTACCTGAACATTTCTCTTCTATATTGTGTATGCGCGTCCGGTCCAAAGAGAGGACATTATTTCGCGCCCCACCCAATCGCTAAAAGCGATTCCTTCAGGTTCAGGCTGTAATCATGTGTGCGTTATACGCATCGTCGTTCTCGGATCGCCGCTGATTCTATATTTTCAGCGATTATTGCTGTACCGCTTTTTGCCGATGTCCATCAGACTTTATTTAATGGAGCACCCAATTTTCGGGTGAAAAACTCTATGAGCAAAACTTTTGCTGATTTTCCACTACACGAATCACTTCAACAAGCATTACAAGCATTAGGCTTTACATCGCCTACTCCTGTTCAGGAACAATCCATTCCTGCTGCTTTAGATGGTAAAGATCTTTTAGTATCAAGCCAAACAGGTTCTGGTAAAACTGCTGCATTCTTATTACCTACACTTCACGCTTTAGCGGGTAGTGAAGATACGTTGCTTTCTTTCAAAGAGCGTATGCGTGCTGTAACTGCACCTACCATTTTAGTACTTTGCCCAACACGTGAATTGGCTCAACAGGTGAGCCAAGATGCGATTGCATTTGTACGTCACATGAAAGGTGTTCGTATTGCTGCGATTATGGGTGGTATGCCTTTTGGTAAACAAATCCAACAATTAAAAGGTGCACAAGTTGTTGTAGCGACTCCAGGTCGTTTACTTGATCTTGTAAACCGTCGTCAAATCAAATTAGACAAAGTTAAATCATTAATCGTAGATGAAGCAGACCGTATGCTTGATCTCGGTTTCTCTGAAGATTTAGAGGCGATCAGTGATTTAGCGGGTAACCGTGATCAAACATTAATGTTCTCTGCGACTTTCGCACCACGTATTATTACGTTGGCAGAACGTATGATGAATGAGCCAGAGCGTATTGCGATTGAAACTGGTCACACGACGAATACTGACATCACTCAGACTCTACATTGGACTGATGGTTTTGAGCACAAGAAAAAGCTTTTAACACATTGGTTAAATGAAGAAGATCTTGATCAAGCTGTTGTATTTGCTTCTACGCAAGAAGATACAGATATGCTTGCAGAAGAACTTTCTGAAGCTGGTCTTTCAGTTGTAGCACTTCATGGTGCAATGCCACAGACTGTACGTAACCGTCGTTTGCGCAGCATCCGTGAAGGTCGCGCAAAAATTTTAGTTGCAACTGATGTTGCAGCACGTGGTCTAGATGTACCAACAATTTCACACGTGATTAACTTTGGTCTTCCAATGAAGAACGAAGATTATGTACACCGTATTGGTCGTACAGGTCGTGCAGGTCGTACTGGTAAAGCAATCACATTAGCGACTTACCGTGAACGTGGTAAAATTCGTGCTTTAGAAGACTACTTAGATGCACGTCTAGAAGTTTCTGAAATTGAAGGTCTTGAACCATCTCCACCTCCAGCACGCGGTAGTCGTGATGGCGCTGGTCGCGGTCGTGGCCGTGGTGGTGAAGGCCGTGGCCGTGGTGGTTTCGGTGGTGGTCGTCGTTTTGAAGGTGAATCAAATTTCAAACGTCGCGAAGGTAACCGTGATGGCGAACGCCGTTCATTTGGTGAAGACCGTTCACGTCGTGAATTCAATGGCGAAGATCGTCCACGTCGCGAGTTCAACAACGACCGTCCACGTCGTGAGTTTAATGGCGAAGATCGTCCACGTCGCGAGTTCAACAACGATCGTCCACGTCGTGAATTCAATGGTGAAGATCGTCCACGTCGCGAGTTTAATAATGACCGTCCACGTCGTGAGTTTAATGGCGAAGATCGTCCACGTCGCGATTTCGGTGACCGTCCGCAACGTTCATTTGATGATCGTCCAAAGCGTGATTTCGGTGATCGCCCTCGTTCTAACGATGACAATCGTGGTAACCGTGTAGATTATAAACCTCGTGAAAACAGTTTTGGTGACCGTCCAAAACGTGATTTCGGTGACCGTCCAGCACGTCGTGAAGGTGGTTTTGATCGTCCAAAACGTACATTTGGTGATGACCGTCCAAAGCGTGAATTCAATAGCGATCGCCCACGTCGTAAATTTAACGACTAATCGGTATAGCTAAATAAACCAGCCTTCGGGCTGGTTTTTTATTGCTCATATAAAAAAATCTGTTAGAATAAAAGTGAATAAGTTCACATTATTTATGGTAAATGTAAAATATGAATAATAAGATTATAATGATTGAGACGAAGCAAATGAATGTTGGTGCAATCATGATGTACGTGTTCTTTTTATTGGTATTACTTAATCTTGCTTATTACTTTTTTAGTATCACATTATAAATTTATAAAAAAGAATAATTTCAAATCATTGTTTCATAAATAAAACACATCTTTCTATAAGCAAAATTAATAAAAATGATCAATAATGCTACAATGCCCGCTTAACCTTGTATTTTATAAATAACATTTAAATTCAGTTATTTCAGAGTATAGTATGCAAGCTGAAAAATTGTAGGAACACGCTCAGCTATGAATAATCAAATACAAATCGATGAGCAAGCGTTGATCGAAGTAAAAAATCTAAGCTTTAATCGTGGTGATCGTGTTATTTACGACCAAGTCAATTTAAAGATTCGTAAGGGTCAAATTACTGCCATTATGGGGCCTTCAGGGACGGGAAAAACCACGCTTCTTAGACTCATTGGGGGGCAACTTGTACCTGATGCAGGCGAGGTCTTGTTGGATGGCAAAAATATTAGCCAAATGAGTCGTCAGGAATTGTTTAAAGCACGTGCTCGTATGGGGATGCTCTTTCAAAGTGGTGCGCTTTTCACTGATATGACTGTCTATGAAAATGTAGCTTTCCCTATCCGCGCCCATACTCAATTGCCTGAACATCTGATTGCAGAACTGGTCGCTTTAAAACTCGAATCTGTGGGATTACGTGGCGCTGAGCAAATGATGCCTTCTGAGCTTTCAGGGGGGATGAATCGTCGTGTGGCGTTAGCTCGTGCAATTGCACTAGATCCAGATTTGATTATGTACGATGAACCATTTGCTGGTCAGGATCCAATCGTGATGGGGGTTTTAACCCGATTGATTCGTTCTTTACGAGAAGCGTTAGACCTAACGACCATTATCGTGTCTCACGATGTTGCTGAAACATTATCTATTGCAGATTACATTTATGTGGTTGCGGAAGGTAAAGTACAAGGCGAGGGCACACCTGATCAGTTAAAGAATCATAGTTCGCCTTTCGTCCGTCAATTCTTAACAGGTTCGGTCGAAGGTCCTGTGGATTATCAATTTAGTCATCAAGCGTATTTAAGTGATGAGGTGCGTACATGAATGCGATAGCCTCACTAGGTAGACGCGTTATAGAGCGTGTTCAAGGTATTGGCGTTGCAGCCATTATGCTAGTTCAAATTTTATTTTCGATGCCGACTTGGATTGGAGTCAAACTCTTTATCTATCAAATGTACCGTGTTGGCGTATTATCATTGCTTATCATTGTGGTGTCAGGACTGTTTATAGGTGCAGTCTTGGGTTTGCAGATGTATAGCATTTTGGTCACTTTCGGCAGTGAAGCGATGCTTGGTGCAGCAGTTTCGTTGACCTTGTTGCGTGAACTTGCGCCAGTGGTTGCTGCACTTCTTTTTGCGGGGCGTGCAGGATCTGCTTTAACCGCCGAAATTGGTTTGATGAAAGCGACTGAGCAATTGTCTAGTATGGAAATGATCGGTGTTGATCCACTTAAACGCATTATTTCACCACGTTTATGGGCGGGTATATTTAGTTTGCCTATGCTTGCCGTAATTTTTGCTGCTGTGGGGATCATGGGCGGAAAAATGGTCGGTGTGGATTTTTTAGGTGCTGATGAAGGTTCGTATTGGAGTGGTATGGAAAGTGCCGTTCAATTTTATAAAGATGTCTTTAATGGCACGATCATCAAAAGCTTTGTATTTGCTTTAATCTGTACGTGGATTGCCGTATATCAGGGATATTCATGCGAGCCTACATCAGAAGGCATTGCGACAGCAACAACAAGAACGGTAGTGTATTCATCACTATGTGTTTTAGGATTTGATTTTGTTTTGACTGCGGTCATGTTTGGAGGTGTGTAATGAAATCACGTACGAGTGAGCTCGCAGTTGGAATATTCGTGATTCTATTTGGTTGTGCATTATTTTTCTTGGCAATGAAAGTAAGTGGCTTAGCTGGGACAAATTTAAAAGACAGTTATAGTATGACCGCAACTTTTGATAATGTGAATGGTATTAAACCACGTGCTAAAGTTGCACTGAGCGGTGTAAAAGTTGGTGAAGTTGAGTCAATCAGATTAGATCCGTTAACACGTCTTGCAACAGTGAAAATTAATTTAGATGGTGAGCTGACATCTTTCAATGATGAACAACTTAAAACTGTGCAAGAAGGTGCTTTAGAAGAGTTGCGTTATAGCAGTGACTATGAAGCTGCTACGCCATCGCAACAAAAAGAAATGGAAAAGCAACTGATCGCTAACATGAACTCCATCACCAATATTGATGAAGATGCTTACATTATGGTAGCGACAAATGGCTTACTGGGCGAGAAGTATCTCAAAATTGTTCCAGGTGGTGGTTTAAATTATTTAAAACGTGGTGATCAAATTGGCAACACACAAAGCACAATGGAAATTGAAGACTTAGTGTCTAAATTTGTGACAGGTGGTGCTGGTGATTCAGCTGCGAAAAAAGATTCAAATGGTTCATCAGATGCAGAAACTGTGGAATTCACAGATGAAACTGCTTCTTTTGTTGAATGATTAAATAGAGGAAAAATAAATGAATACGTTCGTAAAGCAAACACTGACTGTTAGCGTTTTATCGACGATGATTGCGAGTACAGCATTTGCTGCACCTACGGAGACTCCTCCTGCATTTATCAAAAAAGTAGCTGATGGCTTAATTTCACGTTTAAAAGCAGACCAAGCTAAGTTACAAAATAACCCTGCTGCGGTACGCGCAATTGTTCGTCAAAATTTAGATCCATATATTGATTCGCAATCATTTACTCGTATCGTGATGGGAACTTATGCGACGAATCAATATAGTAATGCTGCTCAACGCGCACAGTTTGAGAAGAACTTCCGTGAAACATTGATTGAAAACTATGGCAGTGCTTTCTCTAAGTTTTCTAATCAGACATATACAATTCGTCCGTATAAAGCATCTAACACTAAAAACCCTGTTGTAACGATTGATTTTATTAACAAGGGTGAGAAGATCCCTGTATCGTTCCAATTGGCTGATAAAGGTGATCAGTGGAAGATTCGCAATATCAACGTTTCTGGAATTGACTTAGGTTTGCAATTCCGTAATCAGTTTGCTGCTACTGTGAAGCGTAATGGTGGCGATATCAATAAAGCAATTGCAAACTTTAAGCCTGATGCTGAAGCTGCAGTTGAGAAAAAATAACAGAGAACAATTGTGATTTCACTCAAAGATCAAGAAATTATAGTTTCTGGAAAAATTAGTTTCGACAATGCTGAACAGTATTATCAACAAGGTTTAATGTTGATTCAGCAGGCAAATCAGTTTCCACTTACTGTAAATTTATCAGGTCTTGAACATGGTAGTACTCTGGCGCTAGCTGTTTTAGTGCGTTTATTGCGTCAAGCACCTGGAACATCGAGTTTACAGTTGAAATCTGTGCCAGAAAAAATGATGAAAATCATTCAATCTTGCCATTTAGAAAATGATTTAAAATTGATTTGATTGAAAAATGAAAAAGCACCTTAGGGTGCTTTTTTATCGCTTTAAAATAGTAATTTACTCAACAGAAGGTACTTCATACGTTGTTTAAAAAACACAACATCCAAGCGTGCTCAAATCCATTTTTTCCATCTAAAATAAATCAGTGGTCCAAATAAGAATACTAGGATAATCAGACTGACAACAACAAAGCTCGTCGTTCCTTGAGCAAAGGGCAGTACATCAGTGTTCATACCATAAATACTGGCCACCAACATCGGGGGAGCAAGCATGCTAGGTAAAATCGAGAATCGACGAATCGTATCATTCTGTTCAGTATTAATGAAACCCGAAGTGGTATCCAATAGGAATCGAACCTTTTGGAACAAGAATGCATCATGTTCTACTAATGAGCGAACATCCTCACTGAGTTCTCGAATATCAGCATCATAAATATGACTGCCTAAGGCACGGGGTCTTGCTAAGAAGGTCAGAACGCGGCGTAAGTCAATTAAACAGAGTTGCGCTTTACCCAACATATCTTCTTTTTGAGCAAGACGGGTAATCATATCATCGAGATCAAGAATTTGCTCACGGTGGCGAACATTCAATACTTCTGTAGAGTAGAGTTCTAGATCCTTGTGGATATCTTCTAAGATATCCGCAAGCTCATCGAGTTTAGCTTCGAGTAAACCCAAAAGTATCCAAGTCGGATCTTTATAGTCAATGTCGTAATCATTACGGCGAGCACGTGCTCGAAAGGCACGGAAAGCAACGAGCTTTTCACCACGTAAAGTAAATAGTCGATCTTTATGTAAAATAAATGCAACGGTTTGAACCGTTCCTAGCATATTGGATGACTCTTCAGGGTCACCATCGACTTGGTAGTTTTTATTTTTCGTTAAAAAATACGTACTGATATGTAAAATGCCATCATCATCACGGTAGAATCGTGCAGATGAAGAAATATCTTCTAATGATTTTAGTGTTGGAAGATTTTGTTTATAGGCATCTAAAACCCATTCTTGCTCATCTTGAGAGGGTGCAATTAAATCGATCCAAACCAATTCAGGGTGTAAATCAAACCCACCATTGATCGTTGCATCTTCTAGACTACCGCGCTCTGTGGCATAAAAGGCTTCAAGCATTTTATCTTTTCTCCCTTGCGCAGTTTGTGTGTGAACGATGGGTGTATTTTAGACAAGGATGCCATGAAAAAAAACTGATTCCATCATTAATTAGGTTAAAAAACACAGAACATATCATTTTAATTGTTGTTATAAAAACTTAAGGCTAATTTTAAATGAATTCTATTGCAATATTTTGTGGTTCAACATTAGGTTCCGATCCTGTTTATGCTGATGCAGCAAAGAAAACAGGGAAATATTTAGCGCAACAAGGCAAGACCTTGGTGTATGGTGGCGGTCGTTCAGGATTAATGGGGATTGTTGCGGATAGTGCATTAGAGGCTGGTGGAAAGGTCATTGGCGTGATTCCACAAGGATTGGTGGATCGTGAATTAGCACATCTAAATTTGACTGAACTTCACGTTGTTACCAGTATGCATGAGCGTAAAACGCTGATGGCAGATTTGTCGGATGGTTTTATTGCCTTACCGGGTGGTGCAGGAACAATCGAAGAAATTTTTGAACAATGGACATGGGCGCAACTCGGTATTCATCTTAAACCCTGCGCATTTTTAAACATCAACGGGTTTTATGATGGTCTATTACAATTCATTCAACATACGACAGATCAAGAGTTTACTCGAGCTCGCTTTACCAATGCATTAATCAATTCAACTTCAATCGAGGATATTGTGTCAAAATTCGAGTCTTATCAGGCACCACAACCGAAATGGGGTGTCCAAGATCGAGAAGATTTGGTGAAACTAGATACATGAGCAAAATCATTACTGTCGCAGCAGCGATTATTTCCAATGAGGATCAGCAGCTGTTGTTGGTTCGAAAAAAGAATACCCAGTTTTTCATGCAAGTTGGTGGGAAGTTAGAGCCAAATGAGCCTTCGGAAGACACGATTCTGCGAGAAATTAAAGAAGAAATTGGCGCTGAGGCAGTAATAGATCAATATATAGGTCGTTTTGAAACCAAAGCTGCAAATGAAGCGGATCATCAGTTGATTAGTTATCTATATCGAGTTCAGCTTAAACAAGAGCCTCACATTCATGCAGAAATTGCTGAAATGAAATGGATCGATTTAGATGATGATGCTACGCCTTTAGCACCGTTAACTCGAGAAATCGTGATTCCTTGGTGTAGGCAGCATTTTAATGCCGATTAAAACTTAAAGTGACTGTGTCAATATTCTGCGGCTGCAATGCATGCGATCTGAATGTTCTGACAGCCGAGCTTTTCTAGTGCATTGGCCAACGCATTGACTGAACTCCCTGTGGTCACGACATCGTCAATAATCAGGATATTTCTAAACTTTCCTTTTTCTGAACGTATAGGTTTGAATTGAGATTGAATATCCTCGATTCTTTCTACACGTGTTAAGCCTTTCTGTGAGTGTTGTGCTGAACGTTCAATTGGCTGCCAAATGGGTACTTGCAGTTTTTTGGAAAGAATTTTTCCGATGACCATCATTTGATTATAACCACGCTCCTTCAAGCGCTCGTTTGAAATAGGCATAGGTACAATCGCTTGAAAACGTTTCAGTTTAAGTTCTAGCAATGTGTGTGCTAGAAAAGTTTGATAATGAAGTTGTTGTTCATATTTGAATAAGTGAATAATGCGATCTATAGGAAAGTTATAGTCGAAACAAGCATAAATATTTCTTTCATGTCGATGAATGAGTGAAGGGCTTTTCCATGGGAGCATTGTCCAACAGTCATCACATAGTCTGTGGGTTTGAGTTGGAGAGAATCCGCATAATTGGCAAGCGCGTCGAGATAATAATGTGTGATAGAGGTTATGAATAGGGCTCAGTATCATGGCTCAAGTTATTTTTATTGTGAGTACCTATGATTATAACTGAGCTCGTTGATTAAGGAACATATTAAACATACGCATATCTAGGTGCTTCTGGTAACCATCGTTTAAGAAGAGCATCCGCTTGATGTGGGTAATCTTTTAAAATTTGAGTCGCGACATAGTGCGCTTGAGTTAACAGATGGTCATCACGTTCCAATTTAGCCACGCGAAAGCCCATGTCTCCAGTTTGTTTCGTTCCTAACAGTTCGCCTGGGCCACGGATTTCCAAATCTTTTTCTGCTATTAAAAAGCCATCATTGGTTTCACGCATAATGCGTAAACGCTCTTGTCCATTCTGCGATAAAGGACTTTTATACAATAATGCGCAAAAACTTGCTTTAGCACCTCGACCCACACGCCCCCTTAATTGATGTAGTTGAGATAGACCCAGTCGCTCCGCATTTTCAATGACCATGATGGATGCATTTGGTACATCCACTCCAACTTCGATCACGGTTGTTGCGATCAGTAGTTGTAATTGATTGTCTTTGAACTGTTGCATGACAGCTTGTTTTTCATCAGCTTTCATTTTGCCATGAACCAAACCAATATTGAGGTGCGGAAAGCGTTCTTTAATCTCCTGATAAGTCGCTTCAGCAGCTTGGGCATCTAACGTCTCTGATTGTTCCACTAATGTACAGACCCAATAAGCCTGCTTACCTTCAGCGCAGTTTGTCGCAATACGCTGCAGGACCTCTTCACGACGATCGAGTGGAATAGTGACTGTTTGGATTGGAGTACGCCCTGGGGGTAACTCATCAATCACAGAAGTATCTAAATCGCCGTACGCTGACATTGCTAACGTACGTGGGATAGGCGTGGCGGTCATTACTAACTGATGTGGTGTCGTATCCTGTACCCCTTTATTTCGTAATGCTAGACGCTGGTCAACTCCAAACCGATGCTGTTCATCAATGATGACAAGACCCAATTTATGAAACTGGACGTTATCCTGAAATAGTGCATGAGTGCCGACGACCAATTGGGCAGAGCCTTCTCTAATCTGCTGTTCTGCAGCAGCGCGTGCTTTCCCTTTTTGTTTGCCTGATAACCAAGAAACTTGGATGCCGAGTGGTTCGAACCATTTTTTAAAATTTAAATAATGTTGTTCTGCGAGGATTTCAGTCGGTGCCATAAGAGCAACTTGCCATCCCTCTTCGAGTGGATGACATGCCGCAATGCCTGCTACTAAGGTTTTGCCTGCACCTACATCACCTTGCACTAGTCTGAGCATCGGTTTGTTTTGTTTAAGATCTTTCACAATTTCATTTGAAACACGTTTTTGAGCATTCGTCATTTCAAAGGGAAGTATGGAGAGAAGTTGTTTGGCAAATGTTCGACTGGCTGAAAATGCAGGTGCGGAGATCTGCTGAATGTATGCACGACGAGTCAATAAACTAATTTGATGACTGACTAATTCTTCAAAGATGAGACGTTGCTGCGCAGGATGCTGTCCTTCAGCCAGTTGCAACATATTGGCATCGGTGGGAGGGTGATGAATATATTCTAGTGCTTCTTTTAAAGCATACCCATTGGTAAATTTTGCAGGAATCAGTTCTGGTAAATCATGGGCATGTTGTGCTAAAGCTTGTTTAATATATTCGCGCAGTTTAGGTTGAGTGAGTCCTTCCGTTGATGGGTAAATTGCGGTTAGCTGCGTTTTTGGAAGTGGTGTATGCTCCGTAATCAATTGAATTTCTGGGTGATACATTTCTAGGCCACGAGCACCTACTCGGACTTCACCAAACACTCTTAAACGATTTCCAGGTTTTGCGCGATCCATCAATGCTTTATAAATATGATAAAAACGTAAGGTGACTTTTCCAAAATCATCTTGTAATAATATTGCCATGGATTTGCGTTTACCGGGCGGCATATCCATTGATGCGACAGTGCCTTCAAGTAAATAGCTTCGACCTACTTGAAGGTGATTCATGTGCACAATAGTACTGCGATCTTCATAATCTCGAGGCAGATGAAACAAAAGATCATCCGTATTCCAGATATTTAATTTTTCGAGTAAAGCGGCAGCGGCGTTTCCTACACCTTGCAACTGATGGACTGCAGTCATGTCCCCTCAACTTTGCTTAAATTGAATTTATAACACTAGAGAATAGGTCTTACATGCATATTCTATTTATCGGTTATGGTAAAACATCGCAACATGTTGCTAAACAATTATTTCAACAAGGACATCAAATTACCACAGTCAGTTTAAGCAGGAAAGATCAAGCAGGTGCTATGCATCTTCAACAAGATATACACCAACTTGATTTATCGAAATTGTCGCCTATTGATGCAGTATACGTGTTGATTGCACCCAAAGACCCATCACTAAACGGGTATAAAGCAGCTTTCATAGATGCGATTCCACATATGAGAAATCAGCTGGCACTGCATCCTATCCAAAAGATTATTGTTGTCTCATCGACACGCGTTTACGGACAAGATCAAGGGGAGGAGATTGATGACCAAACAGAGATCAATCCGCAAGATGAGAAAGCATTAGTGTTAGCCACAATGGAGAAGCTTTGGCAAGAAGCCTTTCCACAGCAATGTATCATTGTGAGACCCACTGGTATTTATGGCGTATCCGTGAAGAGAATGATGCAGCTTGCTCAAAATACAATGGACTATCCCAATGTGCATTGGTCGAATCGAATTCATATCGAAGATTTAGCGGGTTTTCTTGTCCATTTACTTCACGTGGAACATCCAGAAAAAACTTATATTTGTAGTAATAATCAACCCATTCCATTACATGAAATTATTCTGTGGTTCCAAAAGCAGTTAAACATCCCTTCATTAAAATTATTGAGTGAGGCACAGCGTGGAAAGAAAATTTATGCCTCTCGAATGTTAAGCACTGGTTTTAAATTGAAACATGCTCAATTTTTTAAGGATTATCGAGAACTCATTTAGGCATAAAAAAACCCTCACTGGGGAGGGTTTTAGATACTATTTTTTCTTGCGTTTTAAGCGTTTTTTGGCTTGTTGATCAGCAACTGCATCCAAAGCTTCTTTGAGCTCTTCATCGTTAAATGAAGTGATATGTTGCAACATTTGTAAGGTTACATCATCTAGTACCAAGTTGGCATATTGAGCAACCTCTTTGAATTGTGCATCAAAGACTATTGCGCCTTCTTCGTTATTACTGATATAGCCTTGTTGAGTCAGAACTTTGATAAAACTTTGGAAGAGCGCTTTATCAAAGAATTCAGGTGAGTTGAACTCATAAAGTACAGATAAACGCTGACCTAATAGATGGCTTAAATCTTCGACCTGCTTGGTCGTAATATTTCCAGAGCCACGTTGAGTAATTAGGGCAAGTGTCATGTAGTAGCGTTCAATACTTTGCTTCACTGGAGCAGCAAGCACGACTAACTGATTGTGTTGTTCAGAGTTAGGTGCAGGGCTACATAAATTTCCATGTTCATCAATCGTAATCAACTGTGCTTCTACCAGACCTTGAACATAGTTACAGATCTGTTCTTTAAGCTCATCCGTATTCCACTTAAGGAAAAGTTCAGCTTTCAAGAATGGATAAAGTGTACGAATGACATTAATCAAATCGCCCTGTGAAATTTTACCATTGTGCTCGACCATCGCAGCAATCAGTGATGGCAAGACATAAGCATGCAAAATATTATTGCGGAAATATGTCAGTAATACTGCTTGACCATCTTCAATCGCAATAATATCGCCAAGGACATGTTTTACACGCTTAATCAACTTGAGTTTTAAACCATAAGCAATGATTTCTTTACCAGACAGTGGTGTGATTTGAACTCGATGATCATAAGGTAAAGCTGTTAGAAGATTTCGATAGGTATCTAACTGTTTAATACAAATCTCTTCATCAAGCGTGTGCTTGGAAGTCGATAAAAGAATAAGTGACAATAACGAAACTGGGTTGATAACAGCAGCACGGTTAATATTTTCAAGAATTGCATTTGCTGAGGTGTTGACTGCATCAGAAACTTCTTGAGGAATCGGGTCATCATTCTTCTCAATTTTGATATGTTCAGCACCATGCTGTTTCAAAATCTCATCAAGGAAGACGGGTTCACCAAAGTTTACGTGTACTTTACCGAAGATGCGTTCAATCTTTCTTAAGGTTTGTAAAATACCAAAGATAGATTCGGCCTCTTTAGGCTTACCATTCATTTCACCGACGTAAGTTGCACCTTCCATCAGGCGTTCATAACCAAAATAGGTCGGGACAAATACAATAGGTTTAGCACGACCACGCAAATGACTATGCACAGTCATTGCCAACATACCTGTTTTCGGCGGTAATAAACGTCCAGTACGTGAACGTCCACCTTCAATAAAGTATTCTAATGGCGTGTTTCGCGATAGGATACTGTATAGATATTCTTTGAATACAGTGGTGTATAACGCATTTCCACGGAAGGTTCGACGTATAAAAAATGCACCGCCACCACGTAAAAGCTGACCAACGAATGGCATATTCAGGTTATCACCTGCAGCAATGTACGGTACCATCATCCCACGCTTATAAATCACATAAGAGAGTAATAGGTAGTCAATATGGCTACGATGACAAGGTGTATAAATAATTTCGTAGTCTTTCGCTAATTCACGAACTGTATTGAAATTATGTACTTCTACGCCGTCATAGAGTTGAGTCCAAAGACGCGTCAGGGCTTGTTCTGCAAAACGTACTGTTGCATGAGAATAGTCTGATGCAATTTCATTCACGTAGCCGATCGCACGGCGCTCAGCTTCAATCAAACTGATTTTAGAGCGAATACTTTCTTTGCGAATTCCGTCCTGAACATCTTGAGATTTAATCAATGATTGCATCACGTTTCGACGATCTGACAAATCTGGACCTAATACAACTTCACGCTGACGATCTAGATAATCATTGAGTTGATTGACGATATATGTTGCAGGAGACAAGTTTGGATGTGTTACACGTGCGTAATCTACCAATTCGCGCAGTGATTTTGGTTCATGAAATTCAAGAAAAGATTGGCGACCATGTAAACCAATATTCATCAGTTGTTTAACAGTACTTGGCGTTGCCCAAGTGTCCGTAAATAGCAATTTAAATAATGAATCTTCTTTGTCCGGTGAGCGGCCCCACAATACAGTCACAGGTATAAGTTCAATGTCAGTATCTGGATGCTTATCCAATATCTCGATCAATCTGAGGAGACGAGGTGGAAATGCATGGGGTGGCGGATTAAGTAAGTTTGTTTCATCTTGGTGTTGTAAAAATAATACAGCAGCTTTCTCTTTATGGTCCCCGATCATGAGTGGGTCAAGTGCTGGCGCGAGATTTAATCGACGAGTTTCGCCGTCAACCACTAACGCATTACTACGCGAGTAATTTTGTAATACATAGCACACCACTTTTTTGTGAGTCGTATTATTTTCAGTGGGTGGTGTTGAAGGTTGGGTTTCAGTAGGAACCTCTCCAAGAACATGCGGTGTTACTACGAGGTCAAGCAACTTACTGGAAAGTCGACGATACATTTGACCAAAGCCATTCTTGGACATACATACTCCTAGCCAAAGACGAATTTCGCATGACGCGAATGAAGGCAATTATTTTCTTAAATCTGTGATCAAAACAATATGTCATTTTCTAACAAAATGCACAGAATTTGGATGAATTTTCGTTAATAATCGTATTTTTAGCCAAAATATCAAATTTGTTTTATGACAATATAGTCAAGCAAAGTCTAGTTGTTTACTCGGAAATTATGGCAATATAAAGATTGAGTCATTAAATTGGAAAATCTGTTTAAGTTCAACAGGCCCAATTTAATGTCGTAGCAATGAAATATATAGGTCCGATATGAATCAGCTCACGCAAGAACTCGTAGATTTACTCACGCTAGAAAGACTTGAAGAAAACATTTTTAGAGGCAAAAGCCAAAATTTGGTTGGCAAACGTGTCTTTGGTGGGCAAGTTCTAGGTCAAGCGTTACGTGCTGCTTCATATACAACTGATCGCCCTGCACACTCATTGCATGCATATTTCTTATTTGGTGGGGATGTTAATGCACCCATTATTTATGAAGTAGATCGAATCCGTGATGGACGTAGTTTCGTGAGTCGCCAAGTTCGTGCGATTCAACATGGCAAGACGATATTCATGTGTATGGTATCTTTTGCAGACCAAGAAGAGGGTCTCAATTATCAAGTTGCTGAACCAGAATACCCGCCAGTAGATGGGCTAAAATCTGAAGCTGAACTCAAGAAAATGATTGTCGATTTCGTACCAGAGAATGTGCGTGCCAGCTTTATGCGTGATCGTCATGTTGAAATTAAGCCTGTAATGCCAGTCAATCCATTCCAACCACAACCTGAAGCGCCGTCTTACGCGCACTATATTCGTACACACGATCGTTTGGCTGATGATGTAGATGAAAATGCATTACATCAGGCGATCGCTGCTTTTTATTCAGACTTTACTTTGATGACAACTGCACTACGACCACACGGACTCAGTTATATTTCACCGAGTTTACAATGTGCCAGCATTGACCATACCATGTACTTTCATAAACCATTTCGTGTAGATGATTGGATGCTCTATGACATGGAAGCAACGATTAGTGCAAGTTCTAGAGGATTGAACTTTGGACGAATGTGGCAAAATGGACAATTGGTCTGTAGTACAGTGCAAGAAGGTCTAATTCGAATTCGTGAAATCGAAACGCAATAAGATAATTGATCCATGCTTCAAGCCAAATCTTCAGATTTGGCTTTTTAGTTCATATTTGTATTTATAAATTATTCGTTTCGGTTGCAAAGCTAACAAGAAAAAATGATCGATTCTTGAAGTCGCTCATGGCATAGTGCGACTAATAAATCAAAATGAAAAGCACAGGACATGAGTCTAAATACGCAAATTTTAATTGCTGCAATTTTAGGTGTGGCTTTTGGCATCTTGTTAAATGTATTCCCTGATACAGTATTTTTTAACGGAAGTTTATATGGCTTAGGGATTGCCAGTAGTATTTTTATTGGTCTACTTAAACTATTACTGATTCCTCTAATTTTTAGTTCTATTGTTGTCGGAGTTTCCAATCTGCAGACTGGTGGCCAACTTGGTAGAACTTGGAAAATTACCCTTGCTTGTTGTGTCACAACCACAACGTTGGCGCTGATTTTGGGGCTTGCGTGTGCGCATCTTTTTGAGGTCGGGAAAGGTGTAGACATCACTATTTTTCAAGAGACCATGAATCAGCATCAGACGCCTGATACTTTGACGCCCTCGAGTTTTTTTACCAACTTTATCCAAAATACACTAATAAACCCGTTTAAAGCATTTGCTGAAGGTAATGTGTTAGCCGTTGTCGTTTTTGCACTTTTAATTGGGGTGGCTCTCGTTAAAGGTGGTGAAAAATTTAAAACAGTGAAAGCGTTGAGTCAGCAATTTTTTGAAATCATGATGTTGATGATTGGTTGGGTGATGAAGCTCGCACCAATAGGGATTTTTGCGTTACTGGCAAAGTTAATCGCGACGGAGGACCTATCTGTTCTGAGTCGATTAGCAGAATTTGCAGCAGTAGTCACGGGAACGACCATCTTTCATGGCCTAGTTGTTTTGCCTTTGTTGCTCTGGATTTTCGGGAGAATGAATCCAATTACATTTTTTAAGGGAACACGAGCAGCCTTGATTACGGCGTTTGCTACTAGCTCAAGTTCCGTAACCATGCCGCTATCAATGAAGTGTGCTCAGGAAAATTTAGGAGTAAGACCCCAGACTGCAGGATTTGTGATCCCTCTCGGGACACAGTTGAATATGGATGGGACGGCATTGTATGAGGCTGCGGCGGCGCTGTTTATTGCGAATTTAATGGGGCTTGACTTAACGTTAGGACAACAATTGATTGTGTGTGCGACAGCAATGATTGCATCTTTAGGGGCACCAGGTATACCTAGCGCAGGTATGGTTACCATGATTATGGTTTTACAATCAGTTGGACTCCCGGCAGAAGCAATCGCGATATTATTGCCGATTGACCGTTTGTTAGATACCGTTAGAACAGTGGTGAATGTGCAGGGGGATATGATGATTAGTGTTGTTGTAGATCGTTACACGAATCCTGATCATGAACCTATTGAAAAAAATACAGCTTAAAAGATTAGATCAGATATAAAAAAAGCAGGGATCACCCTGCTTTTTTATTGAATACATTATGCAACTTTCAGTGCTGCACGTTCCGCTGCTGGTGACTGATTTAGATAGTTGATCGCATCTTCAGTTTTTGCTTCATGAACAGGGTCATACCAAGGCATTAAATAGCCGAGTTGTTGAGAAACAAGCCAGAATGGGTGAGGAAGTAAACCATTGTCTTTTTGGGCAATTCGTGCCCATTCACGCCAAATCCAAGGTTTGTAAACAGCTGGTTTAATTGATTTAAAGCGAGGGTCTTGACCCATAATATGAGCAGCACCATCAACCCATAAACCTAATACAGCAGCAATCACAACTACACTTTGATAATAGCGAGAAATATAACCACCGCCAAGATGACGATATAAGTCAAATGCAACGGTACGGTGTTCAATTTCCTCAGCACCATGCCATTTTACGAGATCGAGCATATTGGCATCAGCACCCAATTCTCCCCATTTTTTGTTGTACAAGGCATATTTGCCGAGGACACAAGTCATATGTTCAACAGTAGCAATAATACCTAATCTAAATAAATCCCACTGATGATCTAAGGCTTTTGGGACGTTTAGACCTAAAGGTTTATCCGCTAAAAGTTTTCCAAAAAGAAAGTCCATGATATCGAGGTTACGTTGAATATCGATATGACGTGCGCTGAGATATTCTTTATTTGCTGAATTATGTGCTTGAGCGTGCATCGCTTCTTGGCGAATAAAAGCTTTCACATCTTCTGCAAGTTTTTCATCAGTAATTTTGGGTAATACTTTGTTGTACAGACGACAAAACCAAAATTCGCCTGCTGGTAAGATATTGTTAATTTCATTGATAAAATAACTAACGAAAGGCTGATTTGGAACCCAATCTACTGGTGTATCCGCCCACTCAAATTTAACTTTACGAGGTTTGATGTGATACTCAATAGAAGATCCAATCTTACTATTTCTTAATCGAGACAATAATTTCATCACACTTTCCTGAATTTTTGTTGTGATTATCATTTTTCAGTATAAAAAAATGCCCTCAAATAACCTTAGCATTTGAGGACATTGATGTATCAATTAGTGAATGTAATGATTTAACCATTCAGTAGGGTAGATACTATTCGGCTTTGTTGGATTCTAGTTCGGTTGTTTCGCTTGGTGATTCATCATCTTGTTGAATATCATGATCAAAATCTTCATCGATGTCTGATTCACTTACTTCAGGAATTGCACTTAGATCAAATCCGTTAGGTTGCTCAAGCGTAAAATTTAAACGACCAGCAATAACGCTTGCGAGTTCTTCAAGACCTTGCTTATTGAGGGATGAGAACAATTGGATAGAGAAGTTAAGCTTCATTTTCTTTAATTGAGCTTTGACTTCTTGCAATGCTTTAGAAGCTGGACCACGATTTAACTTATCTGATTTTGTTAATAAAACATGGACAAATAATTTACGTGAATAAGCCCATTCTAACATCATGACATCGAAATGTTGTAAAGGGTGTCGTATGTCCATTAACAATACAAGCCCTTGTAAACTTTCACGATGAATGAGGTAGTTTTCAAGCTCTTTTTGCCAAACGATTTTCATGCTTTCAGGTACAGCAGCATAGCCATATCCAGGAAGATCAACTAATCTTTGTTCGGCATTGCCCATGCTAAAAAAGTTAATCATTTGTGTGCGACCAGGTTTTTTAGACGCACGTGCAAGTTGTTTTTGATTAGTTAATGCATTAATCGCACTCGATTTACCAGCATTCGAACGACCTGCAAAAGCAATCTCATAACCTGTGTCTTCTACACATAAATTCAGTTTTGGTGCACTCATTAAGAATTCGGCTTTGCGCAACCAGTTGAGCGCTTGAACCGAATATTCAGTAATCGCTGGATCGGCTTTTTTCTCATAGCTGATCTTTTGCTTTGGGGCATTTGACGCCTTACTGTTTTTCGACTTTCCTCTGCTGTGATGCATAGCTCAACTTCAATAACTCAATTTACAATCAGCTATTATAAAGGAAGTCGCGCATGCAAGCGAATACTCAATCGAATTGAGTCAATCTATGGTGTAACTTGAATGAAAGGAATGGGTGAATCTGAATTGAATTTTATACCTGAGGTGGGTATAACATCCTTCAGTTTAAATTGATCTAAATGCTGATAAAACTGTTGGACTGCATGATCTAAAATGCCTTTCAAGCCACAGTCACTTCTTAATACGCATGGCGGGTTATGACACTCTACAATTTGCTGATCGCCTTGAAGTGTTCTCACTAAAGTCCCTAATGAGATATTCAAAGTTTGAGGGGCTAGACGTATACCGCCACCTTTGCCTCGACTGGTCATTAGCCAATTTTGTTTTGCCATAAAGTGAACGATTTTCATGGCATGGTTTTCTGAGACCTGCAATTGGTTTGCCAGTTCTGCAATGGTATAAGGCAAGTCGCGAGGTTGTGCGACATACATCAATATACGCAGCGCATAGTCGGTAAATTTATTCAGTTGCATAGATCATCATAAAAGATAGCTTATTTCCATCTTAACATTGAAAGCCCCGTGAACGGAGCTTTCAATGATCTCTTAAAATCTTATTTCGGTTAAAGATTTAGATGAATTAATTTTTTAGTGGTGTAGATACCTCAACCACATCACCTACTTGATAGTGGTTTAATAAGATATTTGCCACAGAATATTCAGTTGCTTCATCTACCGCTTTTACTGTGATTTGATACTGATCAGCTTGTGCAACATCAAAGCTAAATTGTTGTGGTTGGCGCATCTCTTGCCCCGGTACTTGGACTCGCACCGAAATATATTCACCTGCTTCAGCCGTCGCAATGGTGTGACCGTCTTTGGCAGCTAAAGTGAAGGTTTTGGTGTTAGCTTCAGCTTCAATCGCTGTAATTTTAAATTCACGCCAGCCAGCCCAACCACCATTTTGTGCAGTCAAAGCTTCATATTTTGATTTTTCGACACCAATTAAAATGTCTGCCAATTGCATATACGCGGCTTTCCAAGCAGCAATCAGATCAGAGTCCATTGGCACATCTAATACTTCGCTGATTGAATGCAGAAGGTTTTCACCCACAATCGAGTATTGATCCGCTTGAATGTCTAAACTTACGTGTTTAGTGGTAATTCGCTCAATCGCTTTTGCCAAAACTGTAGGATTTTCAATATTTTCAGCATATGCCAAAACAGCAGCAGCTAAAGCACGTGGCTGACGACCAGTACTTTGATGATCCATGTTAAATGTATTTTTTAACTCGGGGTTGTTGTTCAGCATGCGATTATAGAAATAGGTCGTAAGGGCAACACCATTCTCACGCAGAACGGGAACAGTCGCTTTTACAAGTTCAATATGTTGTGGCGTCATGAGCTTCAACTTTGGCTTTATTAAAAGATATATTTAAAATACATCTTTTAGGGTCGAGCTGCAATATGACTTGCATAGAAAACCTTAAAATAATTATGGGATATTAAAATATCCCATAATGAAGTTAAAAATGATGGGTAAAGGGAGGGCTATTTTTTTCCAAATAATGAGCCCAGTAGACCGCGTACGATTTTTTTCCCAGTGCTTCCGCCGAGGCTTCGTGCAGCACTTTTAGCAAACGTACCGACAATATCTTGGGTGAGTTTTTCGCGTTGTTTGGCTGCACGTTCTGCTTCTTTTTGTTGTTCACGGGCAAGGAGTTCTTGCTCTTTAGCAATTTGCTTCGCGTAGGCCTCTTGTTCCTTAGCTTGTTGTTTTGCTAACGCTTCTTGTTCGGCTTGTTGTTGACGCTGAACTACTTTGTTTTGCAGTATTTCAAAAGCACTTTCTCGATCAAGTACTTGCTCATAAACACCCGCAACCACACTGTTTGTCATGAGAGTCTTACGCTCTTCAAGCGTGATAGGTGTAAAAGATGAATATGGGGGCATAACCCAACCGCGTTCAACCATTTGTGGCGTGCCTTTCTCATCTAGACAGCTAATTAGCGCTTCACCAACTGCCAACTCCGTAATGGCGTCCTGTACTTTGAATGCAGGATTGGGTCTAAAAGTATCAGCTGCAGTTTTTACTGCTTTTTGATCTTTTGGTGTGAAGGCGCGAAGTGCATGCTGAACACGGTTGCCCAGTTGTCCTAAAACACTTTCAGGTAAATCCAGCGGATTTTGGGTGACAAAATAAATACCTACTCCCTTAGAGCGGATTAAGCGTACCACTTGTTCGATCTTTTCTTGCAAACCAGAGCTGGCATTGTCAAACAGTAAATGAGCTTCATCGAAGAAAAATACCAATTTCGGTTTATCCATATCACCGACTTCAGGTAATTGTTCAAACAGTTCGGAAAGCATCCACAGTAAGAAAGTAGCATAAAGCTTTGGTGTGTTCATTAATTTATCGGCAGCGAGCAAATTAATATTGCCGTGACCTTGTGCATCGGTTTGGATAAAATCCATGAGGTCTAATGCAGGCTCACCAAAAAATTGATCACCGCCTTGATCGGACAGTGCTAGCAAATTACGTTGGATTGCACCCAAGCTGGCAGGAGAAAGATTGCCGTATTCTGCTTTAAAGTCAGCTGCATGCTCAGTCACATAAGTGATCATCGCCTTGAGGTCTTTAAAGTCGATCAGTAATAAACCTTGATCATCCGCAATGCGGAAAATCGCAGAAAGCACACCTTCTTGGGTATCATTCAAATTCAGCATTCGGGCTAAAAGCAATGGACCAATTTCTGATACTGTAGTCCGAATCGGATGACCTTGTTCGCCAAATAAATCCCAAAAGACCACAGGTGATGCGCTAAATGGGATTGATTCAATATTGAGGCTCTTGATGCGTTCATCAAATTTTGAATTGCTTTCACCTGCTTTGGCAAGGCTCGAGACATCACCTTTTGCATCAGCTAAAAATACCGGCACACCAATACGAGAAAAGTTTTCTGCCAAGACCTTTAAAGTGACTGTTTTGCCTGTTCCTGTTGCGCCGGCAATCAAGCCATGTCGGTTTGCCAGTTGCGAATGTAAAACAATCTCTTGGGATGTATCTGAGGTTTTTTTTGCGATGACAATTGGTGTGCCCATAATTATTCCTTTTTATTCGATCTTTTGTTGTTGCATTATTTTGAGTGCTTGTTGAATATCTTCTATCAAATCGTGAGGATGTTCCAGTCCTATACAAAAACGAACCAATATTCCTTCTTGTAAATGTGTATGTGCAAGCTCACGCATTTGATCAATTTGATAGAGCATTACTAAACTCACTGGGCCACCCCAGCTAAAACCTAATTTAAACAGGTGGAGAGCATCACAAAAATTGCGTATATCTTGAAGATTATATTTTTTATCAAAAATTACGCTGATTAAACCTGCGCTTAATTCTGATATGCAAACTTCCTTCCAAAAAGTATGGCCTGCAGATTTTGGATTGGCAGGGTGCAATACTTGTGCAAACTCATTTTGCTGTAGAAGCCAGCTTAATAAAGTTAGCGCTGATTTAGATTGGTGCGTATAACGGAGTTCCATTGAGGATAGGCTGCGCTGAATCTGTGCGGTGTCATCGCCTGATATAGAAATCCCTTGAATTGCATGCATGCGAAATAGCTTGTGGTATAAATCCTTGTTTTTTGTTACGACACTCCCCATGAGAATGTCACCACCACCGCTTGGATATTTGGTGAGTGCATGGACGGTGATATCGACTGCTAAGTGTTCTGTACCAAAATCAAAAGCATTAAAAGCTAGACCCGCTCCCCAAGTATTATCAAGTGCGGTAAGGATCTTATGCGTTTGAGCTTTTTTGACCAGATTCGTTAAATCTGGAAATTCGAGTGTTACAGATCCTGCAGCCTCTAACCAAATTAACTTAGCTTTATCACTGGGTTTAAAGCTCTCAACATCAATTGGGTTATAGACCTTAACGGCAATACCATAACGTGATTCTAGGTTTCGCAAATGCTCCATATTTGGACTGTAAATATTGTCCGCGACCCAAACTTCATCACCATGTGCTAAAAAACAAGAATTCACCAAGTTGATTGCAGAGAGTCCGCTTGGTGCAAGTAGACAGTATTCTCCGCCTTCTAATTGTGCAATATTGTCGCCTAGCGTAAACGTGGTAGGGGTGCCATGTGTTCCGTAACTATAGTCATAAGCATCGGTCCAATGGCGATTGAAAAGAGCATCGGTATTTTCAAAAATAATCGTTGATGCACGATAAATAGGGGGTTGAATACTATTTAAAAGTTGAGGTGCTTTTCTAGGGCTATGTATGAGTTGAGTTTGCGTATTTATTTTCACAATTTACCTGTATAAACCGTCATTTTATAACTAACAAAACATACTACTAAAAAACTGCATAGCTGTGCTTTGTTTAAAATTATTTAACAACCTATAGGTTGGCTTCATTTTTGCAACTGCTAGTGCAATATAAGAAAAGTTCGGGTTGGAAAATGAAGCCATTAAAAGTGCATTACTTTCAGCATATTGCTGGTGAAGGGTTCGGAAGTTGTTATGAATATTTAAAATCAATTGGAGCACAAATTAGTGCTACGGAGTTTTTTGCATTACCTGTTGAGATGGCATTAGAAATCGAGGCGTTACCAGCAATTGAAGATATTGATTTACTAATCATCATGGGTGGAGCAATGAGTGTAAATGATGAGGCAAATTATCCATGGCTAAAAATAGAAAAAAGATGGATCCGTCGATATTTATCACTAGGCAAGCCTGCAATTGGTTTGTGTCTCGGAGGTCAGCTTATAGCCAATGCTTTGGGAGCAAGTGTACGTTTAAATGAACAACAAGAGTTAGGTTGGACTAATGTCTTCAGAACTCAACATGGTTTATCAGATTACTTTGAAATACCTAAAGAATTGGAAATAATGCAATGGCACAGTGAGACTTTTGAGATTCCTAAAGGAGGCGTCAGACTGGCTGAAAATAATGTGTGTGCAAATCAAATGTACCAAATTGGAAAGAATGTGCTGGGTTTTCAGTTTCATCCAGAAATAACGCCGAAAGTTTTACAAATGTATATTGAGAATGAAGAGCATGAGAAGGTATTTTCTGGCGCTTATGTACAATCTTTAGATACCTTAAAACAAACAAAAAAAACGAGGTTCCAAAAAGGGAATGAATTGCTGATCGATGCAATTAATTATGTATTGGGGTTCGGGCAGGGTGTACAAAAGAAAGCCGCCAACGCTTAACCGTAAATTGAGAAAAAATGATAAATAGGTTTGCTTAACAGTTAAACAATCGTTATAATGGGCGACCCTTTGATATTAAGGGCTAAACAACGTTGATTGTTGTTTAGATCGTTACAGTCGTGGCATCGATCACGACCTTAGTGATTTTCACTGCCTCTGACACTTGCCTTGTTTTCGGACAGGGGGAGATGCGTCATGGGTGATTCTTTATATATTTGGCTTGGAGTTTACTGGTATGTCTAACCAGAGAATCCGTATCCGTTTGAAGTCTTTTGATCACCGTTTAATTGATCAATCTTCTCAAGAGATCGTAGAAACAGCAAAACGTACTGGCGCACAAGTTTGTGGTCCAATCCCGATGCCAACTCGCATCGAGCGTTTTAACGTTCTAACTTCACCGCACGTTAACAAAGACGCGCGTGATCAGTATGAAATCCGCACTTACAAGCGTTTGATCGACATCGTTCAACCTACAGACAAAACTGTAGATGCATTGATGAAATTAGATCTTGCAGCTGGTGTAGACGTTCAGATCGCATTGGGTTAAGGCTTTCGGTTAATTAACACTCTAAGTTAATTAAGCCGCTTTTTTAGAGGTTTATGCACATGGCTATTGGTTTAGTCGGTCGCAAGTGCGGTATGACACGTATCTTTACAGATGCTGGTGTTTCTGTACCTGTTACAGTGATTGAGGTTGATCCTAACCGCATCACTCAAATCAAAACGCTTGAAACTGATGGTTATCAAGCGATTCAAATCACTACTGGTGAACGTCGCGAATCTCGCGTTACTAATGCTCAGAAAGGTCACTTCGCTAAAGCGGGTGTTGCTGCTGGTCGTTTAGTTCAAGAGTTCCGTGTTACAGAAGCTGATCTTGAAGGTCGTGAAGTTGGCGGAACTATCGGTGTAGATTTGTTCACAGTGGGTCAAATCGTTGACGTAACTGGTCAGTCTAAAGGTAAAGGTTTCCAAGGTGGTGTTAAGCGTTGGAACTTCCGTACTCAAGACGCTACTCACGGTAACTCTGTTTCTCACCGTGTTCTAGGTTCTACAGGTCAAAACCAGACTCCTGGTCGCGTATTCAAAGGCAAAAAAATGGCTGGCCATTTAGGTGCTGAACGCGTAACTACACAGGGTCTTGAAATCGTTGCTATCGATACAGAGCGTTCAGTTCTTGTAGTTAAAGGCGCGGTTCCTGGTGCTACCGGTGGTGACGTAACTGTTCGTCCTACTATCAAGGCTTGAGGGGAAATAACGTGAATTTAAATACTGTTTCCGGCTCTGCTGTTGAATTATCAGAAGTTGCGTTCGGTCGTGAATTCAATGAAGCTCTTGTACACCAAGTTGTTACAGCTTATTTAGCTGGTGGTCGTCAAGGTTCAAAAGCTCAGAAATCACGTGCAGACGTTTCTGGCGGTGGTAAAAAACCATTCCGTCAAAAAGGTACTGGTCGCGCTCGTGCTGGTTCTATTCGTAGCCCAATCTGGGTTGGCGGTGGTAAAACTTTTGCTGCTCGTCCACAAGACTGGTCTCAAAAAGTAAACCGTAAAATGTATCGCGGTGCTATGCAATGCATCCTAGCTGAACTTGTTCGTCAAGATCGCTTAGTTTTAGTTGAAGAGTTTGCTGTAGCTGCTCCAAAAACTAAAGAATTGCTTGCAAAACTTAACGACTTGAATGCTACTCGTGCATTAATCGTTACTGATGCTGTTGATGAGAACTTGTATCTAGCTGCTCGTAACCTTCCACACGTTGATGTGGTTGATGCTGCTGCTATCGATCCTGTTAGCTTGATCGCGTTCGATAAAGTTGTTATGTCTGTAGCTGCTGCTAAGAAAATTGAGGTAGAACTCGGATGAACAACGAACGTATCTATCAAGTCCTAAAAGGACCTGTATTCTCAGAAAAAGCACAAGTTTTAGGTGAAACTGCTGGTGTTCAAGTGTTTAAAGTTGCTATCGATGCAAACAAACTTGAAATCAAAAAAGCAGTTGAACAATTATTTGGTGTAGAAGTTGTTAAAGTTAACACGACTATCACTAAAGGTAAGACTAAACGCTTTGGTAAAACTATCGGACGTCGTTCTGATGTTAAAAAAGCATACGTCACCCTGAAAGCTGGCCAAGATGTAGAAATGGCTGACTTGGGCGATACCGCTGAAAGCACAGCGGAATAAGGACGAGAATTATGCCTATTCAAAAATGTAAGCCAACGTCTCCAGGACGTCGCTTTGTAGAGAAAGTCGTTCACGACCATCTTCACAAAGGTGCGCCTTATGCTCCGTTGGTAGAAGCTAAAAAACGTACTGGTGGTCGTAATAACAACGGTCACATTACTACACGTCACGTTGGTGGTGGTCACAAGCAACATTACCGTATTGTTGACTTTAAACGTAACAAAGATGGCATTCCTGCGACTGTAGAGCGTATCGAATACGATCCTAACCGTACTGCACACATTGCATTAGTTTTGTATGCTGACGGTGAGCGTCGTTATATCATTGCGCCTAAAGGTCTACGTGCTGGTGATAAAGTTCAATCTGGTAACGATGCTCCAATTCGTCCAGGTAACTGCTTACCACTTCGTAACATGCCTATCGGTTCTACTCTTCACAATATCGAGCTTAAAATCGGTAAAGGCGCTCAATTAGTGCGTTCTGCTGGTGCTTCTGCTCAGTTATTGGGTCGTGACGGTTCTTACGCAATTATTCGTCTACGTTCTGGCGAAATGCGTAAAGTACACGTTGAATGTCGCGCAGTTCTTGGTGAAGTTTCTAACCAAGAAAGCAACTTACGTTCACTAGGTAAAGCTGGTGCTTCACGCTGGCGTGGTGTTCGTCCTACCGTTCGTGGTATGGCGATGAACCCGGTAGATCACCCGCATGGTGGTGGTGAAGGGCGTAACAAAGGTATTCAACCTGTAAGCCCATGGGGTCAAAAAGCTAAAGGGTACAAGACACGTACCAATAAGCGTACGACTAAGATGATCATTCGCGACCGTCGCGTTAAGTAACAAGTAAAGGAATCTGACAATGCCTCGTTCTCTGAAAAAAGGCCCATTCGTCGATGCGCACTTGTTCGCTAAGGTTGAAGCGGCTATCGCGGCTAATAACCGTAAGCCGATCAAAACTTGGTCGCGTCGTTCGATGATCCTCCCGGATTTTGTTGGTTTAACAATTTCTGTACACAATGGTCGTAACCATGTTCCGGTAATCGTATCTGAGCATATGGTTGGTCACAAGCTTGGTGAATTTGCACCGACTCGTACTTACCGTGGTCACGGTGTTGACAAGAAATCTAAACGTTAATAGGTGCTATGATGGAAGTAACTGCTAAATTACGCGGTGCCGCTATCTCGGCACAAAAAGCTCGTTTGGTTGCAGACTTGATTCGCGGCAAATCTGTTGCGCACGCTCTTAACATCCTAAACTTCAGCAACAAAAAAGCTGCAGTTTTAGTTAAGAAAGCGTTGGAATCTGCGATTGCAAACGCTGAACATAATAACAGTTTAGATGTAGACGATCTTAAAGTTTCTACGATCTACGTTGATGAAGGCATGAGCCTTAAACGTATTTTGCCACGTGCTAAAGGCCGTGCAGATCGTATTACTAAGCGTACTTGTCACATCACCGTTAAGGTAGGGGTTTGATATGGGTCAGAAGGTTCATCCAATCGGTATCCGCCTAGGTGTTGTGAAACGTCATAACGCTAACTGGTATGCGAATCCGAAACAATACGCTGAATACTTGCTTAAAGATCTTCAAGTTCGTGAGTTTTTGAACAAAAAACTTAAGAATGCGATGGTAAGCAATATTCTTATCGAGCGTCCAACAGGTGCTGCTAAAGTAACAATTAGCACTGCTCGTCCTGGTATCGTCATCGGTAAAAAAGGCGAAGACATTGAAAAATTACAGCGCGAACTTACCAACATTATGGGTGTTCCAGCGCAAGTAAGCATCAACGAAATTGATCGTCCAGATTTAGACGCTCGTCTAGTTGGTGAAGCAATTGCTTCTCAATTAGAAAAACGTGTAATGTTCCGTCGTGCTATGAAGCGTGCGGTTCAAAATACTATGCGTGCTGGTGCGAAAGGTATCAAAGTTGAAGTTTCTGGTCGTTTAGGCGGTGCAGAGATTGCACGTACTGAATGGTATCGTGAAGGTCGTGTACCTCTACATACTCTTCGTGCTGACATCGACTATTCAGCGGTTCGCGCAGAAACTACTTACGGTACGATCGGCGTTAAAGTTTGGATCTTCCGTGGTGAGATCTTGGGCGGCATGAAACAAGTCATGAACCCAGCTCCAGCTGAAGAACGTCCAGCTAAACGTGGTCGCGGTCGTGGTGAAGGTCAAGAGCGTCGTGGTCGTCGCAATGATCGTTCTGCTGAAAAAGGAGAATAATCCATGTTGCAACCTAAACGTACTAAATTCCGTAAAGTGCAAAAAGGCCGTAACACTGGTCTAGCACATCGCGGTAGCACAGTATCTTTTGGTACTATCGCACTTAAATCAGTTGAACGTGGTCGCATGACTGCGCGTCAAATTGAAGCAGCGCGTCGTACAATCAGCCGTCGTGTAAAACGTGGTGGTAAGATCTTTATCCGTGTATTCCCGGACAAACCAATTACTGAAAAACCATTAGAAGTTCGTATGGGTAAAGGTAAAGGTTCTGTGGAATATTGGGTTTGTGAAATCAAACCAGGTAAGATCCTGTACGAAATGGAAGGTGTGAACGAAGAATTAGCGCGTGAAGCATTTACGCTTGCTGCTGCTAAACTTCCGTTTAAAACCACTATCGTGACTCGGACGGTAATGTAATGAAAACTAAAGATCTACGTGAAAAGTCGGTAGAAGAATTGACAGCTTTGCTTGATGAGCAACAGTTGAACCAATTCCGTCTTCGCATGGCTAAAGCAACTGGTCAATTGGGTAAATCGCACGAAGTGCAATTAACTCGTAAAACTATTGCTCGCATCAAGACCCTCCTTACCGAAAAACAGGGGAACGCACAATGAGTGAGCAAACAGTTCGCACGTTAACAGGCAAAGTAGTAAGCGACAAGATGGACAAGTCTATCGTTGTTCTTATCGAACGCCGCGTTCAACACCCGTTGTATGGCAAATCAATCCGCCGTTCAACAAAATTACACGCTCATGATGAGAACAACACTGCTAAAACTGGCGATGTTGTAACTATCAAAGAAAGCCGCCCAATTTCTAAAACTAAGTCTTGGACTTTAGTTGAAGTTGTTGAAGCAGCTGCTGAGTAAATAACGTTCTTGTTGCATCATCGGTCAATTTCGAGTACTCTTTGAGCCTTTCGAAATTGTGACCGGTGATGCTCGGTTTTGGAGTAGGGCAATGATTCAGACCGAAACTATGCTCGACGTAGCAGACAACAGTGGTGCTCGCCGCGTACAATGTATTAAAGTACTTGGTGGTTCACATCGTCGTTATGCTTCAGTTGGCGACATTATTAAAGTTACTGTAAAAGAAGCAATTCCACGTGGTCGTGTTAAAAAAGGCGACGTAATGAATGCAGTAGTTGTACGTACAAAATTCGGTATCCGTCGTCCAGATGGTTCTGTTATTCGTTTCGATGATAACGCTGCTGTTATTTTGAACAACAACAAAGCTCCGATTGCTACTCGTATTTTCGGACCAGTGACTCGTGAACTTCGTACTGAACAGTTCATGAAAATCATTTCATTGGCTCCTGAAGTTCTATAATAGAGGCAATCATGGCTAAGATTAAAAAAGGCGATCAAGTAATCGTGATCGCAGGTAAAGAAAAAGGCAAACAAGGTACTGTTTTGTCTGTTTCTAATGACCGAGTTAAGGTTGAAGGTCTTAACTTAGTTAAGAAGCATCAAAAGCCTAACCGTGCAACAGGTGCTGAAGGCGCTATCGTTACACAGGAAGCTTTGCTTCATATCTCTAACGTGGCAATTTTTAATGCTACAACCCAAAAGGCTGACCGTGTTGGTTACCAAGTGATTGACGGCGTGAAAACTCGCGTTTACAAATCAAATGGTGAATCAGTGGCGGTAGCGAAGTAATAGGTTGAAATAGGCAATGGCCAGACTTAAAGCGCGTTACAACGACGAACTTAAAGCTCAATTACAAGAACAATTGGGCGTTAAGAATGTGATGGAGATCCCTCGCATCACTAAAATCACGATCAATATGGGTGTTGGTGCAGCTGCTGCTGACAAAAAACTCCTTGATGGTGCTCTTTCTGATATGCAAGCTATCGCTGGTCAAAAACCAGTTCTTACGTTAGCTCGTAAATCTATCGCTGGTTTCAAAATCCGTGATGGTTGGCCGATTGGTTGTAAAGTTACTTTACGCGGCGAACGCATGTACGAATTCTTAGACCGTTTGATCTCTATCGCGATCCCTCGTATCCGTGACTTCCGTGGTTTCTCTGCGAAATCATTTGACGGTCGTGGTAACTACTCTATGGGTCTTAAAGAACAGATTATGTTCCCTGAGATCGATTTTGATAAGATTGACCGTATTCGTGGTATGGATATTACCATCACTACGACTGCTCGCACCGATGACGAAGGCCGTGCGCTTATGCGTGCATTCGGCTTCCCGTTCAAATAAGAGGTCGATATGGCTAAGAAAGGTATGATTAATCGCGAATTGAAACGCGAAGCTACTGTTGCTAAATACGCTGCAAAACGTGCTGAATTAAAAGCTGTTATTGCAAACGTAAATGTAAGCGACGAAGAGCGTTTCGAAGCGATGATGAAGTTACAAGCATTACCACGTAATGCATCTCCAGTACGTCTTCGTAACCGTTGTGGTTTAACTGGTCGTCCTCATGGTTACTTCCGTAAGTTCGGTTTAAGCCGTAACAAATTACGTGACACAGTAATGCAAGGTGATGTACCGGGCGTTGTTAAGGCAAGCTGGTAAGGAGCACTATAAATGAGTATGCAAGATACCGTTGCCGACATGTTAACACGTGTTCGTAACGCACAAATGGCGAAGAAACAAACTGTTTCTATGCCAAACTCAAAGTTAAAAGTTGCGATTGCTAACGTTCTTCAACAAGAAGGTTATATCGCTGATGTAGCTGTTGCAGATGCTGAAGGCAAACCAACACTTACTTTGACTTTAAAATATTTCGAAGGCAAACCAGTTATTGAGACTGTGAAGCGCGTTAGCCGTCCAGGTTTACGTCAATATCGCGGTAAAGATAACCTTCCAAGCGTTAAGCAAGGTTTAGGTATTGCAATTGTTTCTACAAGCAAAGGCATCATGACTGATCGCGCTGCACGTGCTGCAGGTATCGGTGGTGAAGTTATTGCTTTTGTTTCTTAATAGGTGATTCCTCATGTCTCGTGTGGCTAAAGCCCCAGTAACTGTACCTAACGGTGTAACAGTTACTCAGAACGGCCGGCAGGTCGAAGTGAAAGGCAGCAAAGGTACTTTGTCTTTCAACCTGCATGCGCTGGTCGAGCTAAAACAGGAAGACGGTATTCTAGCTGTTGCTCCTAAAGCTGAATCTAAAGATGCTTGGATGCAAGCTGGTACTGCTCGCGCTGTGCTTAACAACCTTGTTAAAGGTGTTAGCGAAGGTTTCGAACGTAAGTTACAACTTATCGGTGTTGGTTATAAAGCTGCGGTTAAAGGGAACACAGTTCACCTTAACCTAGGTTTCTCTCACCCGATCGATTACAACCTTCCTGAAGGTGTAACTGCTGAAACACCTACAGCTACTGAAATCGTGCTTAAATCTGCTGATAAAGCAGCTTTAGGTCAAGTTGCTGCAGATATCCGTGGTTACCGTCCGCCAGAGCCATATAAAGGTAAAGGTGTTCGTTATTCTGATGAAGTTGTACTTCGTAAAGAAGCTAAGAAGAAATAAGGCGCGAGGTTCTTATGAACGAAAAGAAACAAACCCGTTTGCGTCGTGCGAAAAGCACACGCTTGCACATCCGTGCATTGGGTGCGACTCGTTTGTGTGTAAACCGCACTCCGCGTCACATCTATGCTCAAGTAATCTCAGCAGATGGTGGCAAAGTATTAGCGCAAGCTTCTACTTTAGATGCTACGTTACGTAGTGGTACTACAGGTAACGTTGAAGCAGCTACTAAAGTTGGTGCTTTAATCGCTGAACGTGCTAAAGCAGCTGGCGTAACTAAAGTTGCATTTGACCGTTCTGGTTTCAAATATCATGGTCGTATCAAAGCCTTGGCTGATGCTGCTCGTGAAAACGGCTTGGAGTTCTAATCATGGCTAAAGTTGAACAAAACGAAGGTCTTGTTGAAAAGCTGGTTGCCGTTGATCGTGTAGCCAAAGTTGTTAAGGGTGGTCGTATCTTCTCTTTCACAGCATTAACTGTTGTGGGTGATGGTAATGGTCGCGTAGGTTTTGGTCGTGGTAAAGCTCGTGAAGTTCCAGCTGCTATTTCTAAAGCACTTGAAGCTGCTCGTCGCAACATGATTACTGTTGAACTTGTTGATGGTACTGTTCAGCACCCTATCAACGCTCGTCACGGTGCTAGCCGTGTTTACATGCAACCTGCTTCTGAAGGTACTGGTGTAATTGCTGGTGGCGCTATGCGTGCTGTTTTAGAAGCTGTTGGTGTACGTAACGTATTAACTAAATGTTATGGTTCTACTAACGCTGCGAACGTAGTAAACGCGACTTTTAATGGTCTGCGTGATATGACTTCTCCTGAGAAAGTTGCTGCGAAACGTGGTCTTTCAGTAGCACAAATTCAAGGGTAATCAATCATGAAAACGATTAAAGTTACCCAGACTAAATCTGCATCGCATCGCTTGAAAAATCACAAGCTTAGCCTTAAAGGTTTAGGTCTGCGTCGTATTGGTCACACTGTAGAAGTTCAAGATACTCCTTCTAACCGTGGTATGATCAATCAAGTTTACTATATGGTTAGTGTAGAGGAATAAGCCATGACTCTGCGTTTAAATACAATTGCACCTGCAGAAGGTGCTAAGCGTGAAAACCTTCGTTTAGGCCGTGGTATTGGTTCTGGCGTTGGTAAGACTGGTGGCCGTGGCGTCAAAGGTCAAAACTCACGTAAGAGCGGTGGTACTCGTCCAGGTTTCGAGGGTGGTCAAACTGCGTTATATCGTCGTCTACCTAAGTTCGGTTTCACTAGCCAATTGGCTTTGAAAACTGCTGAAGTACGTTTGTCTGAACTTAATAAAGTTGAAGGCGATATCGTTACTCTTGAAACTTTAAAAGCAGCGAACGTTGTACGTAAAGATATGATTCGTGCTCGTATCGTTCTTTCTGGTGAAATCACTCGTGCATTCACTGTTCAAGGTGTTGCATTGACTAAAGGCGCTAAAGCTGCTGTTGAAGCTGCTGGCGGTAAAGTCGAGGAGTAATCGCGAGTGTCTATGTCTCCTAGTTCTACAGGTCATGTTCACATGATGAAAGGTCAACCATTTCACGTGAAATATCGTGAAATTATTCGCCGATTAATGTTTTTAATTGGTGCTTTGGTGGTCTTTCGACTAGGAGCGCATATTCCGCTGCCAGGTATTGATAATGTCGCTTTAGAACGTTTCTTTAATGCAAACCAGGGTACTTTCCTTGGTTTATTTAATATGTTCTCAGGCGGGGCATTGGAACGAATGTCCATTCTTGCGTTGGGGATCATGCCGTATATTTCTGCATCGATTATCGTGCAGTTAATGTCAACGGTTGTTCCTTCGCTGGAAGCATTGAAAAAAGAAGGCGAGCAGGGCAAGCGTAAGATTAACCAATATACGCGTTACGGCACATTATTCCTTGCAATTGTACAAGGTATTGGTATGTGTGCGGGTCTGATTAGTCAAGGGATTACCTTTACTTCAGGTTTAGCATTCTATATTCCTGCATTAACGTCGTTAGTTGCAGGTACCATGTTCTTAATGTGGTTGGGAGAGCAAATTACCGAACGTGGTGTTGGTAATGGGATCTCTATGATCATCTTTGCAGGTATTGTTGCTGGTTTACCAAGTATGGTTGTGCAATCATTTACCCTAGTGGAAAATGGTCAATCAAGCTTAATTGGTATTGCTATATTTGGCTTATTGTCTTTAGCTGTTTTAGCTGCGATTGTGTTTATTGAAAAAGCACAACGTCGTATACCTGTTAACTATGCTCAAAAGCAGCAAGGTCGCCGAGTATTTACTGCACAGCAGACTCACTTACCATTAAAAATCAACATGGCAGGTGTTATTCCAGCAATTTTCGCAAGTTCGTTATTGCTGTTTCCTGCAAGTTTAGGTCAATGGTTAGGTAGTTCTGATCCTAATGCAGGGATCGTTAAGCGTACACTACAAGATTTGGCATTAGTTTTATCGCCTGGACAACCATTATATTTGGTGCTATTCGGTGCGCTTATTATTTTCTTCTGTTATTTTTATACGGCACTAGTTTTCAGTCCTAAAGAAGTATCAGAAAACTTAAAGCGTAGTGGAGCTTATGTACCTGGTATCCGCCCAGGTGAGCAAACTGCTCGTTATTTAGATCATATTCTTAGTCGTTTAACATTTATCGGTTCGATTTATATCACTGTTGTATGTTTAATGCCGATGGTACTTCAAAGTTCTTTTGGTATTCCATTCCATTTGGGTGGTACATCGCTGTTGATCGTGGTTGTTGTAGTTATGGACTTTATGGCTCAGCTACAGGCACACCTCACATCGCGCCAATATGATAATCAAACACTAATGAGTAAAACGACTGCTCATCCTAAGGGATAAGCGCACTTAGAGGTTTCATCATGAAAGTTCAAGCTTCTGTAAAGAAAATTTGTGGTAGCTGTAAAGTTATCCGTCGTAATGGGGTAATCCGCGTGATTTGTAGCGCTGAACCTCGTCATAAGCAGCGTCAAGGTTAATCTGATCAAGACCTGTTGATTTCAGTAGGCTAATTAGGTTATTATCCGCCCCTCAAAGATTTTGTGGGGCGGTTGATTATCTCTACTGCCTTTTTGGAGAAAGTGAATGGCTCGTATTGCCGGTGTAAACATTCCGGATAACAAGCATGCTGTTATCTCTCTTACGTATATCTTTGGTATTGGCCGCCATACTGCTAAGCAAATCTTAGCTGCAACTGGTATTGCACCAACTACTAAGATCCGTGAATTAGATGACGCTCAGCTTGATGCGATTCGTGCAGAAGTTGCTAAGGTTCCGACCGAAGGTGACTTACGTCGCGAAATTTCCATGAACATTAAACGTTTAATGGATTTAGGCTGCTACCGCGGTCTTCGTCATCGTCGCAGCTTGCCTGTCCGCGGACAACGCACCAAAACTAACGCACGTACCCGTAAAGGTCCGCGCAAACCTATTAAGAAATAAGATTTCTGGAAGCTAAAAGATGGCTAAAGATACTCGCACACGCAAGAAGGTCACTCGTACCGTCTCTGAAGGTGTTGCACACATTCACGCTTCTTTTAATAACACCATTGTGACTATTACCGATCGTCAAGGTAATGCACTGGCTTGGGCCACTTCAGGTGGACAAGGCTTCCGTGGATCACGTAAATCAACTCCGTTTGCTGCTCAGGTAGCTGCTGAAGTAGCTGGTAAAGCTGCTTTAGATTACGGTTTGAAAAACTTGGATGTCCTTGTTAAAGGTCCTGGTCCAGGTCGTGAATCTGCGGTTCGTGCTTTAGGTGCAGTGGGTTATAAAATTAATAGCATTACCGATGTGACTCCAATTCCTCACAACGGTTGCCGTCCACCTAAAAAACGTCGCGTGTAAGGAGAAACATTCATGGCTCGTTATATTGGTCCAAAATGCAAACTCTCTCGCCGCGAAGGGACAGACCTGCAACTTAAATCAGGCGTTAAACCGTTTGATGTTAAGACAAAAAAACATGCTAAAGCTCCTGGCCAACATGGTGGAGCTCGTGGTGGTAAACAATCAGAGTACTCACTACAATTACGTGAAAAACAAAAAGTACGTCGTATGTACGGTGTTTTAGAGCGTCAATTTAGTAACTACTATAAAGAAGCTGCTCGTGTTAAAGGCGCAACAGGTGAAAACTTGTTGAAATTGCTTGAAAGCCGTTTAGATAACGTTGTTTATCGTATGGGCTTTGGTTCTACACGTGCAGAAGCTCGTCAGCTTGTATCTCACCGTTCAATCACTTTAAATGGTCGTCGTGTTAACATCGCGTCAATCCAAGTTAAAGCTGGTGACGTGATTGCAGTACACGAAGGCGCTAAACAACAATTACGTATTAAAAACGCAATTGAATTGGCTGCTCAACGTGGAACTCCTTCTTGGATGGAAGTTGACCATTCTAAATTAGAAGGTACATTCAAATCTGCACCTGATCGTTCTGATTTACCTGCTGAAATCAACGAAAGCTTGATTGTTGAATTGTATTCTAAATAATCCTTGAGGTAGCAATAATGACGCGTACTGCAAACGAGTTTCTAACTCCGCAAGCGATCAAGGTCGAAGCGGCAAGCGGGACCTCGGCAAAAGTGATTCTAGAACCTTTAGAGCGTGGCTTTGGTCATACTCTAGGTAATGCTTTACGTCGCATTCTTTTATCATCTTTACCTGGCGCTGCTGTGGTTGAAGTTGAGATTGAAGGCGTCGAGCACGAGTACAGTACTTTAGAAGGCTTGCAGCAGGACATCGTCGAGCTCTTGCTGAACCTTAAAGGATTGTCTATTAAGCTGTTCGATCAAAATGAAGCATATTTGACATTAGAGAAACAAGGTCCTGGCGATGTAACTGCCGCTGATCTTCGTTTACCTCACAATGTTGAAGTGGTTAACCCTGAACATTTGATCGGCACGTTAAGTGCTTCAGGCTCATTGAAAATGCGCTTGAAAGTTGTTCAAGGTCGTGGTTATGAGACTTCTGATTCTCGCTTCCCAGAAGGTGAAACTCGCCCAGTGGGACGTTTACAATTAGATGCGTCTTATAGCCCGATTAAACGTGTTTCTTACACAGTTGAAAATGCTCGTGTAGAACAACGTACAGACCTTGACAAGTTGGTCATTGATCTTGAAACAAACGGGACTGTTGATCCTGAAGAAGCGATCCGTAAAGCGGCAACAATCTTGCAACAACAAATTGCAATCTTTGTTGATCTTCAGAAAGATCAAGCTCCAGTTGCTCAAGAACCTCGTGAAGAAGTTGACCCAATCTTGCTTCGTCCAGTAGATGATCTAGAGCTTACTGTTCGTTCTGCTAACTGTTTGAAAGCAGAAAATATTTACTACATTGGTGATCTTGTTCAACGTACTGAAGTTGAGTTGTTAAAAACTCCTAACTTAGGTAAAAAATCGTTGACTGAGATCAAAGATGTTCTGGCTTCAAAAGGCTTACAACTCGGCATGCGTTTAGAAAACTGGCCACCAGCTAGTTTACGTATGGACGATCGTTTTGCCTATCGTAGTCGTTAATTAAGTAGGACTATCACCATGCGTCATCGTAATAGTGGTGTGAAATTAGGCCGTACAAGCAGTCATCGTAAAGCGATGTTCCAAAACATGGCTAATTCTTTGTTTGAACACGAGTTGATCAAAACAACTGTGCCTAAAGCAAAAGAGTTACGTCGTGTAGCTGAGCCTTTAATCACTTTAGCTAAAGTCGATACAGTAGCAAACCGTCGTTTAGCGTTTGCTCGTACTCGTTCAGCAGCAACTGTTGGTAAATTATTTACCGTTCTTGGCCCTCGTTACAAAGAACGTAACGGCGGTTATCTACGTGTTCTTAAAGCGGGCTTCCGTGCAGGTGATGCTGCACCGATGGCTTACGTTGAGCTAGTAGATCGCGAAGTTAAATAATTTCGTGTAGAACATCGCAAGTTGTTCAAAAAAGGTCGGTTGAATAAACCGGCCTTTTTTTTGTCTAACAATTGGCATTACTTGACCTGAATTGATATGTTTTTTGCAACTTTTAGTCAAACTTGACATTGTGTATTGTCAAAAATATGTTTTAATAAAAATGTTCTTATAAAAAGGTTAATAAAAGAAATGGATAAGCAAGTCGATATTCTTATTGTTGGTGCTGGTATCTCTGGAATTGGAATTGCAGCACATTTAATTAAAAATAATCCGAACCGTAAATTTGAAATACTCGAACGTCGTAAAAGTTTCGGTGGAACGTGGGATTTGTTTAAATACCCAGGTATTCGCTCCGACTCAGATATGTCTACTTTTGGCTACAATTTTAAGCCATGGCGTAAAGCGAATGTGCTTGCAGATGGCGCTTCGATTAAAGGTTACTTGGGCGAAGTTGTTAGTGAGTACAATATTAAAGAAAAAATTCATTTTGAGCATCGTGTACTTTCTGCGAATTATGATACTTCAATAAAAAAATGGATTGTAGAAATCGAAGATCAAAATCAAAAGAAACAAACTTGGCAAGCTAATTTCGTATTAGGCTGCACAGGTTATTATAACTATGACCAAGGTTTCCAACCTGATTTTCCAAATCAAGATAAATTTAAAGGTCAATTGATTCATCCACAATTTTGGCCTGAAAATTTAGATTATACCGGCAAGAAAGTAGTTATCATTGGTAGTGGAGCAACTGCAATCACTTTAGTACCAGCAATGGCAAAAGGTGGGGCTGGGCATGTAACAATGTTACAACGTTCACCAACTTATATTGCTTCAATTCCTTCGATTGATTTTGTTTATGACAAAACACGTAAATTTATGACAGAGGACATGGCATATAAGTTCACGCGTGCTCGTAATATCGGAATGCAACGTGCGATTTTTGCTTTGTCAAAAAAACAACCTCAACTGGTTCGCAAGTTACTTCTTAAATCTATTGAAATGCAGTTGAAAGGTAAAGTGGATATGAAACACTTTACCCCAAGTTACAATCCTTGGGATCAACGTTTATGTGTAGTGCCAGACGGTGATTTATTCAAAATTTTACGTAGTGGTAAAGCAAGTGTTGAAACAGATCATATTGAATCATTCACTGAAAATGGTATTCAATTGAAATCTGGTAAACACTTAGATGCAGATATCATTGTTTCTGCGACTGGTCTAGAAATTCAAATTATGGGCGGTATCAAAGCGACTGTTGATGGTCAGCCGATCAAGACTAGCGAACATATGCTTTATAATGGTGTGATGGTAAGTGATGTACCAAATATGGCGATGGTCATTGGTTATGTGAACGCATCATGGACATTAAAAGTAGATGTAGTCGCTGATTATATTTGCCGTCTATTCAAATTTATGGATCAGAACGGTTATGATGAAGTTGTCGCACCAACTGACCATTCCGCAATGCTCGATGAAACAGTTATGGGTGAAATGTCATCAGGTTATATCGCGCGAGCGGCTGATCAACTTCCAAAACAAGGTACCAAAGCACCCTGGATGGCAACGCATAACTATTTAGCTGATCGTAAAGATCTCAAAAATGCGACTTTTAACGATGGTATTTTAAAATTTTCGAAGGCTCCTGTACAGTCAGTAAAAAAGCCTAAATTAGTATCTTAATGAATAGCTATTAAAATAAAAAGGAAGCGAAAGCTTCCTTTTTCTATCTACAAAGAACGTGATATGAGTTCTTTCATGATTTCATTGGTGCCGGCATATATACGATTTGCACGGTTATCGATATATGCGCGTGCAATAGGGTATTCAAGCATGAAGCCATAGCCACCATGTAACTGTAAGCACTCATCAACGACTTTAGAGAACATATCAGAAATTTTATATTTTGCAGCTGCGGCCGCATCTACACCTAACGTACCCTCAAGTTGTAATTCCATACAACGATCTAAATAAGAACGACAGAAGTCTATTTCAGTTCGAAGTTCTGCTAGCTTAAAACGTGTATTTTGAAATGCGCCAATTGGCTTGCCGAATGCTTTACGATCTTTTGTATATTGTACTGTGTGTGCAAAGGCAGCTTCTGCACCTGCTTGGCAGATAATCGCAACAAGCATACGTTCCCAAGCGAGTTCTTTCATAAGCATGATGAAGCCCATGCCTTCCATACCAATCAAATTTTCCTTTGGTACACGAACATTATCAAAGAACAATTCGCAAGTATCTTGTCCTTTCATACCAATTTTATTGAGTGGTTTACCTTTAGTGAATCCAGCTCGATCAGCTTCGACAATAATGAGAGATAAGTTGGCTGAACCTTTATCACTATTACCTGTTTTGCACACAACAATTGCCATATCACATAGATAACCGTTGGTAATAAAAATTTTAGAACCATTGATGACATATTCATCGCCATCTAAAACTGCAGAAGTTCGTACAGCTTGTAAGTCTGAACCTGTACCAGGCTCAGTCATCGCAATGGCAGTGACAACTTCGCCAGAAGCCATTTTAGGGAGCCATTTTTTCTTCTGTTCTTCGTTGGCAAAATTATTCAGGTAGTTCGCAACAATATCCGAATGCAATGAAAAACCAGTTGATGAATCCATTGCATAAGCTTGTTCTTCAATGAGGATCATACTGTAGAGTCGATCTACACCATATCCACCATATTCTTCAGGCATTGTGGTGCACAATAGACCCATTTCACCCGCTTTATTCCATAAGTCACGATCTACATGCTGTTGTTCTTCGTATTTGGCAATATTTGGAACGACTTCTTTTTCATAGAATTTTCGAACAGTATCACGAAAGGCTTCATGCTCTGCATTGAATAATTTTCGAGGCAACATATTAGGAATTGGTCGAATTGCGCCTGATTGCATATTTATATTTCCATAAGTGTTATTAGAATAGCCACAACATAAGAGAGCCTGAACATTGGTGCAATGTGTTGAATGCTCAAAACGCAAGAATTGCTGATGAATTTGGTCAATTGATATTTTTAAAACACAAAGCTCATGGCTTAAGTTAAAATAGAATGAACACAGATTAGGGGATAAAAATGTACGATGAATTAACGCTTGAAGAGCGTAAAGTTATCTATCGAGCACGTCGTGGTTTAAAAGAAATTGACGTGTATTTTGATCCTTATGTAAAGCAATACTATTTGCAAGCTGAACCAGAAGAGAAAGCAATGTTTGCTGAACTGGTTGAACAAGAAGATCCTGATTTATTGGATTGGTTTATGGAGGTTTCTGAACCACCTCGACCTGAATTGCGCCAATTTATTCAAAAATTAAAAGATTATGTCCATAATCCATGAGCGTTATTCACTGAAACACAGCTCTTATTCGGCTGTGTTTCATGTTTTCTCTATTTTCATCATGAGTATTACTTTATTAATCAGTATTAAGCTCATTTATGCTTTGGGCAGTATTATATTTATACTGATTATCTGGTGGAATTTTAGAAAAAAACCACAATTAAAAGAATTACAAAAAATAGACAAAGATTTATGGTCGATTCAAATGACTTCAAATCCAAAAATATACCAAGCAAAACTGAATCGAGTTTTTCATTTTCATTACTTCGTAGTACTCAGTTTTAACGAAAATAAATTCGATTCTTTGGTGATTTGGAGAGATCAAATAGATGAAAAACAATGGAAAAGCTTGATTACTCATGCAAGTTTTGGCTAATTGTTAGACAATAAGTCTTTTATTTTTAAATTTAAAACATGATAAAAAACAATTATTTAAAAATATATTATATGAATAAAAAATGAATTGTTTGACGAAAATGAAAGAAAATCAAATTGTTAGACAAAAACACGATGAAATCTTAATTTCTAAAGTACATTAAACATACCAACAGCTAATGAGGAATTTCAAAATGAGCGAAATTCATATGTGGTTGTTTCTAGTGGTTGCTGCTGTTATGGCAATTATAATTGGAAGACTAGGAACTGTGCTGAAGGAACGAATTGAACACCACAACAACGAACAAAATAAACTCTCTTGAGTTTACCATTTAATAAGTAGCATGTGCCGAACCGTCGCAATGCTACTTTTTTTTGCCCAAAATTTTAACAATTCAAAAAATAAGTCAATTATTTCAATTCAGATCAATGACAGACTAATTGTTAATGAAGTGCATTGCTGCACTTTTATTCAGCGATTGCATCTGATATTTTAAATCGCAAGGATGACAAAATTATAAAATTGAGGACAGGAAGTATGTCTAAATTAAAGACTCAAGGTCTTTTCACGGCAATTGCGGTTGTAGCAGCTACAACTTTATCTGGATGTTCATACGTAATCAAAACTGGTGCGAATGCATCACTTGCGTTTAGTGAAAAACACATCTTACCGCCAGTACTCTCAATGGGTGATGTGGATATGGTGTGTAATCAGGGCACAGCTTTGACTCCTGTGATTATGGCGACTAAAGATATGGGTGCTGATCCGACCCGTATGGCAGTTCTTTTATATTCAGCTTCAGGGATGTGCGCAGAAAATCGTGCCTTAGATGCAGAATTAAGATACCTAAGAGCATCAAAAGCAGGTCAAGTGACAGAAGCACAAGATGCGCGTATTGAACAAAAGCGCTGGGCTGCTGTTGCTGCCGAACGTCAATATACGGGTTATCAATTGTTTGCGGAGCGTTGGCAGTCTAAATATAAATATAATTTAGGTGACTCATGTCCAACTATGCGTCGTAATCTTGACCAAACAGTATATCTGTTAGGTATGTTAAGTGGCTTACAAGCGATGACCAATGATATTGCTTCTGGTGGTCAAGTGCATGTTCCTAAAGATATCGCAGCAATTGTTGAACGTGGCATGGTCTGCCTCGATAACAACAAGTTCTGGGGCGTACCGAATGCTACTCGAGCAGTGATTTGGACATTATTACCTGGAGCTGATGCAGGCAAACCAGATCCATACCAAACGCTTAAACAATCTATGCAAATTGGTGAGCAAAAAGGAGTACGCTTATCGCATGCCTTGTATGCTGTTGCAGCACAAGCCAGTGGTGACGATGCAAAAATACGTGATGCATTACGTTCTTATGCCGCTTCACGTGCTGAAGAAGTTCCTGTAAATCCAGAGTTTAAGTTATTGGATAATATGGCAGGACAAATGATACAAGCGATCTCAGACCGTTATTGGACGGAGAATACAGGTGTACGAACTGAAGCTGATGGAATGTCGAGCTTCTGGGATGATCAAGCGACCAATGAAGCCGATGATCTTTTCGAGAACACATTAGGCGAATAAGATTTTTTTAATTTTGTTCAAAATTAAAAAATGGAGTTATTCAAGAAAAAGAGCTTTTAAGCTCTTTTTCTTTTAGGAATACGAAAGATGAAAGATACTATCCTGATTCGAAAAATACTGTTTATTGCATGCTGTATCAGTATTTCCGCTAGTCTGCAGATTTTTCAGGAGTATTTTTTCTATTGGCGTCCTGTATTGGATGAAGAAATTTGGCGAGTATGGACAGCTCACTATGTACATGTGGGATGGATACACTATGCATTGAATATGGTGGGTTTAGCCTGTCTGCCTTTCATCTTCCCATATGTCAAAATTAGGTACATGTTGTACTTGTTGATCGCACTCCCGCCATTAGTTAGTTTAAGTTTTTATTATGTTTATCCTCACGTTGAAGCTTATGCAGGTCTATCAGGGGTACTACATGGTATGTATATGGCTTTGGCAGTTTATTTTTTAAAATTTGAAAAAGAACGTAAATTCTCGCTGCTTGTATTAGCTTTAATCACGGGCAAAATTTTGTGGGAAAATATCTTTGGTTCTCTCGATACTGCGCAAATGATTGGTAGCCCAGTATTGGTTGAAGCACATTTAACAGGTGCAATATGGGGGGCATTACTCAGCATGCTCTTTTTAATTTATCAGCACATCTCCGTGAAGGACACACACATCTCTTAATTCCTCTGATACTTAATTATCACTTATTTTAATGTGTGATCAGATTCAAATCTTTTGCATTTATTTTTTTAAGGTCATATTTGTTTAAAAAAAGAAATACAGTATGGTATAGCCTACTGATTTAGTTGGTTTTTATCTCGCTCTTAAGAGGTGAATTGATGAAAATTGGCATAAATTTAAAAAAAATGGAAAAGTCAGTCATTCTTTTTTAAAAAAAAATCAGTCAGATTCATGTGATAAAAGAGGTAAGGAAATTAGGTAAAGGATTTTGCCTAAGCCCGAATTAGAAAAGATGAGCTGTACAGGCAATGTATAGCAGTATTAAATAATGGAATAACAATGCAAGAGCCTTCTAAAAAGAGATCTGGGTTAGGTCTACTTAGTTATATATGGACTGAGTGGATATCTGCGTTTACGATTTTGCTTCTACTGTTACTGACGCTCATCATCGGGACAGGAGAAATGATTCACGGGCAGATGTTACGTTTAGGTGAAAGTCTATACGGTGACGAAAAAATTGGTATGCAATATTCATTCTTGCGTGCTGAACCTGAAAAGCCAGTCTGTGATCGAAATCCAAATATTGACCTTCTGGTTCAAAACCAAATGCAAGCCAATGCAAAGGATGAATTTGCAGATATCTTTGGTACAACATCTGAAGAAGATGTTCGTGCCTCTGTGTTGGCTGGTCAACAGTTATGTGAAGAAAAATATGCCTTCTACGATAAGTCAATTCAGTATTTAGAAGATAACCCTTCAATACGAACTTACCGAACCATGGAAACAACTTTCTTTGGTATTTTCCAATTTGGTACGGAAAATAAGGCAGTTCTATTGATTATCATGGTGGTACTTGCAGCGATCACTGCAACACTTAAAATCCACCACATTGGTCTACGCGGTCCAAGTTCTGTTTTAGATTATCGGGTTTACGCTGTCGCAATGATACTTGCGAACAGTTTCTTAACCAGTTCAGCGATCAGTCAGTATAGATCTGTATTGAACTCTGGTGTTCCGCCAACCAGTGAGATGACAATCATCTACTGGTTATGGATAATCTTGTTCAGTACACTGACATTAATTAGTTTGTACCAATTGTTCCGTGTACCAGAAAATGCGAAGCCAGGTGGTACGATTGGCATGGCATTATTGTCAGTCCCACTTTATGCCTATATGGCGATCACAACAGGATTTAACTTTACCTTTGTGATGGACTATCCAATGGGTCAAGGGATTTATTTAGGGCAGCTGGTTGAGTTCTCTACTATTTTCCTTAATTTATCACTGTTCATTTGGGCAGGTATGCTGTTAAAGCAGACATTAATTGTTGATAAATTCCTAAATATTTTACGTCCATGGAATCTAGCGCCTGAAACGCTTACCTGGTTAATCTTACTTGCTGCTGCATTACCTACAGCTTATACAGGTGCATCAGGTATTTTTGTAATCGCTGCAGGTGCGATCATTTATAAAGAAGTTTGGAATGCGGGCGGACGCCGTCAATTCGCTTTGGCTACAGCAGCGATGTCGGGTTCGCTTGGTGTGGTACTCCGTCCATGTCTATTGATTGTTGTTGTTGCATCACTGAACAAAGAAGTAACAACTGATTTATTATACCAATATGGTATCGGTGTTTTCCTCATCACTTCGACACTGTTCCTATTAATTTCACTGTTCTTTGCTGAGCAAAAATTCCGTATTGCAGCGCCATCAGTTGCATTCCCGAATTCCGCTAAGGCATTAGTGGCAGTAGTTCCTTATGTGATCGTGTTCCTGATCGTGTGGTCATTCTACAAGTATGCATTAAATACCAATTTGAATGAGTTCACTGCACCAGTCATGATGCCAATCATTTTACTTGTCATGGTGCTTTATGAAAAATTACGTCATGAACCAGCACCACTCGCACCAGTAGGACATTGGGATACGACATTAAGCCATACTTCGGTTGAACAAGAAGCAGCTAAGGCGCGAGTGTCAGCATCTGAAATTGCAGCGCAAGATAGTCCAGACAATCCTGCGCGTAAAGTGAGTTTCTGGAAGTCAATTCATGTATCTGCAAGTGAAACAGTCGGACATATCGGGGCGCTTGTGATCTTAATGGCATTGTCTGTCAGCGTTGGTGGATACTTAGAGCGTATCGAGTTGATGGAACACTTCCCAACGGATATTGAAAATATCTATATCGTGATTACCTTGATCGTATGTCTCATGGTATTTGTCGGTATGATTATGGATCCGTTTGGTGCTGTCATCTTAATTTCAGCAACAGTTGCGCCTGTCGCCTACGCTTATGGTATTGATCCTGTTCACTTCTGGATGATTGCTTTAATTGGTTTCGAATTGGGTTATGTATCACCACCAGTTGCACTCAATCACTTGCTCGCAAGGCAGTCGATTGGCGATGAAGAGGTGGCTGCTGCCGATGCAGAAGTGAAAGATAAAACGTTCTACTACAAATACGAACGTTGGATTCTACCTCTGATTGTGATGATTCCAGCAATGTTGATTATCGCCTATGTGCCTTATATCTTTAAGTTATTTGGTTGGTATCAATAATTAAATAAAATAAGCACCTTCGGGTGCTTATTTTTTGATGAATTTACAACAAAGCCAGCTCCATCGAGCTGGCTTTGTTGATTTTTAAAACATCTTAATTTCTTGGGCGCGGCTTAAATTGAATAACACCAATTTCGTCTGCAACCTCAGGCATTTGAGGTTCATCTATATGTGTCGGACGATTTTCAGAATAGTTACATTCAATACATTCGATCCATTCTGAATCACCTGAAGTGAGCATGACAATACGATCCATAGCTTCACATTTCGGACATTTTGCACCTGCAATGAAACGACGTTTGATCGACATAATGACACTCACCTTCAAAAATTAGTAACGTAGTTTAAGCAGTTTTAGTGTCATTCGTCCAACCTTGATGGCGTAATAATGCATCAATTTTAGGCTCACGACCTCTAAATTTAACAAAGGCATCAAGCGCTGTATCTTTACCGCCTACAGCAAGCACTGCTTTGCGGAAAGCAAGCCCAGTCTCTTGGTTGAAGATGCCTTCTTGTTCAAAGCGATCGAATGCATCACTTGCCAAAACTTCAGCCCATTTGTAAGAGTAATAGCCTGCGGCATACCCCCCTGCAAAAATATGGCTAAAACTGTTTTGGAATCGGTTGTATGGTGCTGTAGGGAGCACAGCATATTGTTCACGAATTTCGTTTAGAGTGTGTTGAATAGCTATTGCATCTAAAGCAGGAGATTGTTTATGTATATTCAAATCAAACATGGCAAACTCAAGCTGTCGAAGGGTTTGCATGCCTGATTGGAAAAATCTCGCATCCAAAAGAGACTTAAGGAGTTCTTCAGGTAACGGTGTTTTGGTTTCAATGTGTTGGCTGATTAAAGCCAAGCTTTCATTATCCCAAGTCCAGAATTCCATAAACTGACTTGGCAGCTCGACGGCATCCCAAGCGACACCATGTGTGCCTGCTACAGAGATATGATCTACTTCTGTGAGCATATGATGCAGACCATGTCCAAACTCATGGAAAAGAGTAACGACTTCATCATGTGTCAAAAGCGCAGGTTGTTGACCAATCGGTGGTGTAAAATTACCGACCATGTAACAAATCGGTTTCTGCATGCCATTGTTGGTTTGCATACGTGAGCGGAATCCGCTCATCCATGCTCCACCACGTTTCCCACTTCTAGCGTACAAGTCAAAATAGAATCCACCTATAACACTGCCTTGATCTTCAAGCTCATAATATCGTGCATCTGGATGCCATACTGGTGCTTCACGTTCAATGACTTGAATACCATATAAACGCTCCACAATTTTAAATAAACCTTGAACGACGACAGGGGTAGGGAAGTATGGCTTAAGTGCTTCCTGAGACAGATTAAACTGTTGAACTTTGAGTTTTTCCGAGAAATACGTCGTGTCCCAAGGTTGTAGTTCATCTACACCATGAGATTGAGCAATTGCTTTTAATGCCTCAATTTCTTGTAGGGCAGGTTTACGAGCATGTTCTGCCAACTCAATCAGGAATTGATCTACAGCTTCAACACTTGGAGCCATCTTACTTGCCAGTGAATATGCTGCATAATGATCAAAACCTAAAAGTTGAGCCATTTCTTGGCGCAATTTGAGAATTTCTTCCATCACCGCAGTATTGTCATATTCAGGGTGATCTGACTGATCCGACGCTCGCGTGGTATATGCTTTATATAAGGCTTCGCGAAGCTCTCGATTATCTGCGTAAGTCATGATCGCAAGATAAGAAGGGAAATCCAATGTCGCCACGGCTTGATCGAGTTCACGTTGTTGACCGTATTGCTTTAGCAGTTCGATACTGCTCGCAGGTAAACCAGCAAGTTCATCTTCAGTTAATGGTTTGAAATATGATTGTGTGGCATCAAGAACGTGGTTAGAAAAATCTGAAGAAAGCTGCGATAAACGAGCTGATATTTCTGCGTAGCGTTTTTTTGCTTCGCCTTCTAGAGCCACGCCTGAGAGTTTAAAGTCTCTAAGTGCAAGTTTAATCGCACTCTGTTGAGCTTCTGGTAAATCCGAAAAAATAGGTGCATCATGCACATATTGGTAGGTTTGATAGAGCGCAGTATGTTGCCCTAATTGTGTGTAGTATTCACTTAAGCTAGGTAAAAGAGACTGATAAATCTCGCGGGTTTCAGGATTGTTCATCACAGCATTTAAGTGAGACAAAATACCCCAAGATTCGCTCATTTGGTTTTCTAATTGATCGATTTGATCGAGCACATTTAATTGTAATTGTACCGTGTCTGGGACTTTCTCGAGTTGGTTTATAAAGTGTTGACCATTTTGAATCGCTTGTTCAATCTGTGCTTTAAGTTGATCAAGTGTAATTTGAGAAAAATCGGGTACAGGCAAAGTTGCCTTTTCTAAAGTCATTCAAGGACCTAATTGATTCATTTACTTCATTTAGATGTAGGGGTTTATGGACTTTAAATCAAGTGATACATTCAATTATTTACGTAAGTGCTAAATAAAGAATCGGTGCACTTGATTATAAATTAAAAAAATAAAGCTTAAAAAAAAGAGCGCCGTAGCGCTCTTTAAAGATTTAGTCTAATTTAGCTTTCGCATTCGACTTTTTCTTTTTTACTTTAGCTTTCTTTTTCGCTTTGTCTTTTACTTTTCCATCAGATTTTTTGTCTGATTTTTTAGTATAAGAGCTTGGTTTTGCCTTGGACTTTTTCTTACGAACAGGGCGTTCACCGCTTTCATCTTTATCTTTTAGGAGTTCGACAGGCTCATTCAACATGCGATTTAACGCTTCTTGCTTGGTGACCGGGTTTTCCTTCACGACACGTGGTGCTCGACTACGAATAGCGCGACCTGCATGGCTGAGTTGTTGAATCAATTCAAAATCAATCTTACGTTCTTCTAAATTGACACCTGCAACCTTGATGCGTACTTCATCACCCAAACCGAAGGTCTGACCACGATTTTGCCCAACTAAACTTTGACTCGCTTGATCGAAGACAAAGAAGTCATCGCCAAGCTGGCTTACATGGACCATACCATCGACATATAAATCTTTTAAAGTGACAAATAGACCAAACTCAGCCGTAGCACTAATGACGCCAACAAACTCTTCACCAAGATGCTGTTGCATATAATGGCATTTTAACCAAGTGGTCACTGAGCGAGAAGCTTCATCAGCTCGACGTTCTGTTGCCGAGAAATGATTACCGGCTTCTTCTAGTGCGCCACCTGAGACTGGTGCAGGTTTATTTTTGAGGTGTGCTTTGATAGCACGATGTAATAATAAATCTGGATAACGACGAATTGGAGAGGTGAAATGAGTGTATGCCTCATACGCCAAACCATAGTGACCAGCGTTATTTGGCCCATAATAAGCTTGCATCATGGAGCGAAGAAGCACAGCATGAATACTTGGCGCATCAATACGGTCTTTAGTGGCTTCAATGACCGCTTGGTAGTCCGCTTGCGTAGGTTGATCAGGGAATTTCAAACCTAATAACTTAACAAAGTCGCGAACTTTTTGAATGCGTGAGAATTCAGGTGGCTCATGCACACGATACAACATTGGAATTTCGTGTTTTAAAGCAAATTCAGCAGCAGCGACATTGGCTAACAACATACATTCTTCAATGAGTTTATGAGCATCGTTACGTGATCTTGGTAGAATTTCTTTAATTCCACCAAGTTCATCAAAGGTCATGTACGTTTCAACGGTTTCAAATTCCATTGCATGGCGTTCTGCACGTAAACCTTTTAATACTTGGTAAAGTTGGAATAATGTATTCAGTGATTTACGCACTGTACGATCTTCAGGTACAGCTTGACTATCACCTTCAAAATATTTTGCAACTTGGTCATAGGTGAGTCGTGCTTTAGAGTGCATCACCGACGGATAGAATTCAAATTTTGTGACTTTACCTGCGCGACTTAAATTCAAATCACAGACCATACATAGACGATCGACATTTGGATTGAGTGAGCATAAGCCATTTGAAAGTGCTTCAGGCAACATCGGTAAGACAAAGTGAGGGAAGTACACAGACGTACCGCGTTCTTGTGCTTCATCATCTAAAGGTTTACCAATACGAACATAATGACTGACATCTGCAATCGCAACCACGACACGATAGCCGCCACCAGGACGTTTTTCTGCATAGACAGCATCGTCGAAGTCACGTGCATCTTCACCGTCAATTGTGACTAAGGGTAAATCTCTTAAATCAATGCGTCCTTGACGATCTCGTGCTGTCGGTTCTTTAAAACTTTCAGCTTCTTGAACTACTGCTTCTGGAAATTCGTAAGGTAAACCATATTCTAAAATGGTTTGAGGAATAATAATTTCAGTATCAGATTTGTCGGCCATAGATTGAATAATATGGCCTGTAGCAAACTCTTCACGATTTGGAAAATCATCAATTTCAACTCGAAGAGAATCACCAACTTTAGCTTTCGCATGCGCAATGAGTTCTTTTTCTAAGGTAATCGGTTGATGCGCATTTGGATTTGCTGGTTGAATGAAGTATTCACCTTCATATTCTGCGAGTTTCCCAATGATTTGTTTGACGCGTCGTTGGGTAATTTCAGTAATGAAACCCCATGGTTTACCTTTACGGTCAACAGAGGTCTGTTGAACTTTAACTCGGTCACCATGGAAGACTTGACGTAATTCACGCTCAGGTAACAAATATTCTTCTTTCTTACCATCTATACTCGCAACCCCTAAACCTTTGCTATTGATATAGATGGTCGCATCATGAACAGGTTGATCTGCCATAAGCTGGAACTTATAACCTTCTTTCGTCAATTGACCATCACGAACCATCGCACTTAAACGGTGACTAAGTGCTTCAATACTTTTTTGATCCGCAATTTCGAAGTGTTCCACAAGGTCTGCATGAGACAATGCTTTTTTCTTATTCTCAATCGTTTCTAGAATCAGAACACGGCTTGGAATAGGATTATCGTAACGTTCAGCTTCCGCTTTGGCTTCAGGGTCGACCCAATTTTTCATAATGTCTTTGGCTTCATATCAGAAGATAAGTTTAGCATAAGACATGATAAGAAATACTGCACGTAAATGATTGCAATAAAGTGTTTTTAGTTCATAAATTATAAAAGAGATGCAGAATAGACAGTATTAAAGTGAAATTAATGCAGATTAAAGGTAAAAAACCTGAAAATTGTTTAAAAAATATATGATTGAACAAAAAACATAGAATTTTTTAAATTCTCACTTGAAGAGTAGGGACGAAGTTTGTATTATGGCGTCTCGTTACGGTGAGGTGGATGAGTGGCTGAAATCACTTCCCTGCTAAGGAAGCATACCTATTACTGGTATCGAGGGTTCGAATCCCTCTCTCACCGCCAACGATAAACTTGAAATGCGCTCATAGCTCAGCTGGATAGAGCACTTGGCTACGAACTAAGGGGTCGGGAGTTCGAATCTCTCTGAGCGCACCAATCAAGTTAATCGATGTAACGAAGTCGTAAGACACTCAAGTACGCGCTCATAGCTCAGCTGGATAGAGCACTTGGCTACGAACTAAGGGGTCGGGAGTTCGAATCTCTCTGAGCGCACCAACTTGATCATCTCTAAGATGTAAAAAAGAGAAGAAACCGCTTAATTGTCGGTTTTTTTGTTTCTAGAATGAAGTGATGCTATAAATCATCATATTTTATTAGCTACTTAAGAAAGAAATAAATTTTAAAATTTCTACACATATTATTTTTAATTAATAGATATTAGCTCTTATAAAAACATCATCAATCCAACTCAGGATTGTTTGGAATTTGGATTGATCTTGTTGACCATCTCTTAAATTGTTGATTATCTAGCCATAATTTACATTTGCGTATAAATACTGTTCGCTTGATTTAAATTTTATTAAAAAGTACTTAACAAATAATAATATTCATATATAATGCTCTCCATCAAGACGTCGCGCTCATAGCTCAGCTGGATAGAGCACTTGGCTACGAACTAAGGGGTCGGGAGTTCGAATCTCTCTGAGCGCACCAACTTGATCATCTCTAAGATGTAAAAAAGAGAAGAAACCGCTTAATTGCGGTTTTTTTGTGTCTATTTTTTTATCTTATTTCTTCTGCTCTTCGTTTTTGACTTTCAATGCAAAGACGACATTCGCCCCAACTGTAGGAAGCACATCATGATAAGGCAAGCTCCGTGCTGCACGAATCAGGAACGGTGCTTTTTCATCTATTTTTCCAGCATTCGTCATTTTCAATAAAGTACCTTGTTGAAACTTATCAAATTGCATTTTTCCTTTAATGTATTTCAGATCACCGCCTTGAGCATAAAAACTATTCTGATTCGACTGAGGAAAGCTAAAATTTAGTTTAAATCGGAATGGAATTTGAATAACTCCTAACCCGAGTTCAACTTTAAAATCTGCCAATTGTGTTTGGTCTTTTAGGGTTTCGATATCAATAGATTTGAGTTGGCGGGGAAACAACTTTTTATAATGTACAGGCTGTGTCCATTTTTGTAATTGTTGCACTGGTTGTGAATAATACTGATACGTCGTCACAAAACGCATTGATTCGGCACCGTGTTGATAAGGCACAGTTGTCGGTGTATGGACAAAACTTACAGGGTGTTCGGTGATACGACTGATTTGTGCGATTTTGGCTAATTGACTTGTCGTTAATTGGTCGGATGGAAATTGCCCTGGTTTGAGCGCACTCGAAGAAGGCGCTGTTAATTTTTTTCGAATTGATTCAAGTAAAAATGCATGTGTACCACTTGGAATTCCCATTTTTGCTTCAGGCACTGCATTCAGAACTTTGCTAAATAGAAAACCTTTAGGTTGGTTTAAATCTCCCCATTGCGTTAGGGTTAGAAGGGTATGATTCTGATCCAATTTGAACCATTCAAATTTGCCTAGACCATAAGGAACAGGTGCATCCACAATCAAGCTCGAAATACTATTGGCTTCAATATGATGCTGAAACACTATGGTCTCATTAAAGTTGAGCACTGGTATTGGTGTTGGAATGGAAATTTTATATTGAACCTGAGTGATATTTTTTTCTTGATTTAATATTTTAGCTGACTTCAATGTTGGGAATAAACCAACAAAATTTTCAAACTGTGAAAGCGTTTTGGCGACCTTTTCTTCATTAACAGGCAATACGATGGCAGATGATGTGAACTTCACATTTGGATTGGGTTGTTTTTTGCGTGTCGGAATAGATGTTTGGGTATTTGTGTGCGCATAGATGAGAATCTGATCTTTTGCGATGCTGGCGAGTTCGGTACTATTATTTTGAAATGGTTTTAACGCACTGGGTATATTTTCTTTCCATTCAATAATCGCACTGTACGACAAGCTAGGTACAAAAATAAGGCTTAAGCACAATGCTCGATAGTTAAAGTATTTCATTTTCATCCTGAACTATGAATTTAGACTTTTTATTTTGTGTCATTGTAAATCGTGTGATGCTTTCATCAATAGTGCGATGATGTAATCAACAGTATTCATTAAAACGACAATTCGATTTCAGGTAAAGTGGTGTAATATCTTTGCTTAAGAAAATCGATTGTTGAATCCCCTATGTCTGATACTCAACCAGTTTTATCTGTCCGTTACTTCTTAAATTTACAAGAGTCTCAGGATGGTTTTGCATTAGCTACTTTTGGCAAAAAACAATTTACGCGTTTTTTAACGCCACTTGTCAGTATTGCGATCGTGATTTGGGGGCTTTATCTTGGATTAGAGGGTGTAGGGCGCTATTACGTGGCTTTAGGCACGTTCTTTATCTTTTTACAAATCGTTATGCGTTACTGGTTCTTACCTATGATGTTCAAGCGTCAGTTTGAAAAATATCAATTTGGTAAGACTGAGCAAGGTATCGATTTGTTTCAAAACTCTGCCGAGCTTTTTTCAAGTGGTCGTCCTAAACAAGCATTTGCCTACAGTGAAGTACAAAAATTTGTAGTGGGTAAATTGACCTATATGCTTGAACTCAAAAATCATACAGTGGTCATTATTCCAAAACGTGCATTTGAGTCTGATGTAGATAGAACACTGTTTGAAAATACATTCCAAAAACGTTAAGTTTTGATGAGTTCATTACTCAAACTATAAATAAGAGAGATTTTCATGAGTGCAGTTCCATCAAAAATTGTATGTGTCGGTCGCAGTTATGCTGCGCATGCTCAAGAATTAGGTAATGCGATTCCTGATCAACCTGTCTTATTTATCAAGCCGCCGAGTAGCTTGGTGTCCTTAGCAGAAGGGATTGATTGGAATCGTGCATTGGGACAGTGTCATCATGAATGTGAACTTTCATTACGAATAGATCGACCGCTCAAAAACGTTACGGATCCTCAAGAGGCATTAGCAGCAGTAGGTGCAGTCACCCTTGGTTTGGATTTGACTTTAAGAGATCAACAAGATCAGCTTAAAAAGAAAGGACAACCTTGGGAACGTGCGAAAGCATTTGATGGATCTTGTATTTTGGCAGATTGGATTTCGCTTGATCAGGTCCCAGCATTAGATCAAGTCCAGTTTAAGCTCGAAATTAATGATCAACTTAGGCAACATGGTGATACGGGTTTACTGATTTTTAAATTAGGAGCGCTTTTGGCAGAAATCAGTCAAAACTTTAGCTTAATGCCTGGTGATGTTGTCATGACGGGTACGCCTGCAGGTGTAGGACCATTAGAATCGGGTGATCAGCTCAAAATGACTTTGACTGGCTTAAATGAAGATTTTGTGTGGACTACGCAAGTGCATTAATGATGCATCAAGCTCAATTAAAAAGGATGTTGGTTCATCCTTTTTTTATGGCTAGAGATTGTCTGAATTGATGTTTTTACGAAACTGTTGGGGCGTGATGTGCATCCAGCGTTTAAACATATTGATAAAGGCTGAGGCGTTGGCATAGCCCAAATCTAGAGCAATATGTTCAACAGTTTTATTTTCAGACAATAAGCTTAATGCTCGTGTAATTTTAAAGCGTTGACGCCATTCATTGAGCGACATCGAAATTTCAGCTTCACATAGGCGAGATAAAGTGCGCTCACTCATATTCACCATTTGAGCATAATCTCTCAGTGGACGCTGATCACTGAGATGCTCATGGATGTAGGTAAATATCGTTTGTAATGCAGGATGATCAGAATGGGGCAAGTAGCTTTTGAGCAGGGGTGAGCTTTTTAATTGATCCAGTAAAACCATTAAAAGTCGTTGATATTCGGGTTGATCATGTTTGAAATATGTTTTTCTGAGTTCATTGAGTAGCGCCGTTACTAAGGGGGAGCTCAGTAAAATACCTGCTTGTTTAGGCAGTGCATCACACAGGCTTTCATGCACGTATAAGGTGGCATGAGAAACAGCTGTGAGATTAATACTGCTGTGATGCAGATGCGGCGGTAGCCAAATTCCGTAGGGCGGAGGTGTTAAATATTGATTTTGATCAATATGAACTTCCATTACACCATCAAATGCATAGATAAATTCGCCCCATGCATGACCATGTTTAGGATATTCAGAATGGGCTGGATCATTACGTAATGTTAACCAAAGATTCTCTTGGATATGATCATAATTATCTAACTGAACGAATGGTTCATGTGGATGGCGTTTTGGCATATTAAATTGCCTGAATAAATGTATTTGTTGTCTGTTTTGAATTATATATTCTAATTCAGTCAGCAGTATAGTGACGACTTGTTTGTGTGAAGAGTGCCACTCATGGGTGAGCGAAGAGGTCTTGACCTTCAGGCGTCAAGCTTAATGACCGTATTGTGTTTAGTCTGGGGTTTACAGCAAATTGTCTTGAAAATCGCCGCAACTGATATTAGTCCTCTGATGCAAATCGCATTGCGCTGTGGTTTGGCAACCTTGCTTGTCGTTCCATTATTGTATCGACAACGAGTGCAACAACTGTTCCATTACCGTTATGTTGTTCCTGGAATTTGGTTAGCCTTTTTATTTTCTGCAGAATTTTATTTGGTTGCTGAGGCACTCAGGTACACCAGTGCTGCGCACACTGTTGTTCTGCTCTATACCGCGCCTATTTTTGTGGCTTTAGGCTTACATTGGAAAGTCAAAGCTGAAAAATTGAATCACTTGCAGTGGTTTGGTATTTTGTTCGCATTTTTTGGCATCGCTTATACTTTTTTAGTGCGTGATCAAGCTCAAAGTCAACTCAACCATATTTTATGGGGAGATTTTCTTGCTCTAATGGCAGGGATGATGTGGGCATTGACTACGATTTCTTTAAAATTTTCAACGCTTTCAGAGGCACCGCCTACTCAAACATTATTTTATCAATTGCTAGGGGGCTTTATTTTTTTATTACCTTTAGCTTTTTGGACTGGACAAGCAGATGTACGCTGGTCACAACTGGCGTTTCTGAGCTTAACATTTCATGCGGTTGTCATGTCTTTTTTAAGTTTGCTGCTATGGTTTTGGTTGTTACGAACTTATTTAGCAAATGGCTTAGGTGTGTTTTCGTTTTTGACTCCCATGTTCGGCATGTTGTTTGGTGTCTGGCTGTTAGATGAGGAGATCGAAACGAGTTTCTTGGTCGGATCTTGTATGGTTCTTGCAGGGATTATGATTGTGTCTTTGCACCGCTATTTGAGAATTTATCTTGATCGAATCAGCGCAAGAATTGGAGCATTCCATTGAATCAGTACACATGGCTAGGATTAAGCTCAATTTTGATTTGGGCCTCGTTGGTTGCGGTAGTGAAGCTTGTAACTGAATCATTAAGTCCGGTACAGGCGGTGGCGCTGATCTATAGTTTTAGTGCATTGTTCATGTTATGGAAGAATGGTTTTCCCAAGCTTTCACTCATGCCTAAAAAATACCTATTGGGCTGTGGTGCTCTTTTTGTTGGCTATGAGATCCTGTTTTTAATTTCGATTGCACTCTCAACGCATCGAGAACAGGTATTAATCATTGCAATGATTAATTATCTTTGGCCTCCTTTGCTGATTGTATTTTCGATTCTTGCACGGCAATTGAGCGCGAATATTTGGGTGATTGCTGGCTTTGCATGTGCCATTCTTGGGTTAATGATGGTTGTTAATCCAGATATTCTCGAGCCGAAACGGATATTGGTGGCCGTGCTTGAAAATCCATTGGCGTACTCATTTGCTTTTATTGGCGCGGTGCTATGGCCTTTGTACAGTATATTTACCAAGAAATATGCAGAAGGTCATAATGCTGTTCCGTTTCTTTTTCTAATGACTGCAGTTGGGTTGTGGGCTGTACATTTTGTGATGCGAGAACTCTTTGTTGAGCTGAATTTGATGACATGGCTGATGGTTGTAGTCATTGGCAGCTTAATTGGCTTGGCTTACAGCAATTGGAACCAAAGCATGCAATATGGACATCTCAAAATTTTAATTTTGGCAACGTATTTTATGCCCATTTTTTCAAGTCTGATGTCGATGCTGATTCTAGATGTGCAACCTCTAATAAGCTTTTGGATCGGTTGTGTCTTAGTGACCTTAGGCGCACTTATTTGTTGGCAATCTACACGTCCATATAATCCATCTATGCAATAAGAAAAAGACCTATAGAGGTCTTTTCTTATTGCAATAGTTTATTTTTCTTCAAGTATGGTCGATAGCGGTACGGAGAGCTTCGCAGCCAGATAATCATCAGCTTCAATCAGTGCAGGACCAATACGGTTCATCCATACGTCATCTTCATGGATTTGTCCGATATCATTTTTATCAGGCAGCGTATAAGGTAATGATTTATAAAATGACCAAAAATCAAGATGATCTAAATTTCTAACCAAAACATATTCATTATTATCTGTACGTTTAATAATATTCTGCTGTTCCAATAGATTGACATATTTAGGCCAGCGGCCAATTTCACCGCGTCCTAAAATATCAAGTGCCTCCAGATCAGTTACGGTTTTACCTTGTTTTTGTTTTTTATAGAATAACTCAAGCATATCTAGAAGCATGAGAATTGGATGGCGCGTTTCAGTTTTACCTGTATGAAATGCTGTGAGAGCATAACTTATCTCAACACCAAGCAGTACGATGTTCCAAGATAGATAAATCCACAACAGGAAAATTGGAACCGCTGCAAAAGCACCGTAAACCAATTGATAACTGGTAAAGTTAGTCATCACGAAGCCGAATAAATTTTTCAGTAACTCGAAGGTAACAGCACTAAAAATCGCAGCAATCATGGCTGCTTTTATTGGAACAGAGCGGTTTGGAATTGTCCAATACAATGCAAAAAAACCAAAGGCGGTGAGTGCAAATGAGATGACCCATAAAATAAACGTGCCATTCAATTCATAACCTGCAAAATTATTGCTTAAGATGTTCATAGACGCTAAAGTCGATGAAATCACAAAAGCCGAACCCAGCAGGATAGGTCCCAGTGAAATGATGGTCCAATAGCGCATAAAACCAATAATGCCATTACGCGTTTCTGTCACACGCCAAATACGATTGAATGCTGTCTCAATGCTAGTGAGCATCATTACTGTGGTAAAGAATAAAAACAGCACACCAATAATGGTTAAGTTGCTCGAATTGTCAGTAAATGCATTCAATGCTTTGTCAAACGCGATACTGGTTTTAGGCAGAAAATTACTGTAGATCAATTGTTGTAATTGTTGCCGAGCAGGTTCTAATGCTTTAATCGATGAAATGATAACCAAGAATACGGTCAACATCGGCACGACAGCGAAAAGTGTGGTGTAAGTTAAAGAGCCTGCTTGCTCACGACAATTGTTAGTTTCAAAGCGTCGTAGTACAAACAAAATAAACTGAAACCATGTTTTATTGTAGAAAGGTAACTTTTTTAAGATTTCCGCCATAAATAGTGAGTCTCGAGTATTTTTTAGTTAAAATTCTGTACGTTCGTTGCACAGCTTAACCAAATTTTAAAAAAAATACCGTATAGTTTTCTTTTTTCATTGGATGATCTTTTTATGCAAGCATATGTTCTAGTTTTGTATTACAGCAAATATGGTTCAACCAAGGAAATGGCACATTTAATTGCTCAAGGAATTGAATCTACTGGAATGCTTGCGAAAATTAGAACAGTTCCACAGTTGGCAACAGTGGTGACCGAAGCAGCACCAAGTATTCCAGAGGAGGGCGATATTTATGCGACTTTGGATGATCTTCAACATTGTTCGGGACTTGCATTAGGATCACCCACTCGATTTGGCAATATGGCATCAGAAATGAAATATTTTTGGGACCAAACAACGAGCTTATGGCTCAATGGTGCATTGCATAATAAACCTGCTTGTGTGTTTGGTTCATCGGGGTCTATGCACGGCGGGCAGGAAAGTACATTACTGACCATGTTGCCACCTTTGTTTCATCATGGAATGCTGATTTTAGGTTTAACCAATGCCAATCCAGCTTTATCAAATACAAAATCAGGTGGGACACCTTATGGTGCTACACATGTCAGTGGTCCTAGACACGATCAATCTCTAAGCCAAGATGAAAAATCACTATGTATCGAGCAAGGGAAACGATTAGGTGAAGTGGCGTTGCAAATGTTAAAGAAATAATTTTAAAGATTATTTTATCAGGCATAAAAAAGTGAGCTTCTCGCTCACTTTTATTTTGAAATATGTTTTTGTTCAAACCGGTGTTTGCACTTTTTGCATTGGTAATCGAGGAAAACATTCTTATCGACGATTTCACCCGCTTTTTTTCCAAAACGATGACCTAAAAAGCCACCAGTCACACCCACACTGATTGCACCAACAAAAGTGCCTATTGTGCCACCCATGATTACACCTAAAGGGCCCGCAACAGCACCAATGGAAGCACCAATAGAAGCACCTGATGCAGCACCACCCACAGTACCCGCAGTCGTACCCGCTGCGGAAAGAAGAACACCACCTGTTTTTTGCAGTAATTGTTCATGGTTGCGTTTTTCAATATCAGTTGAACCGCATTTTGGGCAGTGTATTTCTAAGTTTTCAGTCATTTAGGATTGCTCTAATCTATACATCCATTTATTTCAAAGATTCTAGCATTGCACTTAAAGTTGCAACATGGCCGAATGTAGAAAAACTGTAATGCCAGATAAAATAAAAAATTGATTTGAAAATAGATTAATCTAATTTTTAAGGATAAAACCATATTTTATGAGAGGATGGCTTAGATCTTGAACTGAATAACTAAGCGCAAATAGTGATTTAATTTTTTTCGAAGTTTGGCTTATTTTTTTATTCCAATCAAAAAAATTACCAAGACAATGAAAAAATTATTTGTACTAAGCACCATTGTGACATTGAGTTTTAGCCTCATTGCATGCTCAAAAGAAAAGCCTACTGAGCTTAAGGGGCAAGATGAATCAAAAGAAAAGTTAACAACCTTGAATATTGGCTATCAAAAAGCGGCGCTTAAATTCATCGTTGCAAAACAAAATAAAACTTTTGAGCAAGCATTTCCCGGTGTGAAAATTCAATGGAAAGAGTTTCCGGCAGGTCCTCAAACACTAGAAGCATTAAATGTCGGTGCTATTGATGTGGGGTATACAGGGGATACACCTGTAATTTTCGCACTTTCTGCAGGTAAACCAATTCAATATTTAGCTTATGAAAATGGATCTAAAAACTCACATAGCTTGCTCTTACCCAAAGACAGCACGATTCAAAGCTTAAAGGATCTAAAAGGTAAGCGCATTGGTGTTACACAAGGTTCAAGTGCGCATTACTTTCTCTCACAAATATTAGATCAAGCTCAATTGAGCTGGTCTGATATTCAACCCGTCTGGTTAACGCCTGCAGATGCACGAGCTGCTATTGATAAAAAATCACTCGATGCTTGGGCGATTTGGGATCCTTATGCAAGTGCTGCTTCGCTTAAAGGTGATACACGTGTTCTTATTGATTCAAAAGCTTTGCCATTAGCGTATAGCTTCTATTTGTCTTCTCCAAAATTTTTAAAACAACATCGGGTTGAAGCCCAAAAATTTGTGCAAACATTAAATCAAGTAGATGATTGGATCAATCAACACCCAGATCAAGCCGCAAAAATTTTGGCGCAAAGTACAAGCTTGGATGAAAATATTACTAAACTGGTTTTAGAAAAAAGAAATATTCCTGCTTATGCCAAACTGGTCGATACAGATACAGTTAAGGCGCAACAAAAAATTGCAGATTTATTTTATCAGCTCAAACTCATTCCGAATGCCGTGTCTTTAAAAGATCATGTGTGGACTGGGCAAGATTAAGTGATTGAACGCGAATCATATTTTTATAGCAGCATAAGTATCCAGTTTAAATGATTTCAAAAGCATTCATCTTTCAGTCATTAATACAATGAAGTATTAGAAAGATGAGTGCATCATGAATCAACCATTACAACAAAGCTTAACCGCACTTCCAATTCTAAATTTAAGTCAATTTGATCAATCATCAACGCAAGCAGATTTTCTGCAACGACTTGCACATATCGCCAAGGATATTGGTTTTTTTTATTTGACAGGTCATGGCATTTCAGCTGAAAAAATTTTGGAGATTCAGCGTATTACTCGACAGTTTTTTTCGCTGCCACAAGAACAAAAAGATGAAATCGCTATGATTCATTCCCCGCATTTTCGAGGGTATAGTCGAGTAAATGCCGAAGTTACACGTCTGCAACCTGATTTTAGAGAACAAATAGACATTGGTTTTGAGCTGGCAGCATTAGAACCTGAAACTGGACCGACATGGAGACGTTTACAGGGACCAAATCAGTGGCCTTCGAATTGGCCTGAGTTTCAACGCGTAGTCACCGCATGGCAACGAGATCTCAGACAAGTTGCAATTAAATTATTAAAAGCCTTGTTGCTTTCATTGGGGCAGCAGGACACAGCACTTGATCAATTGATTACAGGCAGTCCACATGAACTACTCAAGCTGATTCATTATCCCCCAATTGATCAAATGAATCATCAGGGTGTAGGGCCTCATATAGACTCCAATATTTTAACTTTACTTTTACAAGACCAGATCGGAGGACTTCAGGTCTTAAGTCAAGGCAAATGGATTGAAGTACCATTTGTTGAATACGCATTTGTCGTCAATATCGGTGAGGTTTTAGAGCTTGCCACAAATGGATATTTGATTGCGAATCAACATCGAGTCATATCTCCAACCAATGCAGAACGGTACTCGGTTGCTTATTTTCTTTCTCCAAATTTATTTGCTGGTGAAATTCCGCTTTTAAATCTTGCAGATAATTTAAAAGCGCTTGCACAAGGACCAGAGACAGATCCGCTGAATCCTTTACTGAGAAATGTAGGAGAAAACTGTATCAAAGGTCGACTTAGATCTCATCTAGACGTTACAGAAAAATATTATCCAGCGCAATTTAAACAACTCAAACAATCAACAACAATATCGAGTAAATCATGAAGTCAAAATACGCCCAATTTTTATTTATTATTTTTGCAATTCTCATTATCAGTGCATGTAGTGCTCAACCTAAACCTCAAAAAACAAAGCAAACACAACAAACAATCGTGATCGGATCACATGGATCGGATGTTGATATTTGGAGACATATCGCGGATTCTGATCACGCGAAAACAGCAAAAGTTGACATTGAGGTGAAAGAAATTAATGACGGTGTGGCTTTGAATCAAGCTTTGCTCGATGGTGAAATTGATGTAAATGCATTTCAATCTTGGGCGTATTTCAAAGAATTTAATGACTTGAATCATCTGAAGCTTGCTGTCTTGGCGACCACTTATTTAGAGCCTATGGGTTTATATTCTCAAAACTACAAGTCATTAATTGCTTTGCCTGATCGGGCCTTAATTGCAATTCCAAATGATGTGGCGAATACAGCACGTGCATTAAGGTTATTAGAGCGTGCTCAGCTAATTATACTTAAGCCTGATTTTAATACGATTTCTGGAACTCTTGAAAGTATCCAGTCAAATCCGAAATCACTTCAATTTAAATTGGTCAAAGGTGCACAACTCCCACGTGTCTTGTCTGAGGTGGATTTAGCCGCAATTGGAAATACTATTGCTCTGGAAAGTGGACTAAATGTAATAACAAATGCGATATTTAAAGAAGAGGTCACTGATAAAGCTTTAGAAAATGTCAATATACTGGCAGTGCGTAAAGACCGATTGAATGATCCAAAATTTCAAAAACTTTCAAATCTTTACCATCAGCCTTACGTTGAGGATTATATTCAAAAGCATTTTGGTGGTACAAAATTGGGCATTCAACTAGATCCTGCCACATTAAAATAAAAAAAGCGCCGTAGCGCTTTTTTTAATGTTCAACATTATTCTTGAACAAAAGTCACTGTCCCATTTGCAAGTGATTCAACACGAGCAAGTGACTCAACGCGGTAACCTTTTTCAAGTAAAAGATCACGGCCAGGTTGGAACGACTTTTCAATCACGATACCAATCCCGACAACCTCAGCTTCAGCTTGGTGAATCAAATCAGCTAAACCTAAAGCTGCTTGTCCATTCGCAAGAAAGTCATCGATCACAAGAACCTTATCTGTTGCTGCAATGTGCTTCTTAGAAATAGCAATTGTGCTTTCTACTTGCTTTGTAAAAGAGAATACTTTTGAACGATATAAATCATCTTTTAAAGTTAAAGATTGATACTTACGTGCAAAAATTACCGGTACACCAAGTTCCAAGCCAGCCATCACAGCAGGTGCGATACCTGAAGCTTCAATTGTGATGATTTTGGTGATGCCTGCATCTTTGAATAGACGAGCAAATTCTTGACCAATTTGTTGCATCATCACTGGGTCGATTTGGTGGTTTAGAAAAGAATCAACTTTTAAAACCTGATCAGATAGAACGATACCTTCGTTTAAGATTTTCTGTTCTAGTGCGTACACGGGAGAATCCTCTAGGGCAGGTGCCTTTTTAAGCAAAGACGTATTTTAAAAAGCATCTGCAAAAAAGCAAGTAAAAAATGCCTTAATTTTGTGGACCGTTATACCCTGTCAGTAAGAGCCCGTATGAAGATTTCTTATCTTGGTGTGTGACTTTCACTGGTAGATAGTCCAATTTCGGAGACAGCCAAAAAATCGTTTCACGACCTGGTTTATCATGTTTCATCACCACCTTGATGGTATCAAACGTGCCGTACTTGGTTTCCACTTTTTCAGTGCCTTGTTTGACGAATCGACGTGATTCAACTTCTTTAGCATCTGCAATCCAATATTGCGATTTTAAACCGTTATTTTTGAGGTCTTCACGAATTTGCAATTCTGCATTTAACTCATCCAGTACACCAGATTTCCATGCAAATGAGCGTTGCTCTTTATCTTTGGTGGTGTTAATGGTTTTGGCACTCGGATTAAATTTAATGCTCATTGTATTGTTATGAACTAAAATTTTACTGGTGCGACTGAAATTGGATGATTGAATTTGATTATTGTTGAATGTGAAGTTACTGGTTTCAGTCGCTGAAGCAATACCACCTGCTTTAGCTGCAAAAACGTAATTCCATGTGTTACCTGATTTTTTCAAGGTTCGTGTTGCTGACCCCAAGTTTTTACCATTGTATGCAAACTGATAAGAGGCTTGGAAGGGCGTCATGGCAAGCGCTTGACTTGAATAGCCTGTGAAAAGCACGGCTGTACCTACACTTGCAATCACACTCAAAGTTTTAAACGATTTAAATGCCATAAATATTTTCCTTTACCTTCGTATCGAAGGATCACTTGAAGTTTTATTATCTCTGATAAATAAGGAGAAATAATCAATAATCACAGTGAAAATGTATTTTTCTGTAGCTTAAGCTTTATGACGAGATTAGAACTTTGCGCTCTAGTCGTCCTTTTGTTTAATTGGTGTAATGTGATCACTTTCCACTTCATCAGATTTCGATTTGAATCGATCAGTATTCATTTTGCTAAATAAAGCCATCAAATTTACATTACCAATCACCACCAATTCTGTTTCACGAAGTTCTGCATGGTTGACGTGTACTTTGCCCAATGTTTCGATGATCGAGCGATTTTTTCCGAGCCACTGATTTAAATCGAGATGTAAGAGATCGTCTTTGACTTTAATGACATTAAACCGCTCTAAAATCATGCCAAGTGGATCTTTACGAAGAATTTTTTGATAGAAAAATAGGGCAGAGCGGAATGCAATTTTCATCCAAAAGGTTTGAAATTTTGCTTCAATGACTTCGGTTTCACTAATTTGTTCAAATACAATCAGTTGTACATCTTTATTCAATTCCATTTGAATGAGCTTTAAATCTACAGAGAGAATGGTATAAAGCCCTTTCACCTTCAAAGTGGCATAGAGTCGAAGCCAATCGTCATGTAAATCCGCATGTAAATCTTCAAGGATACTGACATTGTCGGTCACAAAGCGCTTGAAAGTCGCATTTAAAAAAACTTGAGAGACAGGAAATTCACGTTCTTCTTCAATAAATCCTTCAGCCTTTTGATAGACTTTACGGAATTTGTTCGCGATATTTGAAATAATCGTTGGCATAAGTGAAGTTCCATTACCTCTAAATCTTGTGAGATGTCAGCTAGTGTATATCTTGTAGGTGATTACTGCCGAAGGATAACAGTTTATCCAATTGCGATGTAATGTTTACAAAGACGTTTATTATGGTTTTGATGGTCAGGCGTTATTTAAGTTTAATCTATTGGTTTCGCATGACTTTATCTTATTTTATCTGAAGAACTTGCTCAATATTTAACTCATTTGTCTAAAATATGTCATCAATATAAAGATCAACTCGATTTATTCAGATTGATAAGCCCGCTGAATCTGACAGACCTCAATCGAATACGTGTCATACCATGATAGGCGACCTTTTTGTTGGGCATAAAGATGTTGGGTGTCTTGATGCCAAGCTTGAATATCTTCTAACCGACTCCAATAAGAAAGACTGACTTCATTATCCTTCTCTTGATAGCTTTCAAACTTTGTACAATGGTAATCATGCATCGCTTTATGCCGCATTTGGCTAGCCAATATTACATATT
>NZ_JFYL01000007.1 GCF_000632455.1 Acinetobacter sp. Ver3
TTAGGTCTTTAGCAACATCTTTACCATGTTGATAATGTGTTGCCAGATAAAACTGGGCAGCCGGTTGACCTGCTCGAGCAGCTTTTTGCAGCTCAGATACAGGCATACGTGAATACTGTGCAGCCAGTGCAGAAGTTGATGGTTGTTGAGGTACATAATCTGCATGAACTTGGAAACTCAACAACCCTAGAAATAATGAAGTACCTAAGAATAACTTTTTCATAGAGCGCTCACTCGATAAATCGCGACCTCGCCAAACAAGTTCGGGATATGCTTGCTGAGCAAACTCCCTTGTTGATTCCCATTCACGGCTAAACGGTCAATAATTTTAATTTGATTCTCAGCACAAAGTGCTTCGAAATCCTTAAACGTGCACAGATGGATATTTGGAGTGTTATACCACATATAGGGTAAGGCATCCGAAACAGGCATTTTCCCTTTTAAAGCAAGGAAAGAGCGTGTTTTCCAGTGTGCAAAGTTAGGAAAAGTAATAATTGCTTGTTTCCCAACACGCACCATATCGCGCAAAAGCACATCAGGTGCATCTACAGCTTGCAAAGCTTGTGCCATGACAACATAGTCAAATGACTGGTCTGCAAAGCGTCCCAAACCGAGGTTCAAGTCTTGTTGGATGATATTTAACCCTCGACTGACTGCAATTGCAATCTTTTCTTGATCGATTTCTAATCCGTATGCACGAATGTTGTGCTTTTTGCTCATATGAGCCAGTAATTCACCATCGCCACAACCAAGATCTAAAACGCTTGAATCAGGTTTAATCCATTTTTCTGCAAGCTTCTGATCGATACGCATTACACGGTCTCCTTAGGGGTTGAAGCAAGATGGTCTACACCACCTAAGAAAGCCCTTAAAGTTTTGACATATAAAGGGATAGGGAACAAGAACGAGTCATGACCTTGTTCTGCATCAATATCAACATAGCTCACAGGCTTATGATTGGTAATCAATGCATCCACAATCTCAACAGATCGGGAAGGAGAGAATCTCCAATCCGTAGTAAATGAAATCACAAGGAATTTACATTTTGTATTCGACATTGCTTTAACTAAAGATTGTTCATACTCACGAGAAGGATCGAAGTAATCCAAAGCTTTAGTCATGATCAAGTAGGTATTCGCATCAAAGTTACGACTAAATTGTTCACCTTGATAACGAAGATAACTTTCAACTTGGAATTCAACATCGAAACCATACATGAATTTGCCAGATTTTAAATCACGACCAAATTTTTGTTTCATGGCTTCTTCAGAAAGGTAAGTAATGTGACCTACCATCCGCGCTAGAATAAGACCACGTTTAGGATAGCTATCTTTTTCTAAATAGCGACCATGATGAAAATCAGGATCGGACAAAATGGATTGGCGCGCGACCTCATTAAATGCGATATTTTGCGCTGAAAGTTTAGGCGCACTGGCAATAATGACACAGTTATTTAATCGGTCAGGATAATCTACAGACCACTGAAGTGCCTGCATGCCTCCCAAAGAGCCACCAATAATAGAGTGCCAAACAGTGATACCAAGACGATCAGACAGCATTGCTTGAGTTTTAACCCAATCGCGCACGGTCACTAATGGAAAATCTGGACCATAAGGACGATTTTCATTTTCAGGATTTGGGGAGGTTGGTCCTGTTGATCCGTTACAACCACCAATATTGTTTAATGCCACCACAAAAAATGTATTGGTATCAATTGCTTTGCCTGGCCCAATACAAGCATCCCACCAACCTGCTTTTTTATCATCTTCATGGTGATAACCAGCAGCATGATGATGACCAGAAAGCGCATGGCAGATCAAAATTGCATTAGATTTATCTGCATTGAGTGTGCCATAAGTTTCGACCATCAATTCGAAACGTGGTAAAACGCGGCCACATTCTAATGCGAGTGGTTCTTCAAATTGGAACTTTTGTGGAACAACAATGCCCACTGAGTCAGCTGGAAAAGACACAGGATAAATTCGCCTAAAATCTTAAGTATGAATAAATAAAAGGATACCACTTGAGGGTATCCTTCTAAAGTCATTTTCGTGCTAAATATTATTGCTAATATTTATACTGCCGCAGCGATCACTTGATCTGTGCTCAAAACACCTTGATCAATTAAACGATTTGTACATGCAATAATTCCTTCAATAGATGAAGTCACGATGTTGTCATGTACACCAGCACCGAATGCTGATTTACCTGTACCTTTGACTTGAAGTTCAATTAGTGCCAACGCTTTAGCATTTGCACCAGAACCAATGCTACGTTCTTCATAGTTCACAACATCGATTGGCAACTGTAAAGCATCTAAAATTGCAGAGATTGGTCCGTTGCCTTCACCACGTAGATGTTGAACTTGACCACCGACTTCAATATCTAATTCAATGACTTGATTGCCATTTTCATCAGATAATCGATAGTTTTTCGCGACATAATGTTTATCTTTCTGATTTACATATGTACTTTGGAATAAACTCCAAATTTGCTCAGCAGAAACTTCTACGCCTTCTTCGTCAGCTACCTGTTGCACGACTTGCGAGAACTCAATTTGTAAGCGACGTGGTAATACGACGTTGTAGTTCGACTCTAACAAGTATGCGATACCACCTTTACCTGATTGTGAATTGACACGAATGACTGCGTCATAATCACGTCCCAAATCTTTAGGATCAATTGGTAAGTAAGGCATGTCCCAAATTTCTTCGTTTTTCTGGAACTCAAAGCCTTTTTTAATCGCATCTTGGTGTGAGCCAGAAAATGCAGTAAATACTAAATCACCCGCATATGGATGACGTGGATGAACGGGTATACCTGTACATTCTTCAATAGTAGAAATGATTTCATTAATATTTGAAAAATCTAGATTTGGAGCGACACCTTGGGTATACATATTTAATGCAATCGCTGCAACGTCAACGTTACCTGTACGTTCACCATTACCAAATACACAACCTTCCACACGATCAGCACCAGCCATGATCGCTAACTCGGATGCTGCAATACCGCATCCACGGTCATTGTGACAGTGTACAGAAATAATGACACCATCGCGGCGTTGTAAGTTGCGATGCATCCATTCAACTTGGTCAGCGTAAACATGAGGCCCAGAAACTTCAACAGTCGCGGGTAGATTCAAGATAACTTTATTATCTGGGCGAGCATCCCAAATTTCAGTGACTGCATCACAGACATCTTTTGCAACTTCTAATTCAGTTGCGGTAAAGCATTCAGGAGAGTATTGGAACACCCATTCAGTTTCAGGATATTGTGCTGCATATTCTTTCACTTTTTGAGCCGCATTCACCGCTAAGGCTTTCGCACCCGCTACATCAACATTCAATACTTTTTGACGGAATGTTGGTGAGTTTGAGTTATAGATATGCACAATTGCACGTTTTGCACCTTGTAATGATTCAAATGTACGTTGAATCAAGTGATCACGAGCTTGAACTAATACTTCGATATAGACATCATCTGGAATATGATTTTCTTCGATTAATTTACGGGTAAAGTCAAAATCAATCTGTGAGGCAGATGGAAAGCCAATTTCAATATGTTTGAAACCAATTTTCACCAACATTTGGAACATCTTGAACTTTTGTTCAATGTTCATTGGTTCGAAAATAGCTTGGTTACCGTCACGAAGGTCGGTGCTCATCCAGATAGGCGCTTTATTAATTTCGTTATTTGGCCATTGACGGTCAGGTAAGTCTACACGTTGGTACATGCGACGGTATTTTTTGCTTGGATCAGCCAACATCATGAGATAACTCCTTTCATAGCACAACATGCTTGGGTCTTGTGTAAAGGCACTGCGCTATTTATATCGATTGTGTCTATTCTATCAATTTACAAGTGGCTTACTGCATCATTTTGCTGAATTCTCTAAAAATCTTTTGAATATATAGAGCTTAGCTATACCGTCACAGTGCTTGTAAATTCTTTCTTTTATTATAGTGCGATCTTCAAGAGAATTATTCCCTGATTTAGATCAAAGTATGATGAATATGAAATTTTTTTTCACAATATATTTTTTTTAATAAAATTTTTCATTATAAAAATTAACGATGAAAAATAAATTAGAGTTCTGCCCATTTTCGAATTAAATTGTGATAGAGGTTCGTGAGTTTGATGACTTGCTCATGTTGATCTCCTAATGCCATACGAAGTTGCTGAATAGATTGATCTAAAGTAAATAACATATGTCGATTTGAATCATCTCGAATCATACTTTGTACCCAAAAAAATGATGCCAAGCGACAACCCGATTGGATAGAAGTGACCTCATGTAAGCTAGTAGATGGATAAAGTATCAAATCTCCTGCAGGGAGTTTGACTTCGTGATATCCATAAGTATCTTCAATGACTAATTCACCGCCGTCATATTCGTGCGGATCACTCAAGAATAAGGTACAAGATAAATCTGTTCTCAAGCGTTCTTGTGAGCCTTGAACTCTGCGAATCGAATTGTCGACATGAAAACCGAATGATTGATGCTGTTCATAGCGATTAAACAGAGGGGGAATGATATCTAGTGGAATTGCTGCTGATAAGAATAAAGGATGTTGACCTAGGGATTCTAAAATAATATCACCTAGATGTTTGGTCAGGGGATGATCATTGGAAAGTTGCTGATTATGTTTCACTGTTGCAGAGAGTGTTCCAGCTGTTACCTTTCCATTGACCCAATCTACTTTAGACATTTCTTCACGAAAATATCGAACTTGTTCGGGGCTTAGAATATTTGGAATATGATGAATCACTACGATCACTCACTGCTTTAGGTGATGAAAAGCATAGCTTGTATAGAGCTATGCTGAAATGAAATTAAAACTTGAAATTTAAAGACAATACAGCATTTCGACCTTCAGCTTCAGTTGCATAATGCGAAGCATAAGCTTTCGTGAAATAACGTGTATCTGAGAGATTATTGACGTTCAATTGAAGATCAACATCTGAATTTACTTGATAGCGAGCCATGGCGTCATAACGAACATAGCCTGGTACAAATTTGGTATTTGCAGCATCTCCATACACTCGATCCATAGCTAAAACACCAGCACCTAATTGTAATTTAGGGAGAACTTGGTAAGTTGTCCACAAAGTGGCAGAGTGTTTTGCGACATTTTGGACTTGGTTACCATTAGTTGGGCTAGCCGAATAACTTTCATCGCTATTTTTGACATAACCTGCATCAACAATTTCACTATCTAAATATGTGTATCCTGCAGATAAAGCCCATTTATTTGTGATATTGCCGTTTAAGCCTAATTCAACGCCATCAACACGTGTCTCACCAATATTTCTTGTAAATCCATCACTATCTAAAGCGCGAGTATTTTCTTTTTCTGTACGGAAAATAGCAGCTGTGAGATTAATTCTGTTATTCAAAAGGTCCCATTTGGTTCCGATTTCATAGGTTTTGACTTCTTCAGGTTTGAGGTTGTTAATTGCTCTTGCTTGTGCATCAGTCGTATTTCGTCCTGGGACACTTAACCCTTCTGAACCATTACCAGCATCGATTCCAACGGGATTAGCTGAAGTCGCATAGCTTGCATAAATTGATCCATTTTCTCTTGGTTTAAAGGTTAATCCAGCTTGATAATTGAAGAAATCGTGTTTTGAATTATATTTTGTTCCTGCTTGAATTGCTGAAGTGCCTGAACCAGTATCTTGATTGTATTTCATTTCAGTTTCGAATTCATCCCAGCGAATACCAAGGTCAAGGAGCCACTGAGGATTAAGCTCAATATTATTTAGGGCATATACTGATTGTGTTTCAGATTTAATCTTCATGACATTTGGATTCGCTTGAACTTTACCTAGCCAAGCATCATTCGAATTGGGGTTATAAAGATCAGTACACCAACCATTTGAAATATTTAATGAGCATGCATTATTAGCACCACTACCGCCTATTAACGTGGTATTAGGGTCGGTTACAATGTTTGTGCCGCGTTCAGAATCTTGTTTACTGTATTCAGCACCCAAATTGAAATTATGTTTTATGATGCCTGTTTGGAATTTACCTGTTAATGCGAGTTGATCTGTAAAACTGTCAGTGTTTGTTAGGTTGGTATTTAGACGACGCCAAACTTTTCCATTTGCGACGTTGCCCTGACTGTCATCTGGTTGAGTCCATAAGTAATTATTTTTTGATTTGCTATAGACAGCAGTATTCGTCAAGCTTAGATTTTCGCTAAAATCGTGCTCTAGCTTAAGGGTCCCACTTTGATTTTCTTGCTTTTGAAAATCACGATTTAACCAACCGTAGTATGTACCCTGTTGAACATCAACGGGTGAGCCGACGGTCGCTTTTCTGTCAGTGTCGTATTTATATGGAATACCTGAATCTGGCTTATCATCAGACTTTAGGTAGTAGTAGGCTAGTGTCGCTCGAGTGGGCGTGTCTAACCCAAAGCTAATACTTGGTGCAATACCAGCACGTTCATATTCAGCGCCATTATGTTGTCCCGCTTTTTCATTCTGGTGACCCATTGCCACGACACGAGTCGCAATACCATTCCCAAAATCTTTATTTGCATCTAATGTGATACGTGCATAAGCATCAGTACCGCCAGCAACAGAGCCTTGGAAAGCATCTCCAGATTTGGCTAATTTGGAAATTAGGTTAATACTACCACCCGTAGAACCTCCACCACCTAAAGTAGAGGCGGAGCCTTTGGTGACTTCAACCTGTTCGACAGCAAACATTTCACGGTTTTGAGAAGTAGAGTTTCTTACACCGTCAACGTACATTGAACTTTCAGAGTTATAACCACGGATAAATGGACGGTCACCATTTGGGTTGCCACCTTCGCCCGCACCAAGTGTAATTCCTGGAACAGTTCTTAAAGCATCAGACAGCGTAGTCACTTGAGTATCTTGTATCTGTTTTTGAGAAATAACAGAGATTGATTTGGGAGTATCTAGTAGGGGAGCAACGTATTTAGCGTTTGAGGATTTGTCGACTTTAAATGACTGCTCTGATTGAGCCTCTGATTTAATTGTTTCTAAATGCGCTGTATCTTCTTGTGCAAAAGTTTGACCTGAAATAACAGCCAATGACGTTGCTATAGCAGATGAAACGATTTTTTTACGTGTTGTGATAAAGGCCATGTTTAACCTGATATGAATTTGTTTTCAGGTTGAGAATAATAATGATTCTTTTTTAGCTTTAACGGATCTTAAAATTGATATTTGCGATTTAAGTCAAACTAAATAACGGAAGCTTAAATGTAATAATGTAATATTATGTATATAAGTAAATGAATTTAAATAATATTGGAAAAATTAAAGTTTCTACATTTTTGTATGGCTATTTTTAATAGGGAATTTTATTAAAATAAAAAACCCTGCTAGCGCAGGGTTTTGCTAGAGAGAATCTACCTAGAATTAGAAATCATATGAAATAGATAACCAGTAGTTACGACCAGCTAAATATGTGCCTTCAGAGCTACGTCCAATTGAAAGATATTTATAAGCTTGTTGAAGATCGCCGTTAATATCTACATATTCCATATTTTGAGTAAAGTCTTTATCCAATAGATTGTTTACTGCAGCATTAATACGAATTTTATCGTTCAGTTGATAACTTGCACCAAGATTAAATAAATTATAACCAGAAAATTCGTTATTGGTTTGTTCCAAAATACTAATTGAGCCAGCGTCTGTAGGTTCACTAGTAAATCGAGGACGACCAGATTGATATTCATGTTGTAACCATAGGTCTAAAGAGTCATTAATGTGCCAAGTAGATGTTAGGCTAGCTAAATGTTTCGCAGTAGACTCTAAAGCATATCCTTTGTCTTGACCTTTAGTTATTTCTGAATCGGTATAGGTGTAAGCCGCTTTTAAGCTCCATTCTGGAATAATTTGATAATTTAGGGATGTCTCTAAACCATAAATTTCTGCTTCATCCGTGTTGAAACTCTTGCTATAAGAAGTTGCTTTATCACTAAGATTAGAGCAATCATTGGTGTTACAACTGAACGTTCTAGAAACGATCTTGTCTTCAACAACGTTGAAGAATGCAGTTGCTGTAAGGTTAAAATTATCAGAAGGTTGATAATTAAATCCAAGCTCATAGTTGATTGATGTTTCAGGATCTAAATCTGGATTTCCAAGACTCGGTGTAGCACCTTGACCACTATAACCATTGATTCCGTCGTAAAGATCCTTAGCGGATGGTGTTTTATAACCTGTACTTACGCCACCTTTGATCGTTAGTGCATCATTGGTGTTCCAAACTAAATAAGCCCGCGGACTAAATTGTCCACCAAATCCGCTATGATCTTCGAAGCGACCACCGAATGTGAAAAATAAGTTGTCTTTGAGTTGCCATTCATCTTCAGCGTAGAGAGACCAAGTATCCTGTGTAAATTCTTTTCCTATACCTGCAATATCATCTGCAATGGTTGTATCTTTGTATTCAGTACCAACTGTCAATTTATGACTTTTGATTGGTGCAACAATATGAGAGTCAATCACAAGATCTTTATTTTCGAGTTTTCGAGCTTGACCTGCTAACTCTGGGAATGCATCTGTTGGAATGGTGCGACCTTGGGTCTCTGTTGTGTTATGGCTTAGATAAGTTTTCCACAAACCAAAATCATAGTTACCATCATGACCAAGTGCAAATTGAGTTCGATTGAACTCAAGCTCATCGTTATAGCCTGCGATACCACCACGAGAAATAAAGTTTCCTAAACGTTGATCTGTGTTGTCATAGCGTTGGCTAGAATAAAAACCATCGATCCATAAAGCATTTTGTTCATCTAATTTAAAGTCTAATTTTGCACCATAATCATAATTATCTGCTTTACTTGGGCGTGGATCACGGCTAGTCGAACCCTCAACAATACGTTCAGAACGTTGACGATCCAAATAGCTACCTCTTAATTGTAAACCTAAGCGGTCATTAATAAGTGGACCATTAATCACAAAACTAGATTTCCAAGAGTCTGCTTCAGCATTACTTTCCATAATGTTGCCACTCGTTGTGACATTTGCTGACCACTGATCTGCAACTTTTTTAGTAATGATATTGATCACACCACCCATTGCTTCTGAACCATAGCGAGTAGCCATTGGTCCACGGATAACTTCAATTCGCTCAATAGCGGCTAGAGGCGGTAAAAAACTATTAGAGGTTTCACCAAAGCCATTAGGTGTTACATCTGATGAGGTTGTTTGACGGCGTCCATCAATAAGAACTAAGCTATAGTCATTACCAAGACCACGCATCTTAACGTTAAGGCCAGATGTTTTCCCAACTCCAGAACGAATATCAATACCAGGGACATCTGATAAAAGATCAGCGATGCTTGTCGCATTTTTCTTTTCAATATCTTCTTTAGTTACAACACTAATAGATGCAGGTGCATTTTTAATATCCTGCTCAAAACCCGCAGCAGAAACGACAATTGTCGAAAGTTGATGAGCACTACTTTCATTTGTGGTATTTGCAAATGTTACACCGCTAGACAAAGCGAATAATGCAACTGTAAGAGGTTGAAGCTTAAACTTACTCATATTATGTTCTTCCGCTGGTATGAGTGATGCTTGAGGGCATGATCAAATTTGATGCAAATATTAATGATAAACTTTATCATTTGCAATAAAAAACAAACAATAATTAAGAAAGATGAATTGAATATGGTCAAACCTTGTGAGCAAAAAAATATTCTCAGGTTCATAAAAAAGATGGTTTGAAAAAGGTATTTTGTATATCTTTGATTGTTGTCATATAATGTGGCACTTTAAAAAATTGCAATTACTATTTCTATATCGAGGAAGCCATGCAAGTAACTTCTGAAGCGGTTTCGGGCGTAGCCCGTCGTTTAAATGTATCTGTACCGACGAGCCGTGTTAATGAGCAATTCGAAGCTCGTTTAAAACGTACTGCTAAAACAGTTAAGATCAACGGCTTCCGTCCAGGTAAAGTGCCTTTAAATGTTGTTCGTCGTGAATACGGCGCGAGCATTTACCAAGAAGTGGTAAATGATGTTATTCGTGACACAGTATTCGAAGCAATTCAACAAGAGAAAATCAATGCTGTAGGCATGCCTAACATTGAAAAAGTTGAAAACAAAGAAGATGCTTTAGTTTATGAAGCAACTGTTGAAGTTTACCCAGAAGTTTCAGTTAAGTTTGACGGTTTAGAAGTTGAACGTAAATCTACTGAAGTAAATGATAAAGATGTAGATCAAATGATCGAAAATCTTCAAAAGCAACGCGCGACTTGGACTGAAACAAAAGGCATGGCTAAAAAAGACATGCAAGTTACTTTTGATTTCGAAGGTTCTATTGACGGCGAAAAATTTGAAGGTGGTTCTGCTGAAGACTTCAAACTTGTATTAGGTTCTGGTCGTATGATCCCTGGCTTCGAAGACGGTATCGTTGGTATGAAGAAAGGCGAAGAGAAAGTAATTGATGTAACTTTCCCTGAAGATTACCAAGCAGAAAACCTTGCAGGTAAATCAGCTCAATTCAAAATCACAGTTAAGCTTGTTGAAAAACAAAAGCTTCCTGACGTAGATGCTGAATTCCTAAAAATCTTTGGTTTAACTGAAGAAGAAGGTGTTGACAAGTTAAAAGCTGACGTTCGCAAAAATATGGAACGTGAAGTGAAAAACGGTCTTCGCAATCAAGTGAAAGGTGCAACTTTTGATGCGCTTGTAGCTGCAAATGAAATCGAAGTACCTGCATCTATGTTGTCTCAAGAAATTGACCGTCAACGTCAACAAATGATCCAACAGTTTACTCAACAGTTTGGTGCTCAAGGCGCTAAAGCATTTGATTCAAGCATGCTTCCAGATGAATTATTCAAAGAGCAAGCTGAAAAATCAGTAAAATTAGGTGTTTTGGTGAGCAGTATTCTTGCTGAAGCAAAAATCGAAGTTGATCAAGCACGTGTAGAAGCTTATATCGAAGATATGGCGACTTCTTATGAAGATCCTACAGAAGTTATTGAATACTTCAAAAATGATAAGCAACAACGTGCACAAATCGAAGCTGTTGTTTTAGAAGACCAAGTTGTAGATCACATCTTAGCGTCTGCTAAAGTAACTGATAAAGCTGTTAGCTATGAAGAATTGTTGAAAGAGCAACAAGCTCGTCAACAAGGCTAATCGGTTATCCGAAGGAAGAGGCGCTTAACGCGCCTTTTTTCTTGTAAAAAAATATGGATCAACTTGTCCTGTATTCACAAAGCCTAATTAAAAAATATCTGATATTTAATGGTGAATATTTTGCATTTTCGACAATTATCCCTCATATTGTGAAAATGTATTGAGTGACAAAAAATTCAGGAATAAATAACGTATGTATGTTCCAACAATTGATAATGCTTTGGTTCCAGTTGTCGTAGAGCAATCATCTCGTGGTGAGCGTTCTTTTGATATTTTCTCGCGTCTTTTACGCGAACGTGTAATTTTCTTAACGGGTGAAGTTGAAGACAATATGGCGAACTTAATCGTTGCGCAAATGTTGTTCTTAGAAGCTGAGAACCCAGAAAAAGATATTCATTTGTACATTAACTCACCTGGTGGTTCAGTGACTGCGGGTATGGCAATTTACGATACGATGCAATTCATCAAACCAGATGTCGTGACATATTGTATGGGCCAAGCAGCCTCAATGGGCGCTTTTTTATTGAATGCTGGTGCTAAGGGTAAACGTTACTGCTTAGAAAACGCTCGTGTTATGATTCACCAACCATTGGGTGGTTTCCGTGGTCAAGCTTCAGATATTGAAATTCATGCACGTGAAATTCTATTTATTAAAGAGCGTTTGAACCGTCTAATGGCTGAACACAGTGGCCAAGATTATGAAACTGTTGCACGTGATACAGACCGTGATAACTTTATGACCGCTCAAGCTGCAAAAGAATATGGTTTGGTCGATGAAGTTTTAACGAAACGTCCGCAACTTTAAGCTGTAAAGCATAGAAATTTATTTGGAGTGAAGATGTCTGAAAATCCTCAAGGACAAAAGCATTGTTCATTTTGCGGTAAAACGCAGTCTGAAGTGGGTAAACTCATTGCAGGCGAGGACGCTTACATTTGTAATGAATGTGTAGATGTATGCTTAGATTTAGTTCAGACGAGCCAGCAAGTCGAAACTGGTGAATGGGCAACTCGTCCATTACCTAAGCCGCATGAAATTCGTGCAGCTTTAGATCAATATGTGATTGGTCAAGACACTGCGAAAAAAACGCTCTCTGTTGCGGTATATAACCACTATAAACGTCTTAAAGTGACTCAATCAACTGCAAAGTCAGAAGATCGTGTAGAACTTGCTAAAAGCAATATCTTACTCATAGGACCAACAGGTTCGGGTAAGACTTTGTTGGCGCAAACTTTAGCGCGCTTATTGGATGTGCCATTTGCGATGGCTGATGCAACGACATTAACTGAAGCTGGTTATGTTGGTGAAGATGTTGAGAATATCGTTCAAAAATTGCTACAAAAAGCAGATTACGATGTTGAGAAAGCACAGAAGGGTATCATTTATATCGACGAGATCGATAAGATTACCCGTAAGTCTGAAAATCCTTCAATAACACGTGATGTTTCAGGTGAAGGTGTTCAACAAGCGCTTTTAAAAATGATCGAAGGCACGGTAGCTTCAATTCCACCTCAAGGTGGTCGTAAGCATCCACAGCAAGAGTTCATTCAAATTGATACGTCTAATATCCTGTTCATCTGCGGTGGTGCATTCTCTGGTTTGGAGCGTGTCGTGCAACAGCGTCAAGAAAAAGGTGGAATTGGTTTCACTGCTGACGTGAAGACTAAAGATGACTCTAAGAAGTTATCTGAATTATTTAGTCAGGTAGAAGCTGCCGATCTTGTGAAATTTGGTTTAATCCCTGAATTCATTGGTCGTCTGCCAGTGATTGCAACGCTCGAAGAATTGGACGAAGAAGCATTAATGCAAATTTTGACTGAACCAAAAAATGCATTAACGCGTCAGTATCAATACTTGTTCGAAATGGAAGATGTTGATCTATTATTTGAAGATTCAGCATTGCGAGCTGTTGCGAAAAAAGCACTTGAGCGTAATACAGGTGCACGTGGTTTACGTTCAATTCTTGAAAACGTCTTACTCGATACGATGTACGATTTACCAAGTCGCTCTGATATTGGTACTGTTGTGATCAATGAAGCTGTGATCAATGAAAATGCTGAACCAGAATATCGAACTGAGCGCCAACCTAAACAAGAACAACAAGTTGAAGAAAAGGTCGATTTAAAGATTTTAGATACTAAATCTGCTTAATTGATTGTAATTCATCTGAAACGCGTAAAAAGTCCCACTTTTTGCGCGTTTTTTGTTTTTAATCTCGGATTGAGATGATAATCTAACGATAACAAAAATATGACATAGAATAAAAAGTATTCGTGATGAGGGATAATCATGCGATCAACCGTAGCAGTGTGTGCTTTGAGTCTGTTTCTTGTGGCATGTCAGACACATAAAGGGCTTAACGAAAATAATCAAACTCATGTGGTTTCAACGTTAAAACCGGTAGATTTTAGTGAGAAAAAAACTTTTGTATCTCAGAAGCTAGCTCAATATAAAGTTGCAGGATTTGATCTGGGCTCATGGGTAAATCAAAAACCAGGACAGTTTTTCAGCCGTGTAAAACCTCAACATCAGCAAGCCGCAGTGTTGTATCTGTACCGTCCTGATAGTAAGTGGAATCGTCAGGAAATTATTGCACCGAGTTTTTTTCTAAATGGTAAGCGCATTCCGAGTTTAATCAGCAATCATTATTATTGGATAGAGCTGGCTGAAGGGGATTATCAACTTAGTATCAGTCGACCTTTAACTGTGATGCATTTTCAAAAACCTTTGGTTGCAAGTTTTAGTGTTAAAGCGGGGCAGCAGTATTTCTTAAAATATGAAGAAGAACAGTTTCGAGGTGGACCAAATGGTAGTGAAGATCTCCTCAGAGTTGGACCATTGATGCAAATGCCAACAAAACAGGCATTAAGAGAAATTGGCATGACTCAGTTGAAAACGCCTGGGCTTAACTATGTTGCCGTTATTCAACCGAACGGAACATTGCAAAAATCAAAAGAAAAAATTAAAAATAAAGAATATAAAGCCAGTGATGATGTGCGCTTAACAGAACCTTTTAAGATATATGATCCACGCACATGGTAACTCTGATTCAGCATAATGGTTTTTAGCTTATTTCGAGTCAGTATGAATACTTTGTTTTTGTAGTTGTTCTAATTTCTTTTGGACTTCAGCAAAATTCTTTTCTGTAGATTGTAAAGAGCCTGCAAGTTGTTGATTCAGGATTTTCATGGATTCTTGAGCAACAAGTGGACCTTTATTTAAAATGGATTGACCTGTTGGAGAGGAATAAAAGTCGATCTGGGCTTGAACTTCTTGGGCATCATAGACATCTTTATAAATTTTGAGATAGATCGGTTTAAGTTTTTCCCAAGAAGTTTGCTTAATATTTTCTTGGTGAATTTTATCAGCCAGTTCATTGGCAATAACTTGTTGTTGTGGTGTTAATTTTTCGGCCTTAACAATATTTTGAACAATGCTATAGGCCTGTTGATCAATTTGAGGTCGGATTTGTTTAAGCGTACTTTGTAAGAGCTGATCTAAATTCAATACTTGTATGAGTTTTTCGATTTGTTGATCAGTCGCTTGAGCTGCCATAACCGCAGGTGAGCAGATCATGCATCCGCTCAAAAATAATGTTCTTAAAATTTTCATGAGTATTCTCGGTATAAAAAAGCACCCTAATGATAGAGTGCTTTTTGAACTTGAGACAAGTCGAATATTATTTATTGTGCAGCTGCATCTACAACTGGAATTTTACCAATTTTAGCCTGCCAAATTTTTGGTGCAGTTGCGTGAACTGATGTGCCGTTAACGTCTACTGCAACAGATACAGGCATATCTTTAACCACGAACTTATAGATTGCTTCCATACCTAAATCTTCAAAAGCGACAACTTCCGCTTCACGAATTGCTTTAGATACGAGATATGCAGCACCGCCTACAGCCATGAGGTAAGTTGCTTTATTGTCTTTGATTGCTTCAATCGCAGCAGGACCGCGGTCCGCTTTACCGATCATACCGAAAAGACCAGTTGCTTCTAAAACTTGACGTGTGAACTTATCCATACGTGTTGCAGTTGTTGGACCTGCAGGACCTACAACTTCGTCACCCACTGGATCAACAGGACCAACGTAGTAAATGAACTTACCTTTAAGGTCTACAGGAAGCTCTTCACCGTTGTTTAACATATCAACCATACGTTTGTGCGCAGCGTCACGACCTGTATAGATTGTACCGTTAAGAAGAAGCGTATCACCTGGTTTCCAAGAGTTCATTTCTTCTTGTGTGATGTTATCTAAGTCAACACGTTTAGAAGAAGATGAGTCCCAAGTGACTTCAGGATAGTCTTCAAGTTTAGGTGCAATAATATTCGCAACACCTGTACCGTCTAGTGTGAAGTGTGCGTGACGAGTCGCAGCACAGTTCGGGATCATACCGACTGGTTTACCCGCAGCGTGACAAGGGTAGTCTTTAATTTTGATGTCTAGAACAGTCGTTAAACCGCCAAGACCTTGTGCACCAATACCCAGCGCGTTTACTTTCTCGAAGATTTCGATACGAAGTTCTTCAAGTTTATTTTGTGGACCACGACGAAGAAGCTCGTCCATGTTGATCTCTTCCATCAATGCTTCTTTAGCAAGCATCATGGCTTTTTCAGCTGTACCACCGATACCAATACCGAGCATACCAGGAGGACACCAGCCTGCACCCATGGTTGGTACAGTTTTCAGTACCCAGTCCACGATTGAATCAGATGGGTTTAACATTGCAAGTTTAGATTTATTTTCTGAACCACCGCCTTTTGCTGCAACAGTGATATCTACTTTGTTACCTGGAACAAGTTTATGGTAGATCACAGCAGGGGTGTTGTCTTTCGTATTCTTACGGCCAAAAGCAGGATCAGCAAGTACAGATGCACGAAGTACGTTAGAGTTTTCTAAGTAACCTTGGCGAACACCTTCGTTAATCGCGTCGTCTAAGCTCATTGTTAAATCAAATTTAACGTCCATGCCCACTTCAACGAATACGTTGACGATACCAGTATCTTGACAGATCGGACGGTGACCTTCGGCACACATACGTGAATTGATTAAGATTTGTGCGATCGCATCTTTGGCAGCTTTGTTTTCTTCACGGTCATACGCACGACTCATTGCTTGGATGAAGTCTTGTGGATGATAGTAAGAAATGAACTGAAGCGCATCTTTAACGGATGTGATCAAGTCGTCTTGCTTGATAATAGTTGTCATACAAATATCTCTTGAGCGGGCTGATAGCTAGCGGGCTAAATTATAAGACAAAATGATTAAGTTGTGGCTGTTTTGCTGAGGATTTGACCGAAAGTTTACGAGAAAGGTGGGCTGTTCTAAAGGTTTTGCTTGATATATTCATCATATCTGGAGTGAACTTTCCAGATTGGGCTATTTGCTTCCACTGTTGGTATTTTGGGGGTATTACTGTAGCTGCTATCTATGCTCTACAATAAGATCGAGTTGTAAGCTTTATATTCGCTTTTTTGTGTAGAGGTGTCTAAAAATCATCGACCTATCAAGTTAATTTACCTCTTCATTTATCCACCTTTAAAGAAGGCAAGTTCTAAAGCACGATATTCAGAAATCTGATACCCGACTTTGTTTTGCATTAAGTAGTAAAATTTTTCAAACATCATCTCATTTTTCAACTGATCAAGAAGTGTCAAATATGCTAAATACGTTTCTGGTTGTTTAAAAATTTGATGATGGGGCTTACTCTCGCTTAAAAATCTGAATACTCGGCTATCCCAAATTGCATATTGTTTGGGGTGAATAAAGTGCAATAGTTTAGATACGCTCACCAGTGAATTATTGAACGCACTTTTGAGAATTTTAAGCTCTTCAACTGTGATGCGATGACCCTGTTTGAATTTATTCAAAATAAGGATTAGATCATCTGCTGAAGTTAAATCAATTTTTTTTAAATCGTAGGCATCCATGAATAGGTGAAGCTGATCCCGATCACAATGTCATCTAAAGTTAGGGTTTCGCTACTTTTGAAAAAGTTCAAAAAATAAGAATAAGCAAGTAAATAGTTTTCCTGATCTTTGTTAAATTGATTTGCGATTTCAAAGATTTGTTTAAATATTTCTGAATGACTTTTCAATGTTAAGGGCATATGACTATCATTTAATATACAGAAAAAACAAATCTATTTGATTTTATTGATGTCTCAAAATAAAAAACCACCCCATCTTTCGAAAGGGTAGGTAACGCGGAGACATCAATTGTTAGAAGCTTAAGATGCCAATTGTTGATCTGCTTGAATGGCAGTCAATGCAATGGTGAATACAATGTCATCGACCAAAGCTCCTCGAGATAAGTCGTTGACCGGCTTATTTAAACCTTGCAACATTGGTCCAACACTTACAACGTTTGCAGAGCGTTGAACAGCTTTATAGGTGGTATTACCTGTATTAAGATCTGGGAAAATAAAGACATTGGCACGTCCAGCCACTTGAGAGTCAGGAGCCTTAGAACGTCCCACACTTTCGACAGATGCAGCATCATATTGAAGGGGGCCATCGATCAATAAATCTGGACGACGTTCTTTTGCGATGCGTGTTGCTTCAGCAACTTTTTCAACATCAGCACCTGTGCCAGATGTACCAGTTGAATATGAAATCATGGCAATACGTGGATCAATACCAAACGCTTTGGCTGAATCGGCAGATTGAATCGCGATTTCAGCAAGTTGCTCTGCATTAGGATCTGGATTGATTGCACAGTCACCATAAACATACACTTCATCTGGTAATAACATAAAGAAAACAGACGAAACTAAAGAGTAATCAGGTGCCGTTTTAATCAACTGAAATGCAGGGCGAACTGTATTGGCTGTGGTATGAACTGCACCTGAAACTAATCCATCCACTTGATCTAGTGCTAACATCATCGTTCCAAGAACCACTGTATCTTGTAACTGTTCTTTCGCTTGCAGTTCATTTAACTTGCCTTTACGCAACTCTACCATTTGCGCAATATAGTTGTCGCGAATGAGGTCTGGATCAATGATTTCTAAATCATCAGGTAATTCAATCCCTCGAGCTTTGGCTACATCTAAAACTGCTTCTGGTTTTGCCAGTAAGATACATTGAGCAATACCACGTGATTGGCAGATCGCGGCTGCTTGAATCGTACGAGGTTCATCACCTTCAGGAAGAACAATTCTTTTCTTCGCTGTAATTGATTTTTGTACCAGCTCATGACGGAATGCAGATGGGGAAAGTCGTGGTTGGTATGAGCCATTCAGCAACTGCGTTACCCAATCCGCATCAATATGGCTAGATACAAATCGAGTGACTTGTTCAGCGCGAGCTGTATCATCTACAGGAATTTCATTGCTTAAATTAGCCAGTTGGGTTGCCGTTTCAAAGGTACTCAATGGTGTGTGTAAAATAGGTAAGCCCTGTTTTATTGCTGCTTGGCAGAAAGCCAGTACTTGTTGATTAGGTGCATAATGTTCAGTCAATACTAAACCAGCAAGAGGGATACCATTGCTGCTTGCTAAACTACTTGCAAGTAAGACATCAATACGATCTGATGCGCTAATAATCAGTTCGCCTGCCGTGAATTTGTGCAGTTCGCGCTCGATATTTGAAGCGATCAGGCTACTATGCAGAACACGTCGTTGTGCAGCCTCACCTAAGTTAATCCATTCTGCTTGAATATGTTGCGCGATATCAGACATTCGCGGCACACTTAAAGTATTACTAAATGGTACTAATGCAATAACAGGAAGTTGTTCGGAACCAATCAGTGGATGTGTTTTTTGAATTTCCCCAACAAATTGTTGAGTCTCTTGTGTCAGACGCAGACTTGGATCAATGGTCACTGGAATCTGTGCAGACTCCTCGGACAGACCTTTGGTTCGCATGAACAGCACACCAGCTGTTCGGTTGCTGTTTGCTCCACCAAAATTACGTAATTGGGTTTCTACTTTTTCTGCTGTATAGGCTGGTTGTTTGATATCAGCATTGCTCACAATGATGACTTTCGCATCTAGTGCTTGAGCAAGTTGAGCATTCAGTTCAGATGCAAAACTATCACGACTGTTTGGAACTAACCCTTCCACAATAATAAGATCATGTTTTTTAGCAATTTGACGATGTAGACGAACAGCTTCTTCTAATAACTCATCACTTTCACCAGCATTTAATTGCTGAACTACATTTTGATATGAGATTGGTTCAACTGTTTCGTTCTGAGAAACATGGCGGAATAACGCTGTGGTGCGATCGAAATTTTCAGCATGTACTTCTTGTGAAAATGGCTTCACAAAACCAGCTTTTACACCTTGACACTCAAGTGCATAAATTAAGCCTAAACACGCTGATGTCAGACCTACACCTTCACCAGTTGGAACAAGTACAATTGTTTTCATATCATCAAAATCTATATCTAAAAATAAAAAATAAATATGTCTGCGTGGGCGACTACTTAAGCAGTCGTGGTTTCAAGTTCAGACTTTTTTTCAGATGAATTCACATCTCCGATTTGATTCACCACATGTTCTGTTTCTTGTGCAATACGTCCTTCTTCATCTGTAGGAATGACCCAAATTTGCGGACCAGTACCATTATCAATGCGACCTTCTGTACCGCGAGCTAATTGGTCATTTTTTTCTTTACTAAAGTTAAAACCAAAATGTGGCAAATAAGATAATGTTTTTTCACGAATAAATGCTGAGTTTTCACCAATACCACCTGTGAAGAATAAGCCATCAAGACGAGGTAAACCACAGCTAAGTGCTGCTAATGATTTAGCAAGACGATAGCAGAATACTTCAATAGCAAGTGCAGCATCTTCATTGCCTTCTTCTGAAGCTTCGATAAGTGTTCGCATATCGTTTGACAGGTTTGAAAGTCCTAATAAACCAGATTGGCTATTGAGCATTCTGTCAATTTTGTAAATGTCCCATCCTAGGTTTTTGGCTAAAAAATTATGTAAACTTGGGTCTACATCACCACTACGGGTACCCATCACTAAACCTTCGAGTGGCGTTAATCCCATAGAGGTATCAACACTTTTACCATTCCAAATTGCACAAGTAGAACTACCATTGCCTAAATGAGCGGTGAGCCAACCACCTTCACGGAAACTACCAGCAAGCTCAGAACCACGATCTGATACATAGGCATGGCTCGTACCGTGGAATCCATAGCGGCGAACATTATGTTCAGTGTATAAAAATTTTGGTACCGCATAACGATAGGCATGCGCTGGCATTGTTTGATGGAACGCTGTATCAAACACTGCAACCTGCGGTAAGTCTGGGAACAAACGTTTAGTCGCTTCGATCCCAACGAGATGTGCAGGATTATGTAATGGAGCTAAAGGTGTTGCTTCACGGATTTTTTCAATAATTTCATCGGTGATTAACTCTGCTTGAGTTAAAGAACCACCATGTACAATACGATGACCAATGGCATCAGGCTTGTGATTCGCTAAGCGAGATAATCCAACTTCAAGTGCTTCTTTATGGTCTGCATTTGGAATACGAATATCAACTGGTTCGTTGCCTACAGTCACGCCTTTGATGCGCGCTTCTGGCGTACCTAAGTTTTCAGCAAGACCATGAATTCGGAAATCTTGATCTTTAAGTAATAATGCAAACTTGATCGAAGAAGAACCGCAATTGATGATAAGAACTGAATGAGGCATGGTGTGTTCCTTTACTGGCAATTTTAATATTTCGTTTGTTTTCTTCCAAATGAACAAAAAATGTTATTTCTTGATCGTGAAGCATTTGTATCATGCGTTTTTTTATTGTCCTAGATAGACTTTAGGTGATTAGACTTAAGCACTATCGACCACTAAGGCGATAATAATTAAAATTTATAGTCTTTCTTTATTCATTTATTAAATAAATGATGGTTATGTTTTAATTAAATTGTATGCGTAAAACATAGCATGTATTGTATTTTTTATATACCACTTCTGGTTTGTAATTGATTTAATTTATACGTTTTTTATTTCGTTATGAAGAGTTGAATCACTCAAAAACAAAGCCCTTTACTCAAAGGGCTTTGTTTTTTTAAGTTAGATTTATTGACGGATTTGGCCATCGCCTAAAACAATCCATTTTTGTGAGGTGAGTCCTTCTAATCCGACTGGACCTCTGGCATGAATTTTATCTGTTGAAATGCCGATTTCAGCACCTAAACCATATTCAAAACCATCAGCAAAACGAGTAGAGGCATTAACCATGACCGAACTTGAATCGACGCGAGTAAGGAATTTTCGGGCCGTGCTAAAGTTTTCAGTAATAATCGAATCAGTGTGATGCGATCCGTATTTATTGATATGCAAAATTGCTTCTTCAACGCCACTGACCACTTTAACCGCTAAAATAGGTCCTAGATATTCCTCATACCAGTCTTCTTCGGTCGCAGTTTTAATCTGTTCACCTAAAATTGCTTTGACTTTCAAGCAACCACGCAACTCAACTTGTTTTTCAGCATAAAGTTCAGCAATGCGAGGCAGAAAGTCATCAGCAACTTTTTCATCAACCAGCAGCGTTTCCATGGCATTACATACGCCATAGCGATGAGTTTTTGCATTTAACGCAATTGGCAATGCTTTTTGTAGATCTGCTTGGGCCTCAACGAAGACGTGACAGTTACCATCAAGATGTTTGATTACAGGAATAGTCGCTTCACGTGTAATACGTTCAATTAAGCCTTTGCCACCACGTGGAACAATAACGTCAACATACTCAGAGAGGGTAATCAATTGCCCAACTGCAGCACGATCTGCTGTATTGACAACTTGGACTGCGTTAACTGGTACACCAGCTTGCTCTAAACCTTTTTGAATTGCGGTAGCAATGGCTTTGTTTGACTCTAATGCCTCTGAACCACCGCGAAGAATGATGGCATTGCCAGACTTAATCGCTAAAGAGGCTGCTTCTAGAGTGACGTTAGGACGTGATTCATAAATCATACCTACGACACCTAAAGGCACTCGCATTTTTCCAAGCTGAATACCAGACGGGCGATAAGCTAGGTCAGTAATTTCACCAATGGGATCAATTAAACTGATGACATCTTTAAGACCTTGTAACATTCCACTGAAGCGTGTGGGTGTAAGTTCCAAACGATCGAGTAATGCGCTGTCTAAATTGTTTTCATGACCACGAGTCATGTCTAGTTTATTCGCAGCTAGAATTTGAGCTTGATGGTCTTCCAAAGCGGTATGGATTGCCGTCAAAGCATTATTTCGTTCAAAAGTCGAAGAGCCAGCCAAAAAGCGTGAAGCTTCACGCGCATTCTGACCGACGACTTGCATGTACTGTTCGATGGAGTCTTGCATAGCAGTTTAACTGATCATTTTAAAATCTCATTCAAATAGTAGCAGCGCAGATGACAACAATCTATGTTTATCAGCGAAAAAAGCTAAGTTGATAAAACTTGTAACTATTTTTAGAACCTAACGGCAGTTAAAAAAGATAAAAGGTGAATTCTTGCATTGCGCAGATTTCATGCATCTGTATAAAATGAAATGAATGTTAATTATGTTGCATAATCATAACGAATTGAGAGTATGATCAAATTAACGGCTGTGAAAACAAAACAATAAAGCCAAATGGAGATAAGGGAATGAATTCCATGATAAAAATGGAGCTTGAAGATTATTCAGCTGAAGACAGCACTCATTTTTTTGATCTGTACCATAAAAATAGTTTTAAAGAGCCGCCACGAACCACATGGATTGATGGCTGGAAAATTGAATATATGGCGATCGCATCGCCAGAAACACTGTACCAGACGCCAACGCTGATTGTCGGAGGCGCATTTCAAAATTTTAATTCATATAAATATTGCGTTGAACAGCTCTTCGAGAAAGGACCTGTTATTTTAATCGACTTACCATCTTTAGGTTCAAATCAACAAATCCACAATCGTGATACTGGAATTTCTGCTGGTACTCTAGAGCTACCAGAGCTTTCAAAAATGTTAGGTCAATGGTTGGATTTGGTGGAGATTAAGAAAGTCTCTGTCATGGGGATGTCATTAGGCTCTGTGGTTGCTTCCTGTTTTGCTCATTATCGCCCAGAACTGGTAGATCGATTGATTCTGATGGGCGTCATGCAGAAGACGCGTAAAAGCTGGCGTATGTTGCTTGAAGAGTCATTAATATTGATGCAAGAGCAACGTATGGATGAGTTTGGTCAGGCTGTCATTTTGTACTTGGTGAATCATGCAAAATTAGATCAAACGCGTATGTCTCCAACAGCTAAACGACTTTTTTATAAGCAGATGTCTGAGTTTGATATCGCTGAGCGTGAGCGATATGAAATCAACTGTAATCGTTTATTGCGTCTTTCCCATGTTCCAATACCGATGTGTAAAACATTGGTAGCATGTGGTCAATTCGATAGTTTTACTTTGCCATTTGAGAATGCGAATTTTGCCTTGCAATGTCCTGATGTTGAGTTTGCAATGATTGCAAATGCGGATCATGTGCCTCAACTGCAACGCCGAAAAGAAACCATGAATCTTTTTACCAGTTTCTTAAAAGGCGAATCGATTCATAATCTAGATGGGATCATTTATTTAGATAAAGACCAAATGCAATCTTTGGATCGTAGAGGAGAAGTTCGATTTGCCCTTAAAAATGCACATTCTGTTTTAATTCATCAAACAAATGCACAACGTTTTGAAGTTGAAATTAAAGACCTGAATTACTTTGGTGTATCATTCTTTTTGGATGACCCATCTCAAGTTGAAGTATTACAGGCAAATGCTCGAAGTTTTGCAATTGAATTTGAGGATGAGCAAGGACATTTTGCTGTCGAATGTTTAATGTTCGATTTTATTGGAAATGAAGTAAGAGCATTATTCAAGCATGGTTATTTTGAAGTAGCTGATCGCTTACTTCAATTTATAGATACCCATAAACACAATGACAGCGTGGATTAGGCTGTCATTGAATTCATTTGAATCAAAAAATAGATACTTCGTAATATTGCTACGAACGAATCATTATTTTATTGCATGAATCATCCATACTAGATCACCAAGATGCTGATCTGTATCCATATTTTGATTCTTTTTTTCAAAATACAGTTGAGGTTGAATGACTTCAACTTCAGTAAAACCTGACAGTTTAAAAAAGTGCTGTACCTCTAAAGGGTCTTTAAAGTGGAAGGTAAATGCACTTCTTGAAGCGTATTTGAGTAATTTGCTGCTCGACCAAATTAAGTTAGCCAGTTTATGTTGCACAGGCTCGGGATAAAGGTCAGTTAAATAATGAAGCGTTTGGAATGGTTGACCAAAACGCACAATCGAATTCAGCAATTGTTTGAGTAAATCTTGATTAAAATAATTGATTAATCCTTCACTGATAATCACTAGCGGTCGTGTTGGGTCGAATTCGTCAAAAGCTGTTTTGAAATCATCCGTGAATAAGTCTGCTGATAAAACTTTAGGGCTTTCGGGATCGATTTTATTCAAAGCGGATTGTTTTGTGGTAGCCATGTCTGGTAAATCTAATTCGCGATAATCTATTTCGGGATAATGGGATCTAAACCACCAACCACGAGGTGAAAGTCCCGCTGCAATTTCTAAAATTTGCAGGTTTGGATATTGTTTGATTAATAATTTTAAGTGATCGTCTAATAATGTATGTCGTGTCTTCAGGGTTGAACGCATACTTCCACCGATAAACTTCTCAGCCATACTTTCAAAAGGGTGAGCGAATTGCACCAACGCTTTACCTTTCGAAGTCGCAAATGCTTCGTGAGAGATACCCATTTGGTACCAAATATAGCCAGTGTAGTGAGCAGTAAACGAAATATGACGGTGCTTTGATTGTTTTGATTGAGACATACACATCCTTGGCTATGATTATTATTGGATTGGTCAAGATAAAGGGAGCATTAGAATGCTCCCTGTATTATTAAAATGATTGTCTAAAATCTTCAATGACCTTTTTGACAGATTTCCATTCGTTGCCTAAGTCAAGTTGTTCACCAATGCGAATCTCTTGAATCTTACCGCGCATACGCTCTAAGCGTTCTTGGTTCGGCAATGGATAACTCTCTATGGCACTGAGCGCGACACATGCAGATTCCCGATTATTGCAGACTAAGCCCATATCACAGCCAGCTTCAAGCGCGGCTTTGATGCGAGCATCTGCACCACCTGCAACACAAGCTGCTTGCATACTTAAGTCATCAGAAAACAGGACACCGTCAAACTGAAGTGTTTCACGAAGTACTTTTTGAACCCAATACTGAGAAAAACCAGCAGGATTTGGATCTACTTTTTCATAAATCACATGTGCTGGCATGAGTGCGTCAAGTTGAGGTTGGAGTTGAATAAAGCTTTGCATATCTTGAGCTTCAATTTCAGCATAACTTCGTGTATCCACAGCTGCCGCAATATGTGAATCTGCTTTAACCGAGCCATGGCCAGGGAAGTGTTTCCCCGTGGTTGCCATACCAGCGCGTTTCATACCTTGCATAAAGGCTTGGGCTAAAGGGATGATATCTGAGATATTTTTAGCAAAAGCACGGTCACCAATAACATCGCTGATGTCGTTAAGGTCTAATACAGGTGCAAAGCTGAAATCGATCCCGACTGCAAGAACTTCGGTAGCCATGAGCCAACCGCATTGTTCAGCCAATTCAATTGATCGTTCTGGCTGACTTAAATAGAGCTCACCGAAACGTCCCATGGCAGGAAGGAGAGTGAAGCCTTGTTTTAAACGTTGTACGCGTCCGCCTTCTTGATCGACTGCAATTAAAATATCGGGACGAACTTGGCGCATATGATCCGTTAAGGCGCGAACTTGTTGAGGTGATTCAATATTTCTTCCAAACAAAATGACTCCACCAACTTGTGGAGATTGTAGGAGTTGAATATCTTCTTGATTAAGTGTTGTGCCCTCAATATCAAGCATCAATGCGCCAATCATAGTGGAATCCGTGATTCTAATTTTAAAAGAGAAAACAATACCCGAATTTTGCAATGATTTGCTACATTTTCTCCGTACAGATTATGATAAAACTATACGGCAGAAATAAAAAAGTTGTTTAAGGTTTTGAATATTAATATTTCTATCTGAAAACAATAGTGTAAATTTGGTTTATCCAAGGAAAGACAAATTCGTTATGAAACTTCAAACAATCGCTTGCGCGGTAGCCATTGCCACTGGTGGTTTATTTTTTGGTCATACAATTAATGTTGCGATCGCAGCGAATGAACCAGCGGTTCAACAGGTTCAGAATATAAAGCCCACACAAGAACAAGCTTTAGTTTCAAGACAATTAGCAACTTTGGTGGATCGTCAGCACTATTTAAATATGCGTTTAGATGCTACGACCTCACAACGTATTTTTGATATGTATATTGATAGTCTTGATCCTGACCATAGCCTTTTCTTGGCAGATGAAGTGGCAAACTATAAGAAAAAATACGGACCAACTTTTGGAGCCGCGCTCAAAGCGGGTAACCTTGAAGGACCTTATGCCATTCACGCTCAATATCGTGATCGTTTAAAGTCATTCTATGAGTTTATGTTGGCGGAGTTAAAAAAACCGCAAAACCTAAATCAACCTAATGTGTTTATCGAGTCTGATCGTGAAAAGGCTCCATTTTTCAAAAATAAAGCTGAGCAAGAAAATCAATGGCGCAAAATGCTGGTGTCTCAGTTAATCAATTTAACGATTGCTAAAGAAGAAGATTTGGCTAAGCAAAAAGCGTTGAAAGATGATCCTTCTTTAGCAGCAGGGCAAGATCTCACTTCAGCTGAAGATTTAACGCCAGTTCAGACTTTGACCAAGCGCTATATGCGTCAATTAGAACGTATGAAGCGTACAAAAAGCGATGACGTTTTAGAAAAAACGCTCAATGCTATGTTAGCGACTTATGACCCGCACAGTAATTATTTCCCACCAATCGATGCGATTGAGTTAAATCGTCAGACCACATTGCAGCTTGAGGGGATTGGTGTGTCGATCCGTCCAGAACGCGGGAATGAAGACTATACGCGTATCGAGACGATCGTAGATGGTGGTCCTGCGTTTAAGACGGGACAGGTCAAGTCTGGTGATCGTATTATTGGTGTCGCGCAAGACGGTGACAAAATGGTCGACGTCATTGGATGGACCAGTTCTGAAATCGTTGGATTGATCCGAGGTAAGCGTGGGACTAAAGTCACCATTAAATTGCTCGGACCTGGAGCATCTATGAGTCAGGCACGTACCGTAACTATCGTACGTGATGTGATTCAAGAAGAGGATGCGGGTGTACGTTCAAGAACAGTTGAAATTGTACGTGATGGCAAGAAACATAAAGTTGGAGTAGTCGAAATTCCATCGTTCTATTACAACTACCGTGCCCGTCGTGCTGGTGAAAGCTATCGTTCAGTATCTGAAGATACCAATAATGCATTGAAAAGTTTAGCTGCGCAAAATGTCGATGGCATTATCGTTGATCTTCGTAATAACCCTGGCGGTTCACTCGAAGAAGTGGCAAAAATGATTGGGCAAGTGATTAAATCTGGTCCAGTGGTTCAAATTCGGGATGGGAATGGTAACGTCAGTGTCTTCGAAGATCGTGATGGAGGCGCTCAAACCTACGCAGGTCCATTGGCTGTCATGGTGAATCTGGCTTCTGCATCAGCAAGTGAAATCTATTCAGCTGCTGTGCAGGATTATGGTCGTGGGATTGTGATTGGAAGTACTACGACAGGTAAGGGTACAGCTCAAGTTCAATTGGACAGCTTAGCGTATGGTCAAGCGACATTGACGCAACGAAAGTTTTACCGTGTTACTGGTGGAAGCACACAAAATAAAGGGGTTGTGCCTGATATTCAATTGGTTGATATCTACGATGAAGAGTTTGGGGAGCGTAAAGCTAAGAATGCTTTAGAGTGGGATACCATCCCTACAGCTCCTTTCAAACGTGAGGGAGAAGTGCAAGCCTTTGTACCAAAATTAGCTGCTCATTCAAAACAGCGTGTTGCGAATGATATTCAATTTAAGTATTTAGAAGCGCGTAAAGCGATTTCGCAGAAAGCTAAAGAGAATAAACAAATCGTGTTGGATATCGATCAACGTAAAGCTGAACTCATCGCTTTGGAAAAAGAAACGTTGGCAGAAGAAAATAAACGCCGTATAGCAATGGGTAAAACTGCTTATCCAAATTGGGAAAGTTATCAGGCATCGATGGAAGCTTTGGCTGAATCGCGTGCTAAGATGAAAACTAATCAACGCCCACCTTTACCTGAAGAAGAGGCATTTGTCACTGAATCAGCTCATATCTTGCTCGATTACATTGCCTTGCAAAAATAAAAATATTTATTGTTAAGTTTTACTTAAAAAATGGCGTATTTCGATACGCCATTTTTTATGGATATCGCCGAAAAACAACTTGACGTTCAATGAGATGGTGATATTGTTGTAGGCGACAAATGCTCATTAAAAAGTTGAACCTTCTTACATTTATTTACTGTACTTTTGGGGTTTAAATAAAATAAAAACAGGTTCAGGTACGGATAAGTCTCTATATGATTCATATGAGTTACGATTATGCAATGGTGGCGGGTTCTGCTGTGGCGGCAGTGATCGTCTGCTTTATTGCTATTTCATTTGAACAACTCATTAGTACCCACAAAAACCCAGTTGGTCAAAAAGTGCTGCTCGGTGTAAGTGGCATGATATTTGGTCTTGCGATTTGGGTCATGCATTTTGTTGGAATGCTGGCTTGTCATTTACCCGAAGATCATAGTTTCGATATAGGTTTAACGCTATTCTCTTATGTGATCGCAGCTCTCGCTTCAATTTTTGCCATATGGCTCACGACTAGATCTACACTTCCTTTGGCTAGATTGGTTTTGGGTGCACTTCTGATGGGTTTCGGTATTTCAGGTATGCACTATACTGGAATGGCGGGATTGATCGTTCCCAACTACATTATTCGTTATGACACCATTTTGGTGATTTTTTCTGTACTGATTGCTGTATGTGGTTCAGGATTGTCATTCTGGCTGATGTTTAAATATAAGCGTACCTATCACAATAAATTGGCTTTCAAGCTTGCCGTGGCATTCATGATCGCTTTTAGTATTGTGGGAATGCATTATATTGGTATGGCGGCTGCGACTTTCCAACCCGTGGATGCCAAATATGCAGCATTGAATCAACTCCATGAAGGTCAAGGTTTATTACTTTTTGTCATTATATTTGTCACCTGCTTGGTTTTAGTGGTCAGTTTTTTTGTCGCTATTTTAGAATTACGACTTGAAGAGCGAAATCAACAATTAATCAAAATGAATAAGGAATTGGAAAGCCTTGCCCTTCAAGATAATTTGACCAAACTTCCAAATCGACTTTTTTTGCTTGATTACACCACTTCATTATTTTCACTACATCAATCTAAAGATCATAAAGTTGCATTCATTTATATTGATTTAGATCGTTTCAAGGCAGTAAATGATGCTTTTGGACATCATATTGGTGATCAGCTTTTAGTGAATTTAGCACATCGACTTCATGCATTACTCGAAAAAAACCAAAAATTAATTCGTATTGGTGGTGATGAGTTTTTATTGGTTGTTGAAGACTTTTCTACAGACCAAATTGATCAAGTTGCCAATCTAGTATTGAGTAAAATCCAAGAAGGCTTTGTGATTTCTGGGAAGGAAATCAATATCTCAGCAAGTTTAGGTGTGGTCTATTATCCAGATCATGGTGCTGATTTACATGATTTGTTGGTGAATGCTGATGCTGCAATGCTGATGTCCAAAGAGCAAGGTCGCAATACTTACAGTGTGTTTAACTATTCATTAGATCAACAAGAAATCGCACGTAGCCAATCAAAACTTATTAATGATTTGTATCGTGCTGTTGAAGAACAACAATTCATTTTATTTTATCAGCCGAAATTCACAGCAGATTTTAAAATTTGTGGCGTTGAAGCTTTAATTCGTTGGAAGCATCCAAGTCTAGGACTTCTAGCACCAAATATGTTTATTGAGGGTGCGGAGCAAACAGGTCTTATTATTAAAATGGGCTACTGGGCTCTTGAACAAGCGTGTATACAGATTCAAGCTTGGCAAAAAAAGAAATTGCCTTTCTGTCCGATCGCTGTAAATTTATCAGCTGTACAATTTGAACATAAAGCGCTGGTAGATACATTAAGATGTTTAATCACGCAATACCAGATCGATCCAGCCCATTTAATTATTGAGATTACTGAATCGACAGCAATGCATCATATCGATGTCAGTATTCGTACTTTTGAGAGCCTACGTAATTTGGGGATTGGGCTTGCGATTGATGATTTTGGAACTGGTCATTCTAGCTTCTTATATTTAAAGAATCTCCCGGTAGATGAGCTTAAAATTGACCGTGAATTTATTCGAAATCTTTCACCCAATACTAAAGATGAAATTATCTTAGAAAGTATTATTGTATTGGCTAAACGTTTAGGTTTGGTGGTGACAGCTGAAGGCGTTGAAACTCAAAAACAAGCCGATATCTTAAAACGTTTAGGTTGTCAGCAATTACAAGGCTATTTATTGGGTATGCCATTACCTGTGGATCGTTTAGAAAGCACATTTAAGAACTATTAACTTCTGGTCAGTTTCTGATTCATCACATTCACATTCGGTATTGATCTGCTACAATATCGCCAATTTTTATTTTGATCTTTTTTGATCTTCTAAACTGCATGTCTGCAGTAGGTGTTATTCATGAGCTTTAAGCAAGAGTTAGCGGAGCAAGTTGCTCAGCGACGTACATTTGCCATTATTTCCCACCCCGATGCGGGTAAAACCACAATGACGGAAAAGTTATTGTTGTGGGGGCAAGCGATCCAAGTTGCAGGTATGGTAAAAAGCCGTAAATCTGACCGTGCTGCGACATCAGATTGGATGGAAATGGAAAAAGAGCGTGGTATCTCAATCACGACCTCTGTGATGCAGTTCCCTTATAAAGACAAAATGATCAACCTGCTCGATACACCGGGGCATGAAGATTTCTCTGAAGATACATATCGTACCCTTACAGCCGTAGACTCAGCATTGATGGTGATTGATGGTGCGAAAGGTGTCGAAGATCGTACGATTAAATTGATGGATGTGTGTCGTATGCGTGACACACCGATTATTTCTTTCGTTAACAAAATGGACCGTGAAATTCGCGAGCCACTCGAGCTCCTCGACGAAATTGAAAACGTCCTGAAAATTAAATGCGTACCTTTAACTTGGCCTTTAGGCACAGGCCGTGACTTCGCGGGTGTTTTTAATCTGATCGAAGAAAAATTCTATGTCTATAAAGCAGGTTTTGGTTCAACCATTACAGATATCGAAATTCGTGACGGTTATGACCATGCTGACCTTCGTGAAAAAGTCGGTGAATTAGCTTGGGCTGCATTTGAAGAGTCACTAGAATTAGTTCAAATGGCAAATGAACCGCTTGATCGTGAAGAATTCTTAGCAGGGCGTCAAACTCCAGTATTGTTTGGTACAGCGTTGGGTAACTTTGGTGTAGACCATGTCTTAAATGCATTTAGTGAATATGCACCACCACCAAAAGCACATCCTACCCAAGACCGTAAAGTTGAAGCGACTGAAGAGGGTTTCTCTGGTTTTGTCTTTAAAATTCAAGCCAATATGGACCCTAAACACCGCGATCGTATTGCTTTCATGCGTATCTGCTCAGGCAAATATGAAAAAGGCTTGAAAATGAAGCATGTGCGTATTGGGAAAGATGTGCGTATTTCAGATGCATTAACGTTCTTGGCGGGTGATCGTCAGCATCTAGAAGAGGCATGGCCAGGTGACATTATTGGTTTACATAACCATGGTACGATTCAAATTGGCGATACTTTCACTTCGGGTGAAAACTTGCAATTCACAGGTATTCCTCACTTCGCTCCTGAAATGTTCCGCCGTGTTCGTTTAAAAGATCCTTTGAAATCGAAGCAACTCCAAAAAGGTTTAAAAGAGCTTTCAGAGGAAGGTGCAACTCAGGTATTTATGCCACAAAACAGTAATGATCTTATTGTGGGTGCTGTGGGTGTTCTTCAATTCGAAGTTGTAGCTTATCGTTTAAAAGAAGAATACAAAGTAGATTGTATTTACGAGCCTGTGAGCATTAACACTGTTCGTTGGGTTTCATGTCCAGATGAGAAAAAATTTAACGAATTTAAGAAAAAAGCACATGACCAACTTTCAGTTGATGGTGGTGGGCATTTAACGTACTTAGCACCTAGCCGTGTCAATTTACAATTAATGCAAGAGCGTTATCCTGATATTGTTTTCCGTAATACACGTGAACATTAATTTTGCTTGAAAATGTAAAACAGCTTCCTCGTGAAGCTGTTTTTGTATCAGAATAACCAATGATTTAATTTTGGTTGATTTTTGTGATTACTCTAAACTTACAAAAAAAACGATTGCGTATTCTTCTTGCTACCTTAGTCATTGGGATGGCATCTTGTGAAAAACAACCAGAGTCTAAGACACAAAAGTCAGGGCAGTCTGCCCAAGTTAAAAACGCTGATGTGTTACCATACTTAAATGATGACGCGTTTCAAGTTGAAATAAAGAGCGAAAATTGCACAAAATCGGTCTGTGAAAAAATTGAAATTTTAAGTTTAAAAACCGCAGATCAGTGGGTCAATCAACAACTTAACAACCATTTGGCTTTTGTGATTCAAGATCAAATTAATGAAAAAGAACAATTGAGTTTGGATCAATCCATCGAAACCTATATAAGTCGCTCTGAATCATGGATGAAGGAGTTTTCACTGAATCAGCCTTATGAGTTGGATATACTGACGCAAGTCGCCACCCAACGAAATCAATATGTGTTGATCCAATTCATTGTTAACACAAAACAAGCTGAAGTGATCGTTAAAGATCGTGGTTACTTTATGGTATTGGATCGAAAGCAGAAAAAAGTTTTACAGTTGCAGGATGTGATTCAAAAGAACCAAATAAATGATTTTGAAAGAATACTTCAAGTGTCCTATCAAAAATGGTTAAAGGCCCAGAGTGGTGAAGTGAGAAGTATCGCTCCAGTGAATCTCAGCTGGCAAAATCAGGAATGGTTCTTTGATGGTGAAGGGATTGGTGTTCATATTCGTGCGAACGAAATTGTCAAAGGTGGTGAGCAATTGGATATCTATTTGAATCATGCTCAAACCAAGCAGGTGGTTGTACCGCAGATCTTTCAAAAGATGTTTTGAAATATTACAAATATTGTAATGTAGCATATACAATTGCAGTTAAACCCATACAAACGAAGCTTGAGCTATCAATTTCATCGGGTTAGGCTTAAATCAATGATAAATGACCGTTTCTCCTCAAGGTTGTGAGATGTTAAAAAATAAAATAGTTTGGACTGTATCTGTACTTACTGCCGCAATTACGCTGAGCGCATGTCAGCCAAAAGGGGACGGGCCTAAAGAGTCACCTGACACTCAAACTCAAGCAGCATCGGAAGTTCAGATACTCGTGCTTCAGGGTGAAACTGAAAAAGTGCCTGTTCGGTTGGTAGAATGTGATGGTAACAATTGTCCAGAAATTTCAATTGATCGATTGAGAACGAATCAATTTGTGTTAGATGGCTTAATTGATCAAGCGATTATCAAAAATTTACAAGAAACGCTAGAGTTGTTCGAACCTGAGCAGACGCTGCCTAAAGACAAAGATACTCAAGCCGCAAGTGAAGTTGTTGAATATAAAACTGCAGCGCAGTTACTTGCAGAGCAGATTCAGCCCTATATTGATAACTTTGTGGGTTTAGATAAAGAGTTAAAGCACTTGGGGGTTGGACATCAAATTAGTTTGAGTATTAGTCCTAAAATTTTAAATTCACAAGGACCACTTGCAACCGTCGTATTGAATACGAGTAACTATTTAGGAGGTGCACATGGTTCTTCTTCACAAACTTACTTTAATTTTGATTTGAAACAGCAGAAACAAGTGTCACTAGATCAAATTTTAGTGAAAGACCAAAAGAATAAATTAAATCAATTGGCCCATGATGAATTTAAAAAATGGGTCATAGATTCGCAGTTAGCAGATAACGTTGAAGAGTATGAAGAGGCTTGGAAATTTAAACTCACTGATAATTATTATTTGGGTAAGAAGGGTTTAATTCTTCAATACGGTGAATATGAAATTGGTCCTTATGTGGTGGGTTTGCCAAGACTTACGATTCCTTATGAAAAGTTACAGGGTGTGATTAAACCTGAAATGCTGGAGGCTGTTCATCCTTCGGTTCAAGTTGCTGTACCTCAAGCTGCAGGTGAAGCAAAATAACATGTCCATGCCACGTTTGTTTGATACGCATACGCACTTTGATGTAGAAGATTTTGACTTCGATCGTGAGCAACTTGCGTATCAGGCTAAACAGAAGGGAGTGGATGCCCTTGTACTGATTGGGTTTCAACACCAACGCTTTCATACATTGATTGAAACACACCATTGGTTAAATGGTTTAGATCAGGCACCGAGGAGTTATCTCGCTCCTGGTCTACATCCTTTTTATATCGAACAACATCAGCCTCATCATCTAGACGATCTAAAAAAAATTCTTGAAGTACAACAATGCATCGCCGTTGGAGAAATTGGTTTAGATACTTTTCTCAAGCAACATAAGCAGTCGGAAGTTTTCGCTAAGCAACAGGATTTTTTTGCGCAACAAGTCGATTTGGCTCAACAATTTAAGCTTCCTGTGCTGTTACATATTCGTAAATCTCATGCTGAAGCATTAAGGCTGTTAAAAGCAAAGCAATTTGTTCACGGTGGTATCGCCCACGCATTCAGTGGAGGGATAGAAGAAGCGAAGGCATTTATTCAACTTGGATTTAAGTTAGGGGTCACGGGACAGATTACCAATTCCAATGCTAAAAAATTACACCAAACAGTTCAGTATGTTGGTATTGAACATCTGGTCATTGAAACAGACTGTCCTGATATGACGCCATTATGTTGTCAAGCTTCAACTGAACACCGTACCCGTAATACCCCACAGAATTTAATTTATGTTTTAGAAGGTTTGGCACATAGTTTAAATACAAGAGTCGAAGACATTGCGCAACGTGTTTGGGAGAATAGTGTGTCTGCACTCAACCTAAAAAATGAACTGAAATTGTCGTGAGTTCAAAACTCTCTATTCCTCCGAAGTTTTGCTAAAATACGCCTTTTCCAAATAGTGTTAGAGCAATATGACTGACTTAGTTCATGATGAGGAATATGAACGCCGTTTTACGGGTGTAGCCAAAATTTATGGTGAAGAAAATTTTCAGCATTATGAAAACAGTCATGTCATGGTGATTGGTATTGGCGGTGTTGGCTCTTGGGCTGTCGAAGCTTTGGCTAGAACAGGTTTGGGCGAGTTAACACTAGTTGATATGGATTCTGTTGCAGCGTCAAATATTAATCGTCAGTTACCTGCGATGACATCAACATTAGGTCATGAAAAAATTGAAGTGATGGCAGAGCGTTGTCGCCAAATTAATCCACGTATAAAAATCAATTTAATTGATGATTATCTAACGCCTGAAAATGTAACGGAGATTTTGAGTTCAAATCCAGATGTTGTGTTGGATTGCATTGATGATGTCAAAGCAAAACTCGCATTGATGCTACATTGTCGTTTCAATAAAGTCCCTTTGATTGTATCTGGTGGTGCTGGTGGTAAATTAGATCCACTCAAAATTCGGGTCGCAGATTTGTCAAAAACAGAATACGACCCGATGCTGGCAAAATTAAGAAGTCAGTTACGCTCAAAAGGTATCTGTAAAAAGCCGAAAGAGAAGTTCGGTATCACCTGTATTTATTCGGTGGATAATCCTTTTTCGAATGCTGATATTTGTGCGAGTGCTGGGTTAAGATGTGGTGGTTATGGTTCAGCCGTGGTGGTGACATCAAGTTTTGCAATGGTAGCAGTGGCTGAAGTGTTAAAACGATTAGATTCGATTCAAGCAAAACAAGCCTAAAAGTGATTATCAAAAAAGGTCTCTATCAAGAGACCTTTTTAATGATGAAATTGGTTTATTCAGCATTGATTTTTAAGCTTTCTTGTTCAGCATGTCTTTGAATGGCTTGTTGCATACCGATTAAGGCATTTTCAATATCTTTTAATGTTTTCGCGTTACCCCCACTCAGGGCTTGTCGCCATTTTCGTGCACCAGGAAGGTTTTGAAATAAGCCTAAAATATGACGTGTAATGACTGAAAGTGGTGCACCATCAGCTAAACGTTTTGCAATATATGGCATCATTTCCTGCATGATCTCAAAACGATCAGGTGCTGACAAATTCCATAATTGTCCTAGTTCAGCCAGTAGATAAGGATTGTGATAAGCCTCGCGACCAATCATGACACCATCCACATGTTGTAAGTGTTGTTGAGTTTCAGCAAATGTTTTGATCCCACCGTTGATTTCGATCAATAGTTCTGGGCGATCTTGCTTTAAGCGATAGACATCTTCATAACGTAAAGGTGGAATGTCCCGATTTTCTTTCGGTGACAAACCTTGTAGTAAAGCAATGCGTGCATGCACGATAAAATTTTGACATCCCGTTTTTGCAACGGTATCGACAAAATGCAGCATCTCCTCATAAGATTGCATATCATCGATGCCGATTCGGTGTTTTACCGTGACGGGGATATCAACTGCATTTTGCATTTCAGCAATACATTCAGCAACCAGCTCAGGCTCAGCCATGAGGCAAGCACCAATTTTATTGTTTTGAACACGATCACTAGGGCAACCAACATTTAAATTGATTTCATCATAGCCCCAATCTTGAGCCATTTTAGAACAGGTTGCGAGGTCTTTAGGATTTGATCCACCAAGCTGTAACACAATAGGGTGTTCTTCTTTGCTGTAATCTAAATGACGTGCTGCATCGCCAAATAAAATTGCGCCTGTGGTCACCATCTCGGTGTACATGATGATATTTGGATTGAATAGACGTGCAAAAAAGCGGTAATCACGGGTCGTCCAATCCATCATTGGGGCGACGGAAATTCGAGGCTGTAAGGATTGGATATCAGACATGGTGAAACCTAGATTGAATAAATCGTGAAAAGCTCGGCATCTTACCATAATTTAAAAAATGGTTCATTGAGGAGGGGCATGAAACACTTGATAATTCAGGTAATATTAGACAGATACGCCCAGAATTTAATAATGGAACTAAAACACATTATTTATTTGATAAGAATGGGTAATATACTGGGAAATGGTGATATGAAAATATTTTTATCAGATGTACAACAAGTATTCAGCGGCTTATTGACCCATAAAATCAGTCGAGAGGAAGCTGAAGAGTGGGCAAGAATAAGGATGAATGCGCTTGACCATAATGAATTGTTTTTTGATCTTCCTACTGAAGAGAAGCTTCTATGGAAAGCAATAATTTATTTGAGTGGTGTAGCTTTAAAAATATCACCTGAGGAATATATGGAAGATGATGATGGTATCAAAGAGATGTTTAATACTTATTGGTCAAAGTGATGTGGCGTCATGTATTAAACTGGACGGTATATTTAGCCAGACTTTGAGGAAGTTTAATACACTGCTTTATCTAATAGATGAAGGATGTGTGGATATGGGCTATGAAGCCAAATGTGGGTTTTCAAAATGATGAGTGGTTTTAAAAACCCAGGAGACTTTTTACTCATTTTGGCTTATTTTTTTATTTTTCAGGCTACATTGACTCTCTTTGGTTGGCAATTAAAAGAGAAAAGAGAAAAGATATTGAACTGGAATATTGTAATTGGCTCGCTTCCATTTGTACTCAGTATTGAATTGTTGTTTGATCACTATCAGAATTCATTTTTTGGGGAACTAACATTAATTCTCACTTATTTTTGTATATGTTTTGCTTTAAATACATTTTTTTGGATATTTAGTTTTTTATTTAAATTAATTCTACTTAAAATTAGATGGTATTTTTTTTCTTATATCAATGTTATAGGCGGTTGGATATTTTCAATATTAATTTAAATATTATCAGAAGCTTTGGCTTTTTTTATATAAATCTTTTTATATGAATAAATCTTTATTATAGGAAATATAATTTTTTATTTTAATTGATTTGAATCAGGCGGTTATGAATTATTGTTTGCAACAAAGCCTCTTGGTTATTATATTTTTTTGCTTGGTATAAATATTAGGGTTCTTTCATAAATCATTTTTTACTCAGTTCTAAATTATAAACCCCTGCGATTAAACTGAATCTTAATCCCAATCTTTTGCCACGGTTGCGATATCGCTCAGCAAGGATTTTGAAGGTCTTCAAAGTCCCAAATACATGCTCAATCCCAATTCTTCTTTTATTGATTTCTTGATTGTAAACTTTTAGCTCAGGATCTAGTTTACAGCGCTTTTTTGCTTTTAATGGCAATAGACTATTTGGATACACCGTATAAATCCCTTGATAACCTTTCTCTGCAAGAATAAAAGCACCTTTAGGAATCTGATTCAAGTTGCGTTTGAAAAGCTCGAAATCATGTACAGCACCACAACTCGTGCATAAACTCAGAACTTGCTGTGTTCTATAATGGATAATGGCTTGTACTTTGAAAGTATGAGCTTTCTTCTTACCACTATAGCTTTTCTTCTGTTTTTTTAGGTCTTTGTATTGGGGTTTCTGTGGCATCTACGATCACCACATTCCAGTCGATACCTTCGCCTTCAGGCAAACTCTTGGGTAAATTAAATAGATTGGACTTGATCAGGCAATCCTCTACGTGGCGGACGATTCTTGAAGCAGTAGGCTCTGACACACCATAACTGGTTGCGACATGAAACAATGTTCGATATTCACGCCAATAACTTAAGCACAGCAGGATTTGATCTTCTACACTTAACTTAGATGGTCTACCTTTAGCAGGTACAAGCATTTTTAGCTGTTCCGCCATTAAATCAAAGGTTGACCATGAGATGCCTGTATATCGCTTAAACTGTGTTTCAGAAAGCTTCTTTGAGTCGATGTATTTCATTCGCAAATTATGTATGAATATTTAAAATTATTCGGTACAAATAATCAGCAAAGGATTGATCTTTTTTGATTTATGAAAGAGATATAATTTAAATTTTTCAATCATTGGTTTAAAAAGTGTTCAAGTGAAGTCATATTTTATTGATGATTTTATTTTAGAATTCTATTAGCTAATCCTTCAAGAATAAACTTAGCTGCTTGAGTTTGACTCTGGATAAAACCATTATATTTTGGCAAATCATCAGCTACATCTTGCACACGACGATGGTAAAAAATATGCATATTTTCAGGGGGAACTTGCGAGAAGTCTTTTAAGTTCCATTTAGGAATAAATACCAACTGATCTAATATTCCAAATTCAATAGAAGGGGACTGACATTGTTTGCATATCCCACGACGGATATTGGGTGGTGACTTCAAACGTTTAAAAGTAGTCTGTTTAATATTTAAATCATAAACATCTTGTTTCAAGAATACTAAAACATCTGAAAATGCCTTACCTGTATATTCTTGGCAAACTTGGCAGTGACAAATAAAATGTGCGATGGGTGCATGAGAAAAGCGAAAAGTATTTGCGCCACAAGAACAACTTGCTTCAACATTGAAAGGCATGTGATTTAAATTTGACATAAAACTTCCTTGTTTAAGATCTATTCATAGATGAAATTAAAATTTTAAAGTTCGATTGAGTATCACGCAGGATAAATAAGGACTCTGATCAAGTTTGAGCCCCATAGTAAAAAAATCGCTGAGCACTTATGTCGTATAGAACCTAAAGATTATCTAAAGTGCACTGATATCAGATCCGGTCTTTTTGGGGTCGACCAAAATTTTAGCGTGTTGTTCAGGATCACCTAAGGCCTGAAAAGCATCTTTGACTCCTGCAAGACCTACAACGCCCGTTATCAGAGGAGAACAATCAATTTGACCTTCAGCGATCATATGGAGCGCATCTCTGAACTCAAGTGGCGTATAACCAATCACAAACTGGATTTCGATTTCTTTGTTTAAAGCCAAAGCGGGTTCGATGCTGTCGGATTGCATACATACACCCACACCGATAATTTTAGAAAATAATGGCGCACCGTTAATAATCTGTTGAAGGATGCCTGGCATCCCGACACATTCAAAAATCACAGGACGTTTGGGTAAAGCACCTAATTTGTCAGCCACACGCCACGCATGCCACCATGGAATATGCATAGACTGAATCTTTTCAAAAATACCGATTCCATAGTTAATCGCTTCAGAAGCATCACCCAATAAACCGTATTCTTTCCAACTCTCAAAAGGCGATGATTGTTTAGGATCAATGACGACATCTGCGCCACAAAGTTGAGCTAGCCTACGGCGATTTGGTGAAAAGTCACTGGCAATAATTTTTTTCACACCAATCGCTTTGAGCATTAAAATGACACCTAAGCCTACTGGACCACAACCAATAACAATTGCGGGTTCTGATTTCTTTATTCTGCTCCGACGTACTGCATGTAAAGCAACTGCCATTGGCTCGGTCATTGCCGCAAGATCGGGATGTAATCCATTTGGCACCGCAAACATGAGTTGAGATTGCACTAAGATTTGTTCGGCATAACCACCAGAAGCTTGAGGGGAAAGCCCCGTTGCTTGATAACCCCACTGATCAACTTTCAATAGTGGCATTGCACAAACTAAGGTATTTGTTTTAAATTTTTTTCTGGTTTTAGGACCATAATCTAGAACACGACCGCAAAATTCATGCCCCATGACAAAACGGTCTGTTGACTTTGCAACACCTTTTAGACCCACTTTAGCCGTAAGTTCATGCATGTGGTCACAACTATGCTGCATATGTAAGTCACTGCCACAAATACCACATCGCACAACCTCTAACAAAGTTTGTCCTTGTGATGGTGTTAGATGGCTGACATCTTCAAGTGTTAATTCATTTTGATGACATACAACTGCTTTCATTCTTGTCCACGAATATTCTTATAATGATAGTGAACAGTGTGTGTGATTACGCACAAGAGATACACAGCTTTAGAGGACTGAATGATGACTGCAGAGGCTAAATTATTGAAAAAGCCTCCATTTATAGAGGCTTAACATGCATATTTTATGAGTTAGCTGAGTTGGGTTCGATGATAACGTTGATCCACTAGCGTGAATAGTGCAGTACAACTGACCAGGATTAATCCTACGATACACGCCATTGCCCATCCACCATGATCCCAAGCATAAATTCCTAGCGCGGAACCACTTGCGCCACCAATAAAATAGCTGGTCATATAAAGTGAATTTACTCGAGATTTAGCATCCGGTCTTAAATTAAAAATCACATTCTGGTTGCTACTATGCACCAATGCTAGACCGAGATTCATCAGTCCAAAGCCGATGATATAGCAACTTAAATAGAATGCACCTAAATAAAGGAATATCCATGCGCTACCTAGGATTAAAATGCCAAACCAAGTGATTTGTTTGACGTAACCACGATCGGCGATCTTACCAATTTTCTTGGTGGACAAGGCGCCAAATACGCCAACCAGAGTGACTAAACCCACCATAACATCTTCAAGAGAAAAAGAGGATTTAAGTAAAATAGAAATGGTGGAGAAGAGGATGCTCATCGTTGCAAATGCAAAGGCACCAATGATAGAGCGATAGATTAAACGAGGCTCTTCTTTAAGTAGCAGCCCCATGGATTTAAACACAGCAAAATAACTAATTTTAGAGCTAGGAATATAAGGCAGACGAATATTAAGTACCACAGCGACCATTAACATCAAAATTCCACTGACAATATAAATGAGCTGCCAATTAAATAAGTTGGATAACAAGCCAGCTAAACTGGTCGAAATCAAAATACCCACCAATAATCCGCTCATCAGTAACCCGACAACTTCGCCTGTTCGTTCTGGTCGAACCGCCATCGTGGCAAACGGAATCAAAATTTGTGCTGCAACTGAGAAAAGCCCAGTGATAATTGTGCCAGCCCATAACATATAAAGGTTGAGTGAAAAAGCACAAATAAATAATCCCACTGCTGCAAAGAACATTAAAAATGGGATTAATTTCGTTTTATTGAGAATATCACCAAGTGGTACGATAAAAAGTAGTCCGACAGCATAAGAGACTTGAGCCAAAGTAACAGTTAATGCCACATCTGTTGCAGGGGCATTAAAGTAAAGTTGAACAGAGTGAATTAAGGGCTGCGAATAATAATTAGCGCCTGCACAAATACCACAAGCAATGGCCATCAACCAAAGTAAAGCAGTGTCATTCGTGATGTCTTTTTTATTTAAATCGTCAAGATCGTTATACATGAATAAATGGCTCAGTGGATGAGGAGCAGTAAGCTGTGGCTTCGATTTCAATTTGCATGGCGTCTAATGCCAAGCGAGACACAGGGATTAGTGTGCATGCTGGGAAATTTTGATCTTTCCATATTGTATTCATTTTCAGATTTAACAGGTGATGTTTTTGTTGGTCAAAATTGACAATCAAAACGCTTAGAACAGCAATATTATAAAAGTCGATATGTGCATAGCTGAGAGCAATTTTGAGATTTTCGAAGACTTGGTTGAGTTGTTCTGAATAATCAGTGGAATAATGTCCTTCGGCATTTTCACCACCTTGACCTGATATATGAACGACTGTGTTGAAGTGTTTGACCTCACAGATGTGGCTATATCCAAGTTGCCTTGGAGAATAAAGCTGAGGCGGATTTTTAGTGGTTAAACTAAACGTTGGCTTATTTGGTTTTGTCATTCTATCTTCTCTGCATTAAGCTTAGAAAAGAATTATGAAAGCTCAACTTAACTTGAGGTCAAGAGCATGGAAGAACAAAAATTACAACAGTGGCTCAGTATAGGCGCGTTAGCTGCTCGAAGTGGTGTATCGGTCGCAGCACTCAGATTTTATGAAGACAAAGCACTTATTTGGAGTGTGCGGACGGAAGGAAATCAACGGCGATATCCACGATATATGCTGAGAAGGATTGCCATCATCAAAGTGGCACAGCAGGTTGGGATTTCACTCTCTGAAGTGAAGCAAGCATTTAACATACTCCCTAAGAATAAAACCGCGACTAAATCAGATTGGACCGCATTATCAAGTGCGTGGCAGAAAATTTTAGATCAAAAAATTTTAAATATGCTTCAACTTCGTCAACAACTGGATTGGTGCATTGGTTGTGGGTGCTTATCTTTAACTGAATGCCCACTAAGAAATGAAAATGATCAAATGGGGTCTACATCGTCGGGTTCCCACTTTGTTCCACTCGACATTAAATTTGACGATGATCAAGGGAAAATAGAAATTCACTATGAAGACTAAGTTTCATCGTGAAGCATTATTTTGAAATTTGAACTGTGAGGTTAATGTTGTCTTTATTTCAGTTTAGTTTTGGAAAGCGTAATCATCATCACACCCAATATATTCAGCGCACAACCAAACCATTGAATCATATTCATTGATTCCCCTAAAAAGATAGTCGCCAATATAATGGTCAGAATTGGTCCGAGTGAACCAATCATGGCTGTTTGAGAAGCACCTAAACGAGCAATACTTTGTGCAATGAGAATAGTTGGGATCACTGTTACCCCAATGCCTAATGCAACACCATATCCGATTACTTCCATGGGTTGTTGAAGGATATTGGATACAGGGCTTGGCTGAGCAATAAAATAGTGAAGAATCGTCCCTAAGCAGGCGATAGACATCGCTAAGCCCGTAAAATTCCACGATCCAAATTTTTGAATTAATTTTGGAGTCATCAATAGATAGCTCGCAAAGCAAATCGCGCTTGCGAAAACTAAACTCACACCTAGCCAAAAATTACTTTCATGAGGCACATTGCTTTGTTCTTGGAGCATCACCATAAGCGTGCCGCCATAACTTAGTCCAATTGCAAAAATAGTCTTCAGTGAAAGAGGATGTTTGAAAATTACACTTGATGCAATTACTGTCATGGTGGGATATAGAAATAGGATAATACGCTCCAAAGAGGCACTGATGTACATCAGACTCATAAAATCGAGCCAACTTGAAAAATAATATCCAATCAAACCAGCAACGAGGAGTAGGGCCCAATCCTGCGCTGAAAATCCACGATTACGGTTTCGGTTCAACCAACAAATAAAAAGAAAAACGGGTAAGGCACTGAGCATCCTTAAGGCAACCAGCAATGTTGCATCAACATCTTCAGAAACTGCATAAGCTTGTTTGATTAAGATCGCTTTACTACTAAACAAGAATGCTGCCAACAGCGCACATAAACTCCCTAACTGAGTGGGAGTCAGCTTAAGTACCATAAATGTTAAAAATCAATTTTAAATAATGAAAGTATAAGCCAATCTTCATTTTAAGCTCTAAAATTCAATCTCTAATTTTCGCTTAATCACCTACCTAGCGAAATAAGGAGTTTTGATTTTTTGTTAAAATGCATCATTGTGGTGCGTAATATGAAAAAAACAGTGGTCTATCAACCCAAAAAATACATCAAAAAAATATTTCAAATTTTTTTTGCACGGTTTGTAAGCATTCTTTTCAAGAATCTGTCATCTTGTATTTCATCTTTAAGCCAAAATCTAAGCCCAATGTGTAAACCTAGATTTATCTAAATTTTGTCTTATTTATAATTTTTAAGAATGACGTGAGAATTTGAATCGATTAGTCTGATTTTTTGTCAATTCGGCAAATTGAGATTTATGAGAATGAAAGAAGCAACTAAAAATGTGACATGCACGGCGCTTTAACACAATCAAAAGGGATAAAAAGAAAGCTAAAAAATGTCAGAATGATCAAAGCTTAATAAAGTCAAGCTCCCTATACTGACGATAAATTAGAAAAAAGTTTCTTTTTTGTTAAAAAATGGATCGAAAATTAAACGAATCTGGAACTATTTTTTATGAAAATGATAGATCAAATACCATGAATTTTTGTGATGATTGTGAATCATGAGTTCAAAATGAGGGTATTTATTAAATAAATATTGGGTGGTAATTTAAAAAAGTTCAATTAGAATCCAAAAAATTCACATGAATACATCCAGGGGTATATCGCAGGAATGCGATATCTACTTTAAGAAAAATTAGCTTGAGGAATGCTCATGCAGATCGGAATCCCTACCGAAACTGTAGTTGGTGAAAGTCGTGTAGCTGCGACACCAGAAACAGTAAAGAAGTTAATTGGTGCTGGTCACAGTGTCGTTATCCAACGTAATGCAGGTGTTAAAGCTGCTTATATTGATAGTGCCTATGAACAGGTTGGTGCAAAAATTGTTGATGATGCTTATACCGGCAGTCAATTGGTTTTAAAAGTTCGCGCACCTAAAGGCGAAGAAATACAAAAATTAGCCCCAAACACCACAGTGGTTGCGATGTTTGATCCGTACCGTAATACGGAACTTGATCAATTCGCTGCTCAGCAAGTGTCTGCATTTGCACTTGAGTTATTACCACGTACGTTATCTCGTGCCCAAAATATGGACGTGTTGTCATCACAAGCAAACTTGGCAGGTTATAAATCTGTGCTTCTTGCGGCGGCAGAGTACCAACGTATGTTCCCAATGTTAATGACAGCGGCGGGTACGGTTAAACCAGCTCGTGTAGTCATTATGGGTGTTGGTGTAGCAGGCTTACAAGCGATTGCAACAGCCAAACGTTTAGGTGCTATTGTTGAAGCGACAGACTTACGTCCAACAGCCAAAGATCAAGTTGAATCTTTAGGCGGTAAATGGTTAGACGTACCAATGTCAGCAGAAGAGCAAGCGCGTGCCGATGAAGCTGCAAAAAATGGTTATGGTTGGATGCCTGGTGAACAATATATTAAAGACCAAGCTGCAATTGTAGACAAAGCGGTATCGAATGCTGACATCGTGATCACGACGGCGCTTTTACCAGGTCGTGATGCACCGCGCTTAATTAAAGCTGAAACAGTTGCCAAAATGAAACCAGGTTCAGTCATCCTCGATATGGCAGTTGAAACTGGCGGTAACGTTGAAGGCTCAAAATGCGGTGAAACTGTTGTGACTGATAATGGCGTGAAAATTTTGGGTATTCCAAATATTCCAGCGACCGTTTCTACAGAAGCTTCAGCGCTATATGCACGTAACGTTTATAACTTTGTTGAAACGCTTTTTGATCAAGATAAAAACTACAGCATTAATCAAGAAGATGAAATCCAAAAAGCATTGCTTGTCACTCATGGTGGTCAAGTGCTGTTGAAGCGTGGTTAAGGAGACTGATCATGGTTGAAACTATTACAATTTTTGTCCTCGCAATCTTCGTAGGTTATTACGTTGTTTGGGGAGTGACACCTGCGCTTCACACGCCGCTGATGGCCGTAACGAATGCATTGTCTTCAATTATTATTGTCGGTGCGATGATCCAAACTGTTGGTCTACCTGTTATGGGTGTTGAGGGGGCTGTTGATTTTCAAACCATCAATGTGGTGAGTGTATTAGGTGCGATCGCTGTTTTCTTAGCAAGCATTAATATTTTCGGTGGCTTCGCTGTAACCGCTCGTATGCTTGAAATGTTTAAGCCAAAGCAAAAGAAAAAAGAGGGTTAATACATGGAATTTATTCGTGAGTATGCGGATTGGTTTTACCTAATCGGTGCCGTTCTTTTTATCTTAACTTTGCGTGGCTTGTCTGGTCCTAAGACAGCAATTGCAGGTAACCGTTACGGTATGATTGCAATGGCAATCGCCGTGTTAACAACTTTCTTTGTTGCTGATAATCCTGTGGTATGGATGATTGTCGGTGCAATGGTATTGGGTGCGATTGTTGGTATTGCTCGAGCTCGTACAGTGCCTATGACACAAATGCCAGAAACAGTTGCTCTCATGCACTCACTCGTGGGTCTTGCTGCAGTGTTGATTGCGATCGCTGCAATTATTCACAACAATAAGCTCGTCGAGCTTGGGTCAGACTTACTGGCTGCAAATGGTGTGAACTTCCATGAAATGAGTCGCGTACATTTATTCGAATTATTCGTAGGATGTTTCGTTGGTGCCATTACATTCACTGCATCGGTATTTGCTTATGGTAAATTGGCGGCAAAGAAATGGGCAAAAACGATTTCAGGTGCATGGGTTAAACCTGTTCAAGCTTTGATTTTTATTGCGATGCTAGCAGCAGGGATTCACTTCTTCTTGACGGGTGACATGACCTCGTTCTGGGCAATGACAGCACTTGCTTTAGCCTTTGGTTGGGTATGGATTGCGCCTGTTGGTGGTGGTGATATGCCAGTAGTGGTGTCTTTGCTTAACTCATTCTCTGGATGGGCGGCAGCAGGGATTGGTTTTACGCTTGAAAACAACATGTTAATTGTTGCAGGTTCGCTTGTAGGTTCGTCAGGTGCAATTCTGTCTTATATCATGTGTAAAGCAATGAACCGTTCAATCATCAACGTATTGTTTGGTGGTGCAATGGGTGGTGCTGCAGCACCGACAGCAGCAGCTGGTGCAGCAGTTCAACGCAACTACCGTTCTGGTTCTGCTGACGATGCTGGCTTCTTAATGTCAAATGCAGACAGTGTTGTTATTGTACCGGGTTATGGTATGGCGCAAGGTCGTGCTCAAAATGCGGTGAAAGAGCTTGCAAACTTATTGAAAGAGCAAGGTGTAACAGTACGTTTTGCGATTCACCCAGTGGCTGGTCGTATGCCTGGTCACATGAACGTTCTTTTAGCTGAAGCAGATGTTCCGTACGAAGACATCTTAGAGATGGATGAGATTAATTCAGACTTCCCAGCAACAGATGTGGTATTGGTCATCGGTGCGAATGACGTCGTTAACCCTGCAGCGAAAGATGATCCAAACTCACCAATTTATGGTATGCCTATTCTTGAAGCACATAAAGCTCGTACCATTATGGTGATCAAGCGCTCTATGGCGACAGGTTATGCGGGTCTTGATAATGACTTGTTCTATAACGACAAAACAATGATGATCTTTGGTGATGCGAAGAAAGTTGTTGAAGATATGACGAAAGCCATCAACGGTACAGGTCACTAATTCATAGCTTGTTTTTAAAAAACCACCTTCGGGTGGTTTTTTTATTTTTCATGTGTAGGTTTTCGCCACATTCCCCAAATTTCAGGTGCATCGTAGGGCAGATCGCGAAGGTGAAAGATCACTTCAAATCCATAATGACGATAGAGTCCAACATTGCTTGGTGTTGCAGTTTCTAAATAACATGGGATACCGTGTTGATCGCTCTTTGTGAGAATAGGTGCTAAGACTTTGCTGGCTAAGCCTTGTCCTTGTTGGTCAGGACTTACTCCTATGAGTTGTAGATAATAATGCGCCTCACTGGGATGATGTTTCTGCACCAGATTAATGATGTGAATAAATTTCACCAGTTGTCTTAAACCGATAATCTTCGTTAATTGAGGGAGTAGTTTAACCTGCTGAATGAGGTTTAAATCCCACTGATTTGGCGGAATCCAAAGTGCAGCAACTGAGCGATCGGGATTGGTATAGACTTCATCATATGGTTGAGCGATATCTTTCAATTGAATACTAAAGAATTGCTCAAGTTTTGCATGTTTTTGTTGGAAACTCAGTTTTTCAGCTTGGATCGCCCAGTTGCAAAACTCTTCGTTCCAAAAGGATTGCATTAATGTTTCTACTAATGCATCGTGATCTGTTCTTGTGGCTTTTATCATGGTCATATCAAGGTAAACCAAATTAATGAGTTCTTTTTTGTTGGCTTTATTGTTATAAATTTAAAATGCACAGTATAAAAAAGCGACCAAGAAGGTCGCTTTAATATGTTTATGCTACAGAATCTGTAGTTGAAGCATTACGCCATAAGTTTTCTAGATCATAAAACTTACGTGCTGTAGGTAACATCAGATGTACTACAACAGTGCCAAGATCAACAAGGATCCATTCTGCATCGCTTTCGCCTTCAATACCGATAGGGCGAAAACCTGCTTTACGTGCTTCATCAGCGACGTTGTTTGCAAGCGCTTTCACGTGACGTGTAGAAGTACCTGAAGCAATGACAATTGCATCTGCAACATTGCTCACTTCGCTAACATCAATCGTTGTGATTTCTTTTGCTTTAACGTCAAGCAATGCTTCTTGAACAACTTTTAAGCAAGCTTGAACGTCTTGTTTTGGAGAATTCAAAGAGAGTTCGTGAGAATTAGAAGCGCCGGGCGATGGTTCTAAATTCATGAGAAGTGTATTTTCCTGACTATAACTCATCTTTCACTATAGCGCTTTCTGCTTGAAAATTCAAACTTTGAACAAATTTTATACCACAATATGATGATATTAAAAAAGTTTATTTTTCCATTCGAAAGAATCTGTTGAATGAGATTGGGGGCGATATTCGGCTGCGACAAATCCTTCATACATGCTATTTGCAATGCATTCAAAAATAGCGGGATAGTCAATTATCCCTGTGAGTGGTTCATGTCTACCTGGTACATCTGCAAATTGGATATGCCCAATGTGTTGCATATTTTCTTTGAGTGACAGAATCAGGTCTTCTTGCATTCTAGCCATGTGATAGCAATCGAATTGCATTTTTAGAGCTGGATGATTGACGTCTTTCAGTAACTCTTTGGCTTGATGCATTGTTTGAATCATGAAGTTGGGCATATCAAAGCCATTAATCATCTCAAAAACGGGTTGAATCCCATGCGCTGTGAAGATCTCGCTGACAAATTTAAGATTTGAGACTAAGGTTTCATAGCAGACCTGATATTCAACATTATCTGGTTGCTTGCCAGCCAAAATATTCACTCGAGGTATATTGAGTGAGCATGCATATTCAATCGCTAAGTCAACAGCTTGTTTGAATTCATCAGTTTTACTTGGGCTACTTGCTAATCCGCATCTGCCTTGCATTAAATCTCCGGCAGGAACGTTGATGAGACACAAGCTAAGTTGATGTTCATTGAGTTCATGCTGAATTTGATTAATACTCAGCTCATATGGAAATTGAATTTCTACATGTTGGAACCCATATTCAGCAGCCAGCGCAAAGCGTTCAATGAGTGGAACTTCTGTAAAGATCATCGATAAATTGACAGCGAGCTTCATATTGAATGCGACCTATTTATTGTTTTGTTCAACTTGCAGAATGACTGAGGCAAGGTCTGATTCAGAAAAGCCGTTGGATTGATGCGCTTTCAATTGTTCTAAGGCTTGTTGAGCGACAGGAATATTAAGGTCAAATTGTCGAGCCAAACTCAAGGCGTTATTTAAATCTTTAGACAGCGTCTGAACTTTCCATTGCACAGGCTCAAACTCGTGCGTTGCCATACGTGGTGTTAAAATTTGAAAAGGTTTAGAGTCGGCGAATCCACCTGCTAAGGCAGGTGCAAGCAGTTGAGTATCAACACCCGCCTGATCTGCTAAAGCAACAGCTTCTGCGATGAGTGTGCTATTTGCAGCAACGATGAGTTGATTACAAATTTTGGTGGCTTGTCCTGTTCCAGTTCCACCCATACAGGTTACACGTTGTGAAAGAACTTGATACATTGGTTGTAAAGATTCGATGATGCTCGATGGTCCGCCAGCAAAAATAACTAAACTGCCATTTTCAGCACCAGCTGTTCCACCTGACACAGGAGAATCTATCCAATGCGCTGATTTAGCAGTTGCACGTTGTGCAAGATTTTTAGTTTTATCCACAGATAGACTCGAGAAGTCCACAATAATCTGCTTGGGTTGAATCAGTGATTCAATTTGAGAAAAAACAGCCTCTACCGCATTGTCATCGGCTAAACAAGTTAGGATCAGATCAAATTGTGCTATCTCAGAGAGTTGAAGGGGATGTGCCCCAAGCTGGATTAACGGCTCACATGCGTTGGGGCTTCGGTTCCAGACAGCAGTGTAAAACCCAGCCTGTATCAATCGAGTCGCCATTCTGCTACCCATTAAACCCATACCTAAGAATGCGATTTTAGTTTGACCGTTAATCATTATTGAAGCTAATCCCTGATCTAAGTTTGAAAACCAATTTATTTGAATTGACGTGGTAGAAATTCCAAATCTGGATTTTTATCTTTTTTACGCGCAATTTGACTGTTTTTGCCAAGGAGTAATTTGAGTTGCCAAATTTTCTCAAGACGAAGTGATTTTTTGGGTGCGTGTTCCATCGCATCTAAGACCTGTTTTACTGCAGCTAAGGCATCAGGTGAGCGCTGCAACATTTCGTCGGCAAGCTGTTGAGCTTTTTGCATCGGCGCGTTATCAACATGTGTGATCAATCCAATTTCTTTGGCATATTGACCATCAAATACACGTGCTGTTAATGATAATTCTTTGGCTAGGTCGACTCCAATAATACCTTTGATTGAGCGTGTTAACCCCATATCTGGAACTAAGCCCCAACGGGTTTCCATAATCGACATTTGGGTGTTGGGGTGAGCAATTCGAATATCAGCCGCTAAAGCCAATTGCATACCTGCACCGAAGCAATACCCTTCAATAGCTGCAATGACTGGAACAGGGAGTTCTTGCCAGATTAAAAAAGCTTTTTGAAATAGACTTTGACCAGGCTTAATGAGTTCCCATGCGGCATAAGCACGATTTTGTGGATTATTCAGGTCTGTTAAATCAATACCTGCACTAAATACGTTGGCTTCACCAGTGAGAATCACACAGCGGATAGTACGATCAGATTTAATTTTATTTGCGACTTGCACCAACTCTTTCAAAAGTTGAAAGCTCATCGCGTTACGTTTGTCGGGACGATTCAGAAAAACCGTCGCAATTCCATTATTTTTTTCTACACGTATTACAGCCATTATTGTGACTCGAGTTTATTGTTCCTTGTTTTAAGCATAACATGTCCAAAATAGACTGTCGTGACAGTAGAGTCATCACGTATTGCCTAATACAGTGTGTTGATCGTCTATTAATGATTCAGAATAGACTCGGCTGCTTCTTTCACTTGTCCAATCGCATGTTTTAATTCATCCAGCCGTTTCATCACATTTTCAATAAATTGCTCATCTGCTTTTCTACGCTCTTTACGCAGCGTTGAAACGAACTGTTCAAATTCACCTGTGATGCTTTGTAAATTCGGAGTGCCGACGTAGCGTGTTGCCCCATATAAACGGTGTAATACATGTTCGAGCTGCGGATAATCTTCAAGTTCGATGAGTTGTTCTATTTCAGCAAGTTCATTCGGGAAGCTGTCCACCAGCATCTTCAATAAATCTTGTGCTAAGTCTTCTTTATTCGCTGCCAATTGAACGCACTGTTTCCAATCTAAAACCTTATGATCTAAGGTTTCGATACGTAAAGTTTTTTCTTGGGATTTAATTGGATGAATAAACTTATCACTGCTCCAATGGGTCAGAATTTGAATAATCTGATCCATTTGGATTGGTTTGGTGACATAGTCATCCATGCCGACTTTAAGCAACTTTTGTTTCTCATCTGCTAAAGCATGTGCTGTAAGTGCAATGATCGGTGTGTGACGTCCCTCGATGGTGGATTCTAGTGACCTGATCGCACGAGTCGTATCGATGCCGGACATCACTGGCATTTGAATGTCCATAAATATCAGATCAAACGGCTTTTCATCATTTTGAATCTGTTGTTGTAAAATTTGTAGTGCCTCTTGTCCACTTTGCGCTTTAGTTGTTTGAACATTAATTTCGCCGAGCAAAGCTTCTAAAACGATTAAGTTTGGTAGATGATCGTCTACTGCAAGTACATGTAAATTAAGGGCTTTAAAGTTATCATGAGGTTCTACTTCAAATATTGGCTGATTTTCCAAAAGCTGAATTAATGATGAACGGCTCAGAGGTTGATACAGTGGTCTCGCTTTGTATTCATTCAACATGTTGAGGTCGAGCGCCATCTGATAGCCATATACGGCTAAGTGACCTTGATAACGTCCGCGAATCTCTTTTAATAAAGCCTCTGGATCACCACTGTGATCTACAATCAACCACGTATTTTCAGGTTGATGTGTCAAACCATTTAGACGGCTGAATAAATCTAGAATGGATTGAGCTTCTGTGTGTTCAACACCATAATTTTCTAAATAATGACGTAAAACATTCGCAGTTGCAGGGTGGGCTAAATAGGAGATGACACGCATGTCATGGAATTGCGGATGAATAATTTCATATTCATCAACCGCAAATTTCGCAGTAAACCAGAATGTTGAACCCTTTTCAGTTGGGGCGCGTTCTTGGTTATCTTCAAAGCCAATTTGGCCATGCATCAGATTAACCAATTGTTTTGAGATTGCTAAGCCTAAACCTGTGCCACCAAATTGACGAGTGACGGAAGCATCGCCTTGAGAAAATGATTCAAATAACCGTTTTCGGTCTGTACCACTTAACCCAATACCACTATCTTGAACACTAAAATGCAATAGGCAATGTTCTAGATCGTCATGCTCCATTCGAACACGTACAATAATTTCACCATCAGGGGTGAATTTAATGGCATTTGAAATCAGGTTAGTCAAAATCTGTTTACAACGTAAAGCATCGCCAATCACATACTTTGGAATGTTATCGGCATAGTAGAAGGCCATATCGATATTTTTTTGGGCGGCTAATGGCGACAACATGTCCATAACATCGAAGATCGCTTCTTCTAAATCAAATGATGCGGTTTCTAGTTCAAGTTTACCGGCATCAATTTTTGAAAAGTCCAAGACGTCATTGATCAGTGCTAAAAGATGTGCTGATGATTTGCGAATCGTTTGCAAATACAGGCTTTGATCATTGCTGAGATTCTCTTGGCGCAATAACAAGTGAATAAAACCATCGATACTATTCAGCGGGGTACGCAACTCATGACTGATATTGGCAAGAAAAACAGATTTTGCCTGATTGGATGAAATGGCCTGATCGCGTGCTTGTTTATAAGTAATATTTTGCACTTCAAGTGTATCAAGCGTACGTCTTAAATCGTCTTCGGTCTGCTCGGTATGCTCCTTCAGCTCTAAAAAGCTGAAATGTAGACGCTTCACGACATTCGCAATATCACGTTGGAGTAACCTTAACTCGCCAGTACTATTGATGACCATGTGTTGGTCGAGTGTGTCTGCATTGAGTCGCTGTAATTGCATACGTATTTCGTACATAGGTGCAATCCAACGTCGTGAATAAAAGTTCAAGCACAGTAATAAGAGTAAAAGTGTCAACAAACCCGTCGTGATCAGTACAATGAAAACACGATATTGAGAGATGGCGAGAGGTTGATTATCTAGCTCGATAACAAGCCATTTTTTACTTTGATCAGGCGTATTTAATGCTAAGCCATAAATATGATTATGTTGATCTTTAATCGGACCAAATGTTTGTACATTGGTCGGGAAGCTAGGCCAAGGTTTTTCATTGCGATAGCCTAACCCAAAATAAGGTTTTTGTTGTTGGTCTAGGACTGCGACACTGAGTAAATATTTTTCATTAAACATCTTTTGTAAGATGCTTTTAGCGCGGTCTTGTTGCGCTTGTGAGGGGTTTTTTTCAAGCGCAATAAGTAGGTTTTCTGTCGTGTATTTATAACGACTTAAAATTGCATTTGCGGCAAAGCGTTGTTCTGATTTTGCGGAATTAGACGTTTCTGTGAGCACCAGTGCAGAGCCGACGCTTGCCAGTACCGCAATGGGTACAAAAATGAGGGCAATCAATTGCCCATAAGCATGGTTTAGTTTTAAGCGATTGAAGATTTTTTTATTCAAATTCGACATGTGCAGAGTGACTCATTCCCCATGTTGGGCATATTAGCACGCTTTAAAAAAATGATGGTGCTTTAATCACCCTCATTAAAAAGCCTTTGAAATTGATGCAGTGAGATACTTTTTTTCATACAATACCTGCACCTCAATATGGGTGCAAATAATGAGTAATACACAAGTAGATTTTCAATCAGACGATTTTTTATTAGACCACTATGTGGGTAAAACCCCATTGGTTAGGTTACAGCGTCTGGCAAGTCATACTCAAGCGACTGTATTGGCAAAACTGGAAGGTAATAATCCAGCGGGCTCTGTCAAAGATCGCCCAGCATATAACATGATCATGCAAGCTGAAAAACGTGGTGACATTAAGCCAGGTGATACGCTGATCGAAGCGACTAGCGGTAACACAGGTATTGCATTAGCCATGGTTGCGGCAATGCGTGGCTATAAAATGAAATTGATTATGCCTGCAAGCTCTAGTCAAGAGCGCAAAGATGCAATGCGTGCGTATGGTGCTGAGCTTATTGAATCCGAGAATATGGAAGAAGCTCGTGATATCGCATTGCGAATGGAAAAAGATGGTCTAGGTTTAGTACTCAATCAATTTGGTAATCCAGACAATGTCCAAGCACACTATTTGACAACTGGTCCAGAAATTTGGCAACAAACTGGCGGTAAAATTACGCATTTTGTAAGTTCGATGGGAACAACGGGAACCATCATGGGGATTTCAAAATACCTCAAAGAACAAAATCCAAATATTCAAATTATTGGTTTACAGCCATCTGAAGGGTCGAATATTGCAGGTATTCGCCGTTGGCCTCAAGAATATTTACCGACGATTTTTGATGCTTCTCGTGTTGATCAAATTATGGATATTCCACAAATTGAAGCTGAAAAAATGGCTCGTCAATTGGCACGTAAGGAAGGAATTAGTGCTGGTACTTCTTCTGGTGGTGCAGTTTGGGCATCAATAAAAATCGCTGAACAACATCCTAGTGCTGTGATTGCATGTATCGTGTGTGATCGTGGTGATCGTTATCTCTCTACGGGGTTATTCTCTGTAGAAGATGAACAATAAATTCGAGTAAATCTATATGCGCTTACCTGTTTTAGTGTTTGATATTGAAACATTGACCGATCTTAAATCAGGAGCGCATCTATATGGCTTAGATTTACCAGAAGATAGTATTGAACAAGCGCTGAGTAAGTTAAGACGTCAAGAAGCGGGCACTGACTTTCAGCGACTTGCTTTACATGAAATTGTCTGTATTTCAGGACTATGGATTGATGAAAAGGCGGGAATGAAATTATTTTCATTCAGTCGTGAACATTATTCAGAACCTGAAATTTTACAAAAATTTCTATCAATTTTTGATAAACGTAATCCGACTTTAGTCAGTTGGAATGGCTCCCAATTTGATCTGCCTGTTATTATGTATAGAGCAATGTATCATGGGTTGTCTGCGCCAAGTCTGTTTGATCAAGGCGAAATTGATACACAAAAGCGCTATAATAACTACCAGAATCGTTACCATCATCGTCATATTGATTTGATGGATTTTATGGCAATGTTTAATGCGCGTCACTTCCAAAAACTGGATGATGTCGCTTATATGCTCGGTTACCCGGGTAAGCGCGGAACACCAGGTTATTTTATCCCTGAATATGTTCGTAACAATAATTGGATAGAATTAACCAGTTATTGTGAAGGGGATGTTTTAAACACATGGTTAGTCTATCTGCGCTATGTATTGTTAAAAGGACAGATTTTGCCTGAAGATCATCGTCTGTGGATTCAAGCGACGATTCATTATCTTCAAGGTCAACCCCAGCAAACAGAATTTTTGCGTATTTGGCAAGAAACTGCTGAAAAAACTGACTTCACCGCTTCGGATTTTAAATCAACTCAACATTAGGTTATCTCTTTGAAACAACGTGCCGCACATCGCTCATCTCAACTTCCTCGTTATACATTTACAGTTGAGAGACTTTCACACGAAGGGCGAGGGATCGCACATTTTCAAGGACAGGAACATCCTCAAGACAAATTGGGTAAAAAGGTCTTTATTCGTTTTGCACTGCCAGGAGAAACAGTAGAAGCTCAAATTACCCATCAGGCAAAAAAATTAGAAGAAGCTGATTGTGTGCAGTTGATTGGGGCGCCGAGTCCAATTCGTACACAGCCAGTTTGTCCACATTTTGGAAAATGTGGAGGCTGTAATATGCAGCACATAAAATTAGATGAACAAATTCGTTTAAAACAATCAGTTTTAGAGTCGCATCTCACCCACTTTGCAGGTGCTCTTCCAGAGTCGTGGCTAGAACCATTGCGTTCGACACGTGAAGATTATCGTCACAAGGCGCGTATTGGCGTTCGCTACATTGCTAAAAAAAATAAATTAGTCATGGGTTTTCGTGAGGCTCAATCTAATCAGCTTACTGAAATTAAAACCTGCAAAATTTTAGATGCAGAGCTAGATGCTGCGTTACCTCACCTCAAGGTACTCCTTGAAAATCTAAAAGCAAAAGCAGATATAGGTCATATTGAATTGGCGAAAGGAGATCAAGAGGTTGCACTTTTGATACGTCATACCAACAAATTACCGCAAAATGATGTCAACCAACTGCGTGAATTTGCGTTAGAAAGATCATGGCAGCTTTATTTGCAACCTGCTGGTGTAAGTAGTGTTCATCGTGCGGATGGTGACCTATCTGAGCGATTACATTACTCACTACCTGATTTTAACGTGACGTTTGGTTTTAAACCGACTGACTTTACTCAGGTGAACCCCACCATTAATCCACAAATGGTGAAGCTGGCATGTGAATTGCTTGACCTGAGCGGAAATGAGCGTGTTCTTGATTTATTCTGTGGTCTAGGGAATTTCTCATTGCCACTTGCACGTTCTGTAACACGGGGTGAGGTCGTCGCGGTGGAGGGAAGTGAGGAAATGGTGATGCGTGGGACAGAAAATGCACTGAAAAACGGCATCACAAACGTAAAATTTTATGCTCAGGATTTAACGCAAGATTTTTCGCAACATTCTTGGGCAAATCAAGGGTTCGAGGCACTCTTAATAGACCCACCACGCGCTGGAGCTGAAGAAATTATGCACTATGTGCCAAATTTTGGTGCAAAAAAAATCGTCTATGTTTCCTGTAATCCTGCTACATTAGCACGTGATACAGGGATTTTAGTACAACATGGCTATCAGTTGAAGAAAGCTGGTGTGATGGATATGTTCAGTCATACAGGCCATGTTGAATCTATTGCTTTATTTGAAAAAAGCTAGTGCTAAGTGTTGATTTAATAAAATGAAGATTAGATTTAAAAAAGGAGAAGGGTATGGTCACAGTACGTGAGCAGTTACCTGGACGACTGACTGAGTTGTCTGAGGAAACGACTGTAGAACATGCCGCTGAAGCGCAACTTGGTTTAGCAACTTGGCTAGACCGTGCGCGGATTATTTTAGACGGTGCAGAACTTAAAAAATTAGAAGAAGTCGCTCTTAGTGTTTTAAAAAAAGAACTGACTTCTGATCACCATCATAAAACCAATACCTTCGCGACTGGCTTAGGTATGGCAGATATTTTGGCTCACCTACATGTTGATGAAGATACTTTGTCAGCAGCGATGCTTTATCGTAGTGTGCGTGAGGGCATGACGTCGCTTGAGGAGATTCGTAAAAGCTTTGGTGAAAGTGTCTACAATTTGGTGAAAGGCACTTTGGCAATGGGTAAGTTGTCAGAGCTGATCGAAAAAAATAAACGTTTAGAAGATCACTTCAATAATAATCAGCGTGAACATTTAACTGGGATTTACAAGATGTTGATCTCAGTAACAGAGGATGTTCGCGTTGTATTAATCAAGTTGGCTGAGCGTACGCTGGCTTTGCGTGAGTTGGCAAACTCTCCAAAAGAGCGTCAAGAGCGTGTCGCACGAGAAATTTTGACCATTTACTCGCCCTTGGCGCATCGTCTTGGTATCGCGCAGTTAAAATGGGAACTTGAAGATCTTGCGTTCCGTTATTTAGCACCAGAGCGCTATAAAGAAATTGCATCTTTACTCAATGAAAAACGCTTAGAGCGCGAACAATATATTCAATTCGTGGTCGATAAGCTGAAAAGTGAGTTGTTGAAGCATGGCATTGAGGCTGAAATCTCAGGTCGTGTGAAACACATTTATTCGATTTATCGAAAAATGAAAAGTAAGAACTTAAGTTTCGATCAGCTATATGACATTCGAGCTGTTCGTGTACTGGTTCAGAATGTATCTGAGTGTTATCACGCTTTGGGGATCGTACATCAAATCTGGCGTCATATTCCCCATCAGTTTGATGATTACATCACTAACCCAAAAGCCAATGGCTACCGTTCTTTACATACTGCAGTGATTGCTGAAAATAAATCTTTAGAGATACAAATCAGAACCACTGAAATGCATGAAGAAGCTGAGTTAGGCGTTTGTTCTCATTTCAATTATAAAGAAGGTGCCAAAACTACAGATTATTCATTTAATCATCGTTTGCACTCTTTACGTTCCGTGCTTGAACATTATCAAGAACGAAATGAAGCAGGTGCGCATCCGAATGAAGACGAAACTGAAAATTTCAATCAGCTTCAAGATTTTGAAGATTTTGAAAAAATTTATGTTTTTAGTCGTGATGGTGACATTAAAGAATTACCGCGTAATTCAACCGTTTTAGATTTTGCATACCATGTGCATACTGAGGTTGGTAATAAGTGTTATGCAGCACGTGTGAACCAACGTTATGTTCCACTGACTTATACATTAAAAACAGGTGAACAAGTCGAGATTTTGACCAAGAAAGATCGTGAGCCAAATCGTGATTGGTTGGTGAACTCTTTAGGTTATATCAAGACAGCACGTGCAAGAGACAAGTTGCGCCATTGGTTCAGACAGCAAGACCGTAGTAAGAACTTAGAAGTCGGTCGAGAGATTCTCACCAAGGAATTATCACGTCTTGCAATTCACCCAAAAAGTATTGATTTGAGTGATTATTGTGCTCATTTTAACGTTAAAACAGGTGAGGACATTCTTGTATCCTTGGTGAGTGGAGATATCAGTCTTCATGCATTGATTAATCAAGTCAATCGTCATATGCACTTGGATCAAGATGAGCCTGAGTTAGTGCTGAAGCCAGCATTAAATCCACGGGCGAGTCATACATTATCAGCGCATGGGATTCTGATTGACGGTTTGGATAATGTTGAACTACATATTGCACAATGTTGTCAGCCTGTTCATGGTGAGTCGATTGCTGGATATATCACACTCAATCGTGGGGTGAGTATTCATAAGGTGGCTTGTCCGGATTATGTACGTATGATCAGCCAAGAACCTGAACGCGCTGTTGAAGCAGATTGGGAAATGCAACCGACAAGAGGGCAGAGTGTCCAAATTGTGGTTGAGGCTTATGATCGTCGAGGACTGCTGAAGGATCTAACCCAAGTGATTTTTTCAGATCAGATTAATATTCGCCAAGTGAATACCATTTCCGAAGCGGATGGTATTGCCAATATGAAGCTGTTGATTGAGGTCAAAGGTTTGGCTCAATTGTCTCGCTTGTTGGCTCGATTGGAACAGCAACCAGGCATCATTAGCGCAAGACGTTTGGTGCAGGGGAATTAAAAAAAAGCCTGCTTTAGCAGGCTTTTTATGACTGATCACTCAAATAGCGTTAAATCAGATTTTGCATTTTTTAGAACCTTGATAGATTCCAATATTATCGATGTTTGCTTGCGATGCAGCTTTGATCTGTTGCTGTAATGGAATATTTGCAGCATCAGAAGTATCGCTTTCACCCGCTACAGAGTTTGCAACTTGCCCCATTTTTGTTGCTTTTTCTGAGTTGCCACCGAAAGTAGATAATGCATTACCTGCCATACCCGCCCATTTGCTCAATGATTTAGCTGGCGTTTGGGTTGCAGCAGCTGCAATATTTTTATCAGCATTTTCTAAGTTACGCTTAGCATTGGCTTTTTCAACAGCTAGTGTTGCACAATCCATTGCCTTGAGTTCAGCAGTTGAGTGTTGTTTGGTTGGTAGTTCACCCGAAGCTTGAGCAAGAGTCGTTGTTAAAGCAGTAGCGATAGCTAAAGTTAAAATTTTTTTCATTATATATTCTCATTTGTAACGCATTGTTATAAATGCCCCTGTTGGGGCGAGAGAATATTACACAAATGTGACTAATTTGTCATTTCTTTTTACTTAATAGTAAATTTGTCACTCTGTTGATCAATTGGGGACTGAATCTTGACAGGTGATACATCAGTTCAGTTTTGATGCCAACCGTATGGTGAGTCACGGTTAAGTGATGGTTTTTTAAACGTGCGACACGGTAAATTTCCTGAGCAACGTCTTGGGCGCTGAGACTGACTCCCATATTTTGAATCGTACCCGCATCCATGCCTTTTACCATGGCAGTCTGAACAAATAATGGCATGATGTCTAATACGCGTATTCCATATTTTTGCCATTCAACATCAAGACCTTCTGTAATGCCGCGAACAGCAAATTTACTTGCTGAATAGGACACTAAATCAGCTTGACCATAGATAGCAGAAGCAGAGGACATATTGATGATACGTGCGTGGGAGGCCTGTTTTAAGAAAGGGAGCGCAGCATGACAGCCATTGAGAACGCCGTTAACATTGATATTAAATGTTCGATGATGCGATGAGATATCTGTATTTTCGAATGCCCCTGAATATAAGATGCCAGCATTATTTAATAATATATTTATTTCACCAGCCCATTCGTTGAACTCAGTTAAAGCACTTTGCCATTGGTCGTATTGGGAAACATCTAGCAAACCCGCTTTAGCATTTGGCCCTAAAGATTGAGCCAATTGTTCAGCTTGTTCGAGATTGATGTCATAAATACCGACTTTATAACCTTGCTGATAGAATAGTTTTGCGGTAGCTGCGCCAATCCCTTGTGCTGCGCCACTGATAAAAATACTAGATGTCATCGAAAATCCTTGTTGTTTTACATCATTTTATGTTCCTAGTTGAGCATAAGATTGTTCATTGAATCAACAATATCTTTAAACTCATCATTCACTAGAGATCAACTTTCATGGAAAAACTTTTAAATATCATGCAAGAGCTTCGTGCGAAATGTCCATGGGATCAAAAACAAACGCCTGAAAGCTTGACTCGCTATGCGATTGAAGAAGCTTATGAGGTTGAAGAAGCAGTTCGATCACAAAATACAGCGCATATAAAAGAGGAATTAGGAGATCTTCTGCTGCAAGTTGTATTTCAAGCGCAAATGTATAGTGAGCAAGGAGCATTTAATTTTCATGATGTGGTGGAAACGTTGTGCGACAAGTTGATTCGAAGACATCCTCATGTCTTTCAATCGGCTCAATTTGAACAACTGAATGAACAGCAGGTGAGTGAACTTTGGCAAAAAATTAAGGCTGAAGAGAAAAAAGACAAAACTAAATCACGTTTAGATGAAATTAAAGCGGGTCCTGCCTTAGATCAAGCCGAACAAATTCAAAAAAATGTAGCTCAGATTGGATTTGATTTCGAAAATGTTGAGCAAGCGTATGAAAAGTTAGATGAAGAGTTATCTGAATTGAGAGAGGCGCTCAACCATCAAAATTCCGACGAAATACAAGAGGAGTTTGGAGATTGTTTATTTTCTTTAATCAATGTTGGACGTAAAATCGGCATTTCAAGTGAGATGGCTCTACTTGGAACCATCCACAAATTTAAACAACGTTTTTCATACATTGAGTTGCAGGCAAAAAATAGAAATACGCCCATTGAAAATATGAGTCTCAAAGAAATGGACCAATTGTGGGGTCAGGCAAAAGTGTATCTAAACCAACATAACAATAACATTCAGGTTCAACATGAATAGCATCATTTCTTTTCTTCTTCTGATATTTACTGCATGTGTGAGTTTAATCAGTTCGGCATATCCACAACAGTTTGATCAATCTTACTTAAAATGGAAAGCAGAGCAAGAAGCTCATGATCAACGACTTAACCGGCAAAGTGCGAACCATTATTTATCTCGACCAGCCGTAAATACATCATCAAAGCAATCAGCTGGTGGTGTCGGGCAATCAACTAAAGTTCGTCTTAATACGGCTTCAATGGTTGAACTACAAATGATTAAAGGAGTGGGTGAGAAGAAAGCTGCTGCAATTATTGAGTATCGGCAAAAGCATGGCAGTTTTAAGTCAGTAGATGAACTTCAAAATGTCAAAGGAATAGGTCCAAAGTTTATCGAAAAGAATCGCAACCAGTTAGCCCTCTAACACATTTTTATAGAGGTCAAATGGCACTAAGGGGTGTTGAAATTTAATCAATTTTGACGGTGAATCTTGGAGAATAAAATTGCCCTTTGATTGTGTTAGAGCTATGATTAGCACAATTATGATTTTACGTTCTGACGTAGGAGACAGCGTCTTTTGCAAACTTTGCACGCGTCAAAGTGCGGTTTATCCACTGCACAATTACCTTCTTCCATTTTAGATGTTATTGATTCTTTAACTAAAGCCGGCTATGAAGCTTACATCGTCGGTGGTGGTGTCCGTGATTTGATGCTTGGACTTGCGCCTAAAGATTTCGATGCTGTAACCAATGCGACACCTTCACAAATTAAAGAAGTATTTGGTCGTCGTTGCCGAATTATTGGTCGTCGTTTTGAGTTGGCTCATGTCTATTCTGGTCGTGAATTAATTGAAGTGGCCACTTTCCGAGCTCCTCCTAAAAAAGCAGTGACTTCTGCTGCAGGGATGATTCTAAGAGATAATAATTGGGGCTCAATTGAAGAAGATTTTGCTCGTCGAGATTTCTCAATCAATGCGATGTATTACCAACCGCGTAAGGGTATCGTTCTTGATTTCTGTAACGCTATTGATGATATAAAAACAAAAACATTGCGTTTATTGGGTGATCCAAAGTTACGTTTTGAAGAAGATCCAGTTCGTATGTTACGAACACTGAGATTTGCTGCGAAACTTAACTTTAAAATTGATCCTGCAATTTTAGATGTATTTACACCTGAAGCAGCCTTGCTTTTACGTGATGTATCACCCCATCGTTTATATGATGAATCTCAAAAGTTATTCACAATGGGGCATTTGAATCGTGTGCTCCCAATGTTGATTGAGTTTGGAATCTGGAAACAATTATTTGCAGATATTCCTCCTCATATTGATGCATTTATTGAACGTGCAGCGAAAAATACAGATCAGCGAATTCAAATTGGTAAAACGATCAACCCTGCATTTTTCTATGCGGTATTGTTGTGGAAACCATTCCTTGAGCGTTGTGATTTTTATATGCATAAAGGTGTTGTGGCAGCTGAAGCACGTGCTCAAGCTGGCTTAGATGTGCTGAAGCGCCAAGCGACACGCACGATTATCCCGCGTTTTGCAGAAACCTTTATTCGTGAAGTTTGGGAAATGCAAACTCGTTTGTTGAACCCAAAACCTCAGCAAATTGAAGCACTCTCAGGTCATGCTCGTTTTAGAGCAGGTTTTGACTTTATGTTGCTGCGTGAAAAGTCTGGAGATCAGACGACCAATGGCATGGGTCAATGGTGGGATGCTTATCAGTTGATGTCTTTGGACGAAAAAGAGCGTGTGATTGCGCAGTACAATCGTCAACGGACTAAATCACGACGTAAAGTTGCCGTGATCGAAGATGTTGCGGAAACAAAGCCTCAGCAGATTGAACCGCTAGTTAAAGAAACGGAGTCACGTAGCCGCCGCAGTCGTAAGGCCGCTTCAGCGAATGAGCGAAGAACAGAGCAAAATGCGAGTATCGCTTTGGATAATGGTATTGCAGCTGATCATCCTATTTTGAAGCGTAAACGTGTCAAACGTGATTTAAATACAGTGGTGTTTGGTCCTATCCAATGACAGTACGAACATATATTGGACTGGGAAGTAATTTAGGTGATTCTCAGCAGTTGATGGCAGAAGCCTATACGAAACTGGCAATGCTGGGTGTGGTGAAAGCATCAAGGCTTTATCATAGTCCACCTATGGGTCCTCAAGACCAACCACATTACCACAATGCGGTCGTTCGTTTAGATACGAGTCTAACGGCGCTTGAATTATTAGATGAATTACAAAAAATAGAAAATGAAGCAGGGCGGGTGCGTTTACGTCGTTGGGGTGAACGCACACTCGATTTAGATCTATTGTTATATGGTGATCAAACGATTCAAAATGATCGCTTAACTGTTCCACATATCGGGATATTTGAGCGAGATTTTGTCATACTGCCGTTATTAGATCTGGATGTCGAATTAGAAATTCATGGACAGAAAATTCGAGAAACGAATATTGCAAAACACAGCCAATTGGATGTTTTAGCAGATTCATCTTGGATCAATATTTAAACTTTAAAATGTTCTAAGGAACTGTGTTAGAGGACATCTTATGATCAGTCTGAGCGATTTAAGACAATTCAAACAGCAAGGTCGAAAATTTTCATGTCTGACTTGTTATGACGCCAGTATGGCGAAGGCAATGGAAATTGCTGAAATAGATACCATTTTAATTGGTGATTCGCTTGGGATGACTATTCAAGGCCATGATTCAACGTTGCCTGTGAATGTGGAAGATATGGTCTATCACACCTCAGTTGTACGTCGTGGAAATAACCATGCTTTCATCTTAACTGATCTGCCTTTTATGAGTTATGCCACACTCAATGATGCACTAGTAAACTCGAAAAAAGTGATGCAAGCTGGCGCACAAATGGTCAAGCTTGAAGGTGGTGCTTGGCTTGCTGAAACGGTAGAAGTATTGACTCGCAATGGTATTCCAGTGTGTGTCCATCTTGGACTAACGCCACAATCCGTTCATGTATTTGGTGGCTATAAATTACAAGCCAAAACGCGTGAAGCTGCGGATCAGCTGATTGCTGATTGTAAAGCCGTTGTTGAGGCTGGGGCTGCAGTGTTATTGCTAGAGTGTGTACCTGCACAATTGGGTCAAGAAATTACAGAACTATTTCCGCATGTACCTGTGATTGGTATTGGTGCTGGAGCACAAACCGATGGTCAAGTTCTGGTTGTTCAAGATATGCTGGGATTAAACTTCGGTCGTGTTGCACGTTTTGTACGTAATTTTATGAAAGAACAGTCTGGTGAAACGGCCATTCTTGATGCAATCAAATCGTATCATGTTGCTGTACTAGATCAATCTTTCCCTGCTAAAGAACATACGTTCCAAGTTGAGCTTTAATCATGAAAACTGAAACAACAATCCATGGTTTAACCGCATCACTTCATGCTGCTCGTCAAGCACGAAAGACTATTGGTTTTGTCCCGACCATGGGGAATCTACATCAAGGTCACTTAAATTTAGTACGTGAAGCACGTAAATTATGTGATGTGGTTGTGGTCAGTATTTTTGTGAATCCGATTCAATTTGGCCCAAATGAAGATTATGACAGTTACCCACGCACACTTGATCAAGACAGTCAGTTGTTGGCTGAAGAGGGTTGTGACATTATTTTTGCACCTTCAGTTGAGCAAATGTATGGCAGTCAACCTCGCTTAACAAACATTAGTGTCGGTCAAATTACCAATGATTTATGTGGTGCTCAACGTCCGGGGCACTTTGATGGTGTTGCGGTAGTAGTAACGAAGTTATTTAATATCGTACAACCACATTTTGCATTTTTTGGTCAAAAAGACTACCAGCAGTTGGCTGTGATTAAGACAATGGTACGTGACTTGAACATGCCGATTGAAATTATTGGTGTGCCAATTGCACGTGCTGAAGATGGTTTGGCATTAAGTTCACGTAATGGTTATCTTTCGGCTGAACATCGTCAAATTGCACCAGTCATTTATCAATCTTTAAAAACTGCTGAAACAAATTTAAAACAAGGTCAAGCGCTTACAGAGGTTCTTGCTGAGATAAAATCAACTTTAAGTGATGCTGGCTTTGTCGTGGATTATGTTGAAGCACGTAATCCAATGTTGCAGGCAGTAGAGCAATTTGACCAAGATATTGTGTTATTTGTTGCTGCGAAAATTGGTTCGACACGCTTGATCGACAATTTACAAATCAGTCTTTAAAACAGGATTAAACTCGATGATGATCGTCAGGTGTGGTGCATGAAGCGAATTCTTATTGTTACAGGACAATCCGGTTCAGGGAAGTCATCTGCATTGCAGGTTCTCGAAGATTTAGGTTATTACTGTATCGATAATTTGCCGCTAGCATTACTTCCTGAGATCGTTGGAAAGTTAGATCAAGAAAATAATTTAGAACAATTGGCTTTAGGGGTTGATGTTCGGAGTACACGCGCTGATTTGCAAGAATTTGAGCAAGTTTATCAGCAACTGGAAAAACATGGTGAAGTCGAGGTCATTTATCTCACGACCAAAGATCAAGAGTTAATTGCTCGTTTTAGTGCCTCGCGTCGACCTCATCCACTGGCGAATCGTTTTAAAAGTCTGAATGAGTGCATTCAAGAAGAGAAACAATTACTGTTGCCGATTCAATTAAGAGCAACTGTACAGATTGATACATCAGATAAAAGTGTCCATGATCTTAAAGATACATTATTATCCCGCTTAGGGCAGGTAGATAACTTAATTGTTATTTTACAGTCTTTTGGATATAAGCATGGTATTCCGTTGGATGCTGATTTTATTTTTGATGTGCGGCATTTACCCAATCCACATTGGGATTTAGAGCTTAGAAAATATTCGGGCTTAGATGAGCCCATTGAAAAATTCCTGACATCATTTGACCAAGTGAATATGATGTTTGAGGATTTAAAGCAGTTTTTAGAGAAGTGGTTGCCTGCCTTTGCAGAAGGGCATCGCCATTACATTACGGTTTCGATAGGATGTACAGGTGGTCAGCACCGCTCTGTATTTATTGTGGATAGACTCAAAAAGGCGCTTGAGGCACAATGGTCTATTCAGGTCTTGCATAGAGAAATGAAGCACTGGTCATGATTGACACAACTGTTGACGTAATTAACAAATTAGGATTACATGCGCGTGCGTCAGGCAAGCTCATTGAGGTCACTACCAAATTTCGAAGTTCGATTAAAATTGGTAAGGGCGATAAATTAGTCGATGCCAAAAATATTATGTCTTTGCTCATGCTCGGTGCAGGCAAAGGAACTACATTAAGACTAGTGATTGAAGGGGCAGATGAAGAGAAAGCTTTGTCTGAAGTTCAAGCATTATTCGCAGCAAAATTTTACGAGGCTGAATAATCGTGGCACGTCGATCGCAACGTTTTACTGAAGATGATTTTGAGTCTTTAGAAGGACGTGCAAGTAAAACTGAACAAAAGAAAGCTGTACAACGTATGGCTGCTTTAGGGGCTCAACTTGCTGAGTTACCCAAAAAAAAGATTGAAAGCCTTCCTGTGGAAGAGCGCTTAATTGAAGCTTTATTGGATGTTCAATTGATAACATCAGGTGAGGCTCGTCGTCGTCAATTTTTGCGTATTGGTAAATTATTACGCAATGAAGACGAGAGCATGATCTTATCTTATTTGACACCTCAACAAGGGGCGAAAAAGACAGCACAATTGCACCGCTGGGTCGATCGTATGATTGCACAAGGTGAGCCTGTTATTAAAGAATTTATGAAGACTTACAATGCTGCAGAGCATCATGCAATACGTCAGCATTTACTTCGTATTGAACGTGATATTCAAAAAAACTTAGGTGAGGATGCTGTTGCACAATCTAAGTTAAATTTGCTGAATTACGTTCAGCAAGTTGCACTTATCTCTGATCGTTAATGGTCAAAAAAAAGGTCTGATGTTTCAGACCTTTTTTATTTCTTAGATGCTTAATATTTAGAGTGCAGCACGATCTTTTGCCCAATCTCGCAACACAAACTTTTGCAGTTTACCTGTTGAAGTTTTAGGGATTTCAGTAATCACTACGTCTTTAGGTACCTTGAATCGAGCAAGATGTTGTTTGCAGTATTCAATGATTTCTTCAGGTGTAGCTTGTTGCCCTTGCTTCAATTCAATAAATGCGCATGGAACTTCTTGCCAACGTGGATCAGGTTTTGCAACAACTGCAGCTGTCAGCACGGCAGGGTGTTGATACAGTACTTCTTCCACTTCAAGTGAAGAAATATTTTCACCACCAGAAATAATCACATCTTTCGAGCGATCTGTGATTTTGGCATAACCATCAGGCTGGCATACGGCAAGATCGCCAGTATGGAACCATCCACCAGCAAATGCTTCAGCGGTGGCTTCAGGATTCTTCAAGTACCCTTTCATGACAATGTTGCCACGGAACATAATTTCCCCCATGGTCTGACCATCATTCGGTACAGGCAGCATCGTTTCAGGATCTAGTACTTTCATCCCATCTTGAAGTGGATAAGGTACACCTTGACGTGAATGTAGTTGAGCTTGTTCTTGGATGCTTAAATCACTCCAGCCTGCTTGCGAAGCACATAGCGCTGATGGTCCATAGGTTTCAGTGAGACCATAGACGTGGGTAACATTGATTCCTAGATTTCGCATACCTTCAATAATGGCAGCTGGTGGCGCTGCACCAGCAACCATCACTTCAACTCGATGATTAATTTCGCGTTGTTGCTCTTTTGGTGTGTTGATCAACATGGACAATACAATTGGTGCACCGCAGAAGTAATCGACTTGATGATCCGCGATCAATTGATAGATCTGTGCTGGATCAACTTTTCGAAGACAAACATTTGTGCCACCGTTGGCGGCCATGGTCCAAGCGAAACACCATCCATTACAATGGAACAGAGGCAAAGTCCATAAATAGGTGGCACGGGGTGTCATACCACAAGCAATGATATTACTTGCTGCATTAATATAAGCCCCACGATGATGATAGACCACACCTTTTGGATTCCCAGTTGTGCCTGAGGTGTAGTTTAAGCTGATGGCATCCCATTCATCCTGTGGTAATTGCCACTCAAACTCAGGATTACCTTGTGAAAGCCAAGATTCATACTCAATTTTTCCAATACGGGGCGCTTGTTCATTGAATTCATATTCAGTATCTGCAACATCGATAACATAAATGTCCTGAGGAACTTGTGCTAAAGCTTCCTGTGCTAATTCTGAGAATTCAGGGTCAACTAAAAGTACTTTTGATTCAGCATGTTCAAGCATAAATGCGAGTGTTTTTGCATCTAGGCGCGTATTTAATGTATTGAGTACAGCGCCTGCCATAGGCACTGCAAAATGCGCTTCGATCATGGCTGGAATATTTGGAAGTAATACTGATACAGTATCATTTTTCTGAATACCAAGCTTTTGCAGCTGATCGGCAAATTGACGGCAACGTTGGTACTTTTCTTTCCAGCTAATCCGGCGTGTACCATGAATAATTGCATCTTGCTGAGGGTAGATGTAGGCCGCACGCTCTAAATATCTGAGTGGAGAAAGGGCAACAAAATTTGCCGGCGTTCTAGGTAGTTCGTCATACGGACTTAAATTCATTTTAGTATCCATCTTCATTTTTATAATCCTGAGTAAAAGATAAGCAAAAAAGAAACGGAATACATTTATCCTTTAGTCGAGCAAACGTGACATTTTGTCAATTAGGCGAAAATTCATATTTTTTAATTTCAATTTATTGCGTTTTATTCGTGAAGTTGGTGATATTTATTTGTGCTGAATAATGTAATTGATCGAGAAATAGGGTAAATTTTAAACAGATTTTAAGTTTCAAAATCGAATAATAAAAGCAAAAGGATTTTGCATATGTATATTGTTGGGTGGGGGAAAGATGAAATTAACATCGAACCCAAAGGCTATGCCATGTTTGGCTATGGGATGTGGCATCACCGTGCCTATAAAAAAAGAACTGCGCTGTATGCGAGAACAGTGACCATTCAAAAAGATCGAGATGCTCCATTAATTTTATGTTGTCTAGATTTTGGCTGTATTACTTCAGCAATTCGAATTACTGTAATCCAACGCTTGAATGAAACGTTGAGCGATCGTTTCGATCCACATCGTTTGGTTCTAATGGCAACGCATACCCATTCAGGTCCAGGCGGTTGTGGTTATGAAGCTCTTTATAATATGCCGACACCAGGATTTGTGCCTGAGCACCTTGATGCAGTAGTGGATGCTGTGCAATCCAGTATTCAACAGGCATTATCCAATCGCGATTTTACAGAGATTCGGTTAGCGACAATTGACATTCCTGAGCAAGTTCCTGTGGCATGGAATCGCTCGATAAAAGCGTATAATCGAAATCTCGATACTGCATTCGTCGACGAATCTGAAACTTACAAAGCGATCAATCGACAAATGCAAGTCCTTGGCTTTTATCGTGGGGAAAAGCTGCATTCTCTGTTGTCACTGTTTGGTGTGCATGCGACATGTTTGGGCAATCAATTAGACGCTCATGATGGTGATAATAAAGGCTATGCCGCAACACTTTCGGAAGAGACCTTAAGTGCTGCTGGGGTGGATGGACCAGTTTGTATATTTGCGCAAGCAACAGCAGGCGATGTGTCACCACACTTCCATGGAAAGAATCAGACTAAGATCAGAAAAAAGATAAAAGGAGAAGCAGAATACATCTATGCGAGAAACAATGGTCGTATACAGAGTGAGTATGCTTTAGCCGCTTTAATTGAGCAGCAAAATCAAAAAATTCAATATCAGGATTTGGATGCAGTACTCGAGTATGTGGATATGTCAAATACTGTGGCTGATCCAGAGTTTTCAGGTGGATATAGCAATGCGATAACAAGCCAAGCTTGTCATGGGACAGCATTTATTGCGGGCACACCAGTCGATGGTGTGGGTGCTGCAAAGCCATTGATCATGGCTATGAATTTACTTTCAAAACAATTCAAACGAAGTAAATTGAATTCAAAAGATCCAGTGGAAAGTGCTTATTATCAGAAGCTTTATCATGCTCAAGGACCCAAAAATATTATTTTTGAATCGGGTCAGCATCGGATATTAGGAAAAAAATTAGGTTCACTTCCTGGTGTTTTAGATCCACTCATTGCTGAAATGAATGCTCAAGTTCACGCTGGCGCAATTCAAGAAAGCGATTTAGTGCCACATATTGTGCCAATTCAGCTCATTCGAATCGGTCAACTTTTTTTGGTATGTGCTCCCGGAGAGTTTACAACAACTTCAGGTAAGCGCGTATTAAATACCATTCAGAAAAGTGTATTACCGACATTTCCTAACGCAAAAATTTGGTTTGCATCTTATTGTAATGATTATATGGGCTATGTGACGACATTCGAAGAATATCAAGAACAAGCCTATGAAGGTGGACACACTTTATTTGGTCAATGGACTTTGGCAGCTTTTCAAACCTATTTTAAACATTTGGCTAAACAGATTTGTTTGCCACCTGAACAACGTCAATTATCAAATTGCGTACCTAAAGCAGTACCTCAAAAAGAATTAGAGAAAAGAACCAATCGGGGAAATGTTCAAACCGCCGTTGCACAAAAGGAGTTGGCAACATGAGTAATCTGACACATCATTATTGGTCTAACTGGTCGGGATATTGCCACTCAAACCCGCAACACATCTTATATCCAGATCAATTACATGAATTACAGGATATTGTGATTCAACATCCTAAAGTTCGTGTGGTTGGTGCAGGGCATTCATTTACTCCTTTGGTAAAAACGGATGCGTCTATTATTTCTTTAGACCGATTTTCAAGTGTCTTAAATGCTGATCAGGCTAAATGCCAAGCGACGTTATGGGCAGGTACTCGACTATTCAATTTAGGACAGCATCTTGCGCCTTATGAACAGTCGCTTATGAATCAGGGTGATATTGATCAACAAAGTTTAGCTGGTGCTGTGTCTACAGGAACACACGGGACAGGTGCAGCGCTATATTCTATTTCAGGCTATGTAGAAGATTTTGAGCTATTACAGGCAAACGGGGAGTTAATCCAATGCTCCAAGACGGAGAACCCTGAAATTTTTCAGGCAGGGAGAGTATCTTTGGGATCACTCGGGATATTAACGAAAATAACCATGCAAAACCGCCCTAGATATAAATTGGAAGAGAAAATTCATTTAGCCCCTGCAGAAGAAAGCCTTGATCAATTTCTCCAATTGATGCACCAACATCGGCATTTGGAGTATTTTATTTTCCCTTTTACAGATCAGTTAATTTTTAAAACACTTGATGTTACAGAGGGTGAGGTGAAGCCAAGAGAAACTTCTTGGCCATCTGAGGATCAACTTTTAACATGGTGTTGTGAAATTTCTAAAAAAGCCCCTTTTTTGACGAAATATCTTCAAAAATTAGTCGGTGTTTTTGTGAAGCCAACAGAATTCATTGATTGGTCGAGTGATATTTTTGCAACACCTCGGAATACCAAATTCAATGAAATGGAATATCAAATTCCAATTGAGAATGGTATTCAATGCATCAAAGAAGTGATTGCAACGTTTAGAAAATATCAAATAAATTCTTTTTTCCCTATCGAATTCCGCGTGGTCAAAGGGGATGATATTTGGCTAAGTCCTTTCTATCAGCAAGACAGTATTTCGGTTTCAATCCATCAATATTATAAGCAGTCACCTCAAAAAGTATTTGATCTTATTGAGCCGATTTTTCAAAAATATCGAGGCCGTCCACACTGGGCTAAGATGCATCAACTATCTCACCAAGAGATTCGAGCTCTTTATCCGAAATGGAATGAATTTATGCAAATCAGAGAAGCGCTCGATCCCCATCGAAAGTTTCTCAATCCCTATCTTGAAAAACTATTACTTGGGCAACATGGATGAGAGATGAATAGTTTTTTTAATCAAATGAATGATGATCTGCGGGCACATGGTTTAGGTCAACCTATGCTCTTGATCGATGAGGATGCATTAAACTTTAATATTGCTTATGTAAAACAGCAGCTAGCTTCAGCAAAGCACTTAAAACCGCGGTTGGTCGTTAAATCTTTGGCTTGTTTGCCTTTGTTAAAAAAGCTAAGTTTCGAATTAGACACCCGACACTTTATGGTGTTCCATATTGATCACTTAGAATTGATGTTCAATCATTTTGATCAAGCTGATTTACTCTTTGGCAAGCCGATGCCAATTCGTGCAGTAGAAAGGTTTTATCAAAACCATCACACGCCAATCCAATGCAAGATACATTGGTTAATTGATTCCTTTGCTCGTTTGCAACAATATCATGCCTTGGCTGATCAACTGGGACTTAGCTTCAATATCAATCTTGAAATTGATGTGGGATTACATCGTGGAGGCGTTCAAAATTCTGCTGAATTTATACAAATGCTCAATTATATTCAGCAGCATCAAAAAACGCTAAATTTGAGTGGCTTAATGGGCTACGATGCGCATGTCACTAAACTACCTAAGGTGGTGAAGCGTGCAGAAACAGCTTATGCTGAATCTCAACATATTTATCAAAATTATCAGCACATCTTAAAGCACCAATTCCCAGATTTAAATCATGCTCAGCTGTGTTTTAACGGAGGAGGAAGTCCAACCTTTAGTTTTCACGTGAAACATAGTGTGTGTAATGATCTGTCATTTGGCTCAATGTTGCTTAAGCCCAGCGATTTTGATTCTGAATATCTTTCTTCACTTAAATCTGCTTTATATATAGCGAGTCCCGTACTGAAAGTTTTAGACCAAGTTTCATTGCCAGGAATGCCTTCATTTAAAAAAATAAAATTCTTTCAGAAGCATCAATCGGTTTTTATCTACGGTGGCTATTGGATGGGTCAATATGTTTATCCAGCAAAATCTCATCCTCATTTATTGTATGGACGAAGCACCAATCAGGAAATGATTTGTGTCGATCGTAAAATTGATATCCATCCTGATGACTATGTAATTATTCGACCGAGCCAGAGTGAGGTGGTCATCCCGCAGTTCAATCGCACGTACCTTTATCGAAAAGAAAATGAGTGGAATTCATCTGATTTGGAAACGAGTAGATTTGAACCTTGGGAAAATTTTAGAGAGTAGTGATTAAAAGAAAAAGGGATGAAGTTAATCATCCCTTTTTAGCATTGGTTTGAAATTTATTGGATACCGCCGTAGTGGATGCCCGTTAATTCACTGATTTCTTTTTTCCAAGTGGTTAAGTCATCCAAATTAAATTTACTTAAATGGTCATGCCCACAAGCACGCGCCATTACCTGCATCAATTCGACTGAAGCATTGAAGAAGTTGGCGAGTTGCTGTGCTGATTTTTCAATTTCGAGTCTTCGACGCAAATGATCTTTTTGTGTTGCAATACCGACAGAGCATTCATTTGTATTACACGCGCGCATTCCCAAACAACCAATTGCCTGCATGGCAGAGTTAGACAGGGCAATGGCATCTGCACCCAGCGCTAAGGCTTTAATAAAATCAGCAGGGACACGTAAGCCACCTGTAATGACCAAACTAATGTCACGACGTCCTAAACGATCTAAATGACGACGTGCCCGTGCTAAAGCAGGAATGGTCGGCACTGAAATATTGTCACGGAATAATGTTGGTGCTGCACCTGTACCACCACCACGACCATCTAAAATAATGTAGTCCACACCTATCGCAATCGCAGCATCAATGTCTTTTTCGATATGCTGTGCAGACAGTTTAAAGCCAATCGGAATGCCACCTGTCTGCTCGCGTATATAGTTTGCAAACTCCTTGTACTGTGAAAGTTCAGTCCAATCCGGAAAGGTTGCGGGAGAAATCGCAGATTGTCCTTCTTCTAAACCACGTACTTCTGCAATTTTTCCGACTACTTTATGCCCGGGTAGATGTCCGCCTGTTCCTGTTTTTGCTGCCTGTCCACCTTTAAAGTGAAAAGCTTGGCATTTTTTTACTTTTTCAATGTCATAGCCAAAACGACCAGAGGCCAACTCGTAAAAATATCGTGAATTCGAGGCTTGTTCATCATCTAACATTCCACCTTCACCAGAACAGATGCCAGTACCTGCCATTTCCGCACCCATTGCCAGTGCAGTTTTTGCTTCTTGAGATAAAGCTCCAAAACTCATGTCGGAAACAAATAATGGAATATTGAGTCTCAATGGTTTTTTTGCATTTGGTCCAATAATCACTTCGCTTGCAACGGGGGCATCATCCAGTAGAGGAGCTTTCCAAAGTTGAGCTGTGACCAGTTGAATATCTTCCCATTTTGGAAGTTTGTCAAAAGGCACACCCATGGCTGCGGTAGGACCATGATGACCGAAATTTTTTAGACCATTTCGAGCTAATTCTAAGATGAATCTATTGTGTGGCTCTTCAGGAGCAGGCTGAGAATCTGCGTAGAGTCCTTGATAACGATTACGGTTGAATTGCTGTGGATTTCTTTTTTCCCAAGCTTCGATTTCTTCTAAGTCAACATAGACATGATCATCATGAATCCAAGCTTTAAATTTTTGCAGATTTTTATTGAGATATCTCGGGTTAATGCCAGTTTTATAGAGGTAATGAGAGCCGTGAAGGCCACATACAATTTTGTCGCCTTGAATATGGGCATCGGACATGAGTGCTCCGCGATGCTGACAACGACCATACATGACTACGACTTTTTCTTCATCATGATCTTCAAGACGAAGAACAACAAGATCCACATTGGCTGCTAAAGCATATGCGGGTTTAAGCGGCTGGAGTGTAGACCAAGCAATTAGTGGGTGAGATTTCATATGACCTGCCTAATGATTTCAGTGGGTTATATTTATTTGTTTAAAAGTATGTTGATCATCTAATAGAAAGTATAAAAGATTATTTTTCTATAATTGGGATAATATTGGTTTAAATATTAGATTGGGAATATATTTTAACTATTTTTGTCACAATTAAAACTGCTATCGCCTAATGCTCGATTAACGGTTTATTAAACAACGTGACACGTGTAAAATCTCTAGCGATTTTATTTATCCACCGTTTTTATCTTTTGAGGTTCGCCTCGATCATAATCTCGCGGTGACATGCTCCATTGTACGGGGCATCACTCCTTAAGGATTTTTTATGCCAATTATTACTTTGCCAAACGGCGATCAAAAACAATTTGATCAAGCTGTCTCTGTCATGGAAGTTGCTCAAAGCATCGGTCCAGGTCTTGCAAAAAATACGGTTGCAGGTCGTGTAAACGGCCATCTAGTTGATGCATGTGACTTAATCACTGATGATGCCACGTTGCAGATCATTACGCCTAAAGATGATGAAGGTGTTGAAATTATTCGTCACTCTTGTGCCCATTTAGTTGGTCACGCAGTGAAGCAGCTTTTCCCCGAAGCAAAGATGGTGATTGGACCTGTCATTGAAGATGGTTTCTATTACGATATCTACAGTGAAAAACCATTTACACCAGATGATATGGCTGCCATCGAAGAGCGTATGAAAAAGCTCATCGATCAAGATTATGATGTCATTAAAAAGATGACACCTCGTGATGAAGTGATCAAAGTATTCACTGAGCGTGGTGAAGATTATAAATTACGCCTCATCGAAGATATGCCAGATGAGACTCAAATGGGTCTTTATTATCATCAAGAATATGTGGATATGTGTCGTGGTCCACACGTACCAAACACTAAATTCTTAAAGTCATTTAAGTTGACGAAGATGTCAGGTGCTTACTGGCGTGGTGATGCGAAAAACGAACAACTTCAACGTATTTATGGTACGGCTTGGGCGGATAAGAAGCAGTTGGCTGCTTATATCAAACGTATTGAAGAAGCTGAAAAGCGTGACCACCGTAAAATTGGTAAAGCGCTTGATCTGTTCCACATGCAAGAAGAAGCACCAGGCATGGTGTTCTGGCATCCAAATGGCTGGACGATCTATCAAGTTTTAGAACAATACATGCGTAAAGTTCAGCAGGACAATGGTTATCAAGAGATTCGCACACCTCAGGTGGTCGATTTTAGTCTTTGGGAAAAATCAGGACATGCTGCAAACTATGCAGAAAACATGTTTACTACACATTCTGAAAACCGTAACTATGCCGTTAAACCAATGAACTGCCCATGTCATGTTCAAGTGTTTAACCAAGGTTTAAAATCTTACCGTGATTTACCAATTCGTCTTGCTGAATTTGGTTCATGTCACCGTAACGAACCATCGGGTTCATTACACGGGATTATGCGTGTTCGTGGTTTCACCCAAGATGATGCACACATTTTTTGTACAACTGAGCAAATTGGTCAAGAAGTTGCTGACTTTATTAAACTGACTTTAGATGTTTATAAAGATTTCGGTTTTGAAGAAGTGCAAATGAAACTCTCAACACGTCCAGAAAAGCGTGTAGGGGATGATAAGCTTTGGGATGTTGCTGAAAAATCTTTAGCTGACGCACTGGATGCAGCGGGTCTCGCTTGGGATTTACAACCTGGTGAGGGTGCGTTCTACGGTCCTAAAATTGAATTTTCTTTGAAAGATTGTTTAGGTCGTATCTGGCAGTGCGGTACAATCCAATGCGATTTTAACTTGCCATTACGTTTAGATGCATCTTATGTCACTGAAGACAACGATCGTGATCATCCTGTGATGCTTCATCGTGCAATTCTTGGCAGTTTTGAACGTTTTATTGGTATACTTATTGAACACTACGCTGGATTTATGCCACCATGGTTGGCACCAATTCAAGCATGTGTGATGAATATTACCGATTCTCAAGCAGATGCTTGTCAGTCAGTCGTCGCTAAATTGCAAGAAAATGGCATTCGAGTGATTTCAGACTTGAGAAATGAGAAAATCGGCTTTAAGATTCGTGAGCGTACTTTAGAGCGTATTCCATACCTATTGGTGCTTGGGGATCGAGAAGTAGAGGAAGGTACAGTGAATGTACGTACTCGCTCTGGAACAAATTTAGGTACTATGTCTATCGATGCATTCGTTGACTTAGTGAAAGTAGCCGTAGCCGAACGCGGCCGGTATATTGTGGAGTAAGAAAGATTAAACAGCCTGACCGTAACCAACAACAAGGTGCTAAAAGCAATCGTCCTGCATTAAATGATGAGATTCGTGCGAAAGAAGTGCGTCTCGTTGGCGCTGACGGAGAACAAAAAGGCATCGTTTCACTTGCTGAAGCGTTGCGTGCTGCAGAAGAAGTTGATCTTGACCTCGTTGAGATCGTTGCGAATGCAGAGCCGCCTGTTTGTAAAATCATGGATTACAACAAGCATTTATTTGATCTGAAGCAAAAGCAAAAAGATGCTAAGAAAAAGCAGCATCAAGTTCAGGTTAAAGAGATCAAGTTGCGTCCTGGTACAGACGTTGGTGATTACAATGTTAAGTTGCGTGCTATTCTGAAATTCCTTGAAGAAGGCAACAAAGTTAAAATTACTCTACGTTTCCGTGGTCGTGAGATGGCTCACCAACAATTGGGTCTTGCTCAATTACAAAAGATTGAAGCTGATGTGGCTGAAATCGGTGTAGTGGAACAAGCACCAAAAATGGAAGGCCGTCAAATGGGTATGTTACTTGGTCCTAAAAAGAAAAAGTAAAACCGATTTAGAGAAAAAGCCCTGCACATGCAGGGCTTTTTTATATGTTGATTGAAGGGATATAGGTACATCCTGAGTTAGTAAAGAGAGGAACGACTGTAGTTGGGGTATAAATCATCAGTTGAATATTTCCATCAGGCAGTACTTTAGTGAAGTCTAATAAACGTATATTTTAAACTTCTCGAATCATTTTGTGGCTTGAGTAAAAAATGTAATTATTTCGACAGGTAAACTCGTACTTATGCATAGAAAATTCTAGATGGATGGTAAAACTGAATAGGTTTAGAGTGTTTACTGTCTTGAAAGATGACCCAAAAAGGATTTTTTATATTGCACATCAGGAAATTCGTTGCTCAAAGTAGCTGTAGATTTGATTTATAAAAAAAAGCCGATACTTTTGCATCGGCTTTTTTTGTGACTCATTAAGTTAGATGCTTTATTCGACATGAACTGTTTTTTCAGTAGACTCTGTATTTTCTAACAGAAGTTTTTTGCCAATTGGAATTTGTCGAGGTAATTTCTCTTCTGGAATGATACGCTCTAAGTCGATCACTAATAAGCCATTTTCATAATCTGCTTGTTGAACTTCAATATGTTCATCTAAGCGAAGCGATAATTTAAATGAACGACGCGCAATTCCTTTATGAAGATATTCGGTTTGTTCAGATTGAATAGCTTCTGGTTTTCCTGTGATCGAGAGAAGCTGATTTTCAAGACTGATATTTAACTCATCTTGACTAAATCCTGCAGTAGCGACCACGATGCCATATTTATTCTCACCTTTTTTTTCAATGTTATAAGGTGGGTAGTTTGGAGCATCACTTTGCATTGCGTAATCAATAAAATCGTTTAAACGATCAAAACCAATGCTACGACGAAACAATGGATGAAGATTTAAGTTACTCATGATTAAAACCTCCTGAGGTCAGCAAAGTCATAAAAATAAGAATGTTGTTCTGTCATGACTATCATCAACAGAACCAGATGATCATCATAAATCTGGCTAATTTTTTATATAGGTTCAGACCGAAATTTTTCAATAATAAATTCAAAAAAATTTAAAATATTTTATAAATAATTGATTTTTTACAATTTATAAATAAAAAATTTCTATCCTTGTTGTTTGGTTTGAAATGATTTATGGTGGATAAATCAATCAACAAAGGGCATATGGAGCCTGAACTGTAATGATCGATTTATATTACTGGGGAACACCCAACGGATTAAAAATAACAATTGCACTCGAAGAAATGGCTTTAGATTATCAAATCTATCCAATCAATATATTAGAAAATGATCAGTTCCAAACTGACTTTCTTGCGATTTCTCCTAATAATAAAATTCCTGCGATAGTTGATCAAAATGGACCGAATAATCAATCGATTTCGATTTTCGAGTCTGGTGCAATACTGCAATATTTAGGACGTAAAACGGGACAATTCTATCCTCAGCACGAAATCGCGAGAATTCAGGTTGAACAATGGTTGATGTGGCAAATGGGTGGTCTAGGACCGATGTTAGGTCAAAATCATCATTTTGCTAAATTTGCTAAAGAGAAAATCCCTTATGCGATCGAGCGCTACATTACAGAAACTAAAAGATTATATGGGGTGCTCAATAAGCAGTTAGTTGGGCAAGACTATGTGGCAGGTGAGTACTCTATTGCGGATATGGCAATTTTCCCTTGGTTGATGCGGCACGAGTGGCAAAGTATTCATTTAGCAGAGTTTCCTGAAGTGGAAGCTTATATTCAACGTATCCAACAGAGACCAGCGGTACAAAAGGCGCTTGCACTACTAAAGTAGATCACGGATTTAAGTGTGATAAACTCTACATATCTAAACCACCATTCGGTGGTTTTTTTATGGAGAACTGCCATGAAGGATTTTTTTTTAAATTTTAGCAAAATTGTTGAATCTAATTCAAAAGTATACTGGGCAATTATTGCTGGTATTTTACTCTGTGTTGCTTCTTATATCGTCGAAATATTTCATGTGCAAAATATCATTGCAGCAATCGAACCAGATTCTAGGGATCAATTAAAACAGGTGATTCCAGCGACAACGAGTAAATATACGGTGCTACGTGCCATCATAGTAGTGTTAGCAATTGCTTGGTCGATAAAAGAATATCGTAAAACTCAGAAACTTCTAGCTGTGAATAAGTCCAGTAAATGAATCTGATTTTATTGTTCTTAAGTGCCTTTGGAGCCGCCACTTTATTGCCCTTACAGTCCGAAGCAATATTGTTGGGGTCATTTGCTCTAAAACAATTTTCGCCGTGGATGCTTATTTTTGTTGCAAGTGTAGCGAATGTGATGGGTTCATGCGTTAATTGGTGGTTGGGCTTAAAAATAGAGCAGTTTAAAACCAAAAAGTGGTTTCCATTTAAGTCAGATCAAATGATTCGTGCTCAACGGGCTTATCAGCAGTATGGTACATGGTCACTTCTTTTAAGTTGGGTGCCTATCATTGGTGATCCAATCACCTTAATTGCAGGAATCTTGAAAGAAAAATTCTGGAAATTTATCTTCGTGGTGGGTATAGCGAAAACAGGTCGATATCTATTTATCTACTGGGTGTATCTTGGTTTGTTCTAAATTTTCGTAGAGTAAAACTCATCAAGATTAATTTGTCTGAATCAAGATTAACGGTGCTTTTGTTTTGCGCAAAGATGCTATAGAATACTCGCTCCCTTACCTGCAGGTCGTATTGTAATGGTGCAAACGAGCCGAACAGGTGTTCAAAAGAGGTTGTTATGCCTAAGATGAAAACTCGCCGTGGTGCAGCAAAACGCTTCAAAGCGACTGCTAACGGTTTTAAGCGTAAACAAGCGTTCAAACGCCACATTTTGACCAAAAAATCTGCTAAGCGTATTCGTCAATTGCGCGGCTGTGTAATGGTTCACGTAAGTGACGTTGCTTCAGTTCGTCGTATGTGCCCGTACATCTAAGGAGATTATAAATGGCTCGTGTAAAACGTGGTGTACAGGCTCATCGCCGTCACAAAAAAATTCTTGCTCGCGCTAAAGGTTACTATGGTGCTCGTTCACGCGTTTACCGCGTAGCGTTCCAAGCGGTAATCAAAGCAGGTCAATATGCTTACCGTGACCGTCGTCAAAAGAAACGTCAATTCCGTGCTTTATGGATTGCGCGTATCAATGCTGGTGCACGTCAAAATGGTTTGTCGTACAGCCGTATGATCGATGGCTTGAAAAAAGCTCAAGTGATCATCGACCGTCGCGTACTTGCTGACATCGCTATGCATGACGCAGTTGCATTTGCTGCTTTAGCTGAAAAAGCTAAAGGCGCATTAGCTGCTTAATCATCGTAGATGAGAAAAAGACCGCTTTTTAGCGGTCTTTTTTATTTTCATTGTTTACGACCAAATAAAGCCAAGAGATTAGTATGAATAAAATTATGGTCGTCGGTACAGCAGCATCTGGGAAAACAACCTTTGCACGTAAGTTGGCTGCTCAACTGCAAGTCGATCATATTGAACTTGATAATCTCTTTTGGTTGGATAACTGGACTGAGTCATCTCCAATACAATTTCAAGAAAAATTTATAAATCGTGTTAGGTCTATGAATAAGGGCTTCGTGATTGATGGTAATTATTCTCTGATTCAAAATTTAATCTTAAGTGAGATCGACACTGTGATGTGGTTGGATTTTTCACTACGCGTAAATCTTTATCGTGTGATTAAGAGGTCGCTATACCGTGTGATTAGCCAAAAGAAAATATGGAAAAATTCTAACAATAGAGAACATTGGGCGAAATTGTTAAGTAAAGACTCAATAATATTGTGGGTAGTCCAAACACATGGGAAAAATAGACTTAAATATTTGCAGATGATGAATGCCACTCAATATCATCATATAAAGTGGCTACATTTTCATAAAACTGAACAATTAGATGAATTTTTAAAACATCACAGTCCAAAATAGTAAGCGCAGAAACAGATTATTGCAGTGACTAAAATGAGGGCAAACACATTTGATTTACCTGTTTTAGGTGTGGGTTGGTGAGAACTGGAATCATTGTTGAAAAAGCGTTTTCCATGTTGAGTATGTGTTAAGGCTTCATCCAAAGGGGAGTGAATTTCGGGGCTTTTTAAATGAGCAGTTTTATAGTGATTTGCTACTTTAGTAATGAATTTTGCACTCAGGTCATCTAACTTTTGTTGAAATACCTTCAGTTGTTTTTCTTCCTCAAGAGATTCTTGATGATCTTGCTCCAAAAGCTTTCGTTTTTGAATCTTTAAATGTTGTTCTAGATGCATGAAACGCACTAAGGTTTCATTGGCATAAGGTGCTGCATAATCTTGTGGCAGTAATGGTAAGGCAGCTCCAGCGTTGGAGGGTGATTGATCGTCAGTACCATAAAAGATTGCGCCACGTTTAACGGATTCCACCCCTTGTGCTAATGCGCGATCGAACAGCTCATTCTCTGTGTAGTCGTGAATATCATTCCAATTAGGTGCTTGAAGATCTGCCTCAACACGTTTGATATGTTGGGTGGATAGATCAAAACGCCAAAATGTTTCAATTCGTGCAGGGAGTGTTTGGTTGTTTGGTATGTCGAAGTCTTGTTCAGAACTATACCATTCGGCAAGTTCTTTACCACAGATCCATGCTGTTTTTACATTGCGGTGATGACTGACAATGAAATGGGGATATGGTAAAAGCTCAACATTTGGATTGGGATTTTTTTCATCGATTAATAAACTTGAGTTATGTAGGCTTAAGCGTGTGACACCCTGACGTTTTAAGCTTTCTAACCAAACTTGGAAGTGTTGTGCCAATAAGTGTTGTGTATTTAAATCTCGAAAAAGGAAATGGTGCTGATTAAAAATCGCATGATTTTTCCAGTGTTGAAAACTTAAATCCTGACTTAAAAACTCATTGCCATAAGTCACGAGTGTGAGCTGTTGTTTCCAAATTTGATCTAATGCCATGACATATCTTCTCAATGATCATTGCGCATATCTTAAACTTTTTATAAATGTAATTTCCAATTTAATTCCACATCCAATTTTAACACTTGCTGATCTTCATACGGAGCTATAAAAGCTGTTAGAATGCGCAGTTATATTATTTTTTATATTTGTTGCTTTGAGAGTTACTATGTCACTGGAAGCCCTGACCACTGAAGCGCTCGCTGCCATTGCAGCAGCTCAAGACCTTGCAACACTCGATCAGGTTCGAGTGCAATTTACGGGTAAGAAAAGCCAGCTTGCTGAACAATCGAAAGCACTGGGTAAAATGGATCCGGAAGAGCGTAAGGTTTTTGGTGCGCAGATTCATTCAGTTCGAGAAGCGATTAATGGCGCATTAACTGAGCGTCAAACTGCATTACAAAAAGCTGCACTAGAACAAAAATTAGCAAGTGAACAGATCGACATCACGTTGCCTGGTCGTGGACAACAGGTGGGCAGTATCCACCCAGTGACCCAAGTACAAGAGCGTATTTGTCAATTCTTCACGAAAGCAGGTTTTTCTGTTGCGACTGGTCCAGAGGTTGAAGATGACTATCACAACTTTGAGGCATTAAATATTCCGGGTCATCACCCTGCGCGTGCAATGCACGATACCTTTTACTTCGATGTAAACCATTTGCTTCGTACGCATACCTCTGGTGTACAGATTCGAACGATGGAAACACAGCAACCACCAATTCGTATTGTATGTCCAGGTCGTGTGTATCGCTGTGACTCAGACCAAACACATTCTCCGATGTTCCACCAGATTGAAGGTTTGTACGTTGCAGAAAATACGAGCTTTGCTGAGTTAAAAGGATTATTGGTTAATTTGCTGAATGAGTTCTTTGAAAAAGACTTGAAAGTACGTTTCCGCCCATCTTACTTCCCATTCACAGAACCAAGTGCTGAAGTCGACATCATGGATGAGCGAGGAAAATGGTTAGAAGTATTAGGTTGTGGCATGGTACATCCAAATGTTCTTCGTTCAGCGGGTATTGATCCAGACAAGTACAAAGGCTTTGCATTTGGTTTAGGTGTTGAACGTTTTGCAATGCTTCGTTATGGCATAAACGACTTGCGTATGTTCTACCAAAATGATGTGCGTTTCTTACGCCAGTTTGCTTAAAACTTTTTATTAAATCCTCTCCTAACTTGAGGAACTCCACAGAATCATTTGGGGTTCTCTCCCTTAGCAAAGGGGGTTAGAGGGAGGATTCTAGAGATTTGAATTACAGGTTTTATATCAATGAAAATTAGCGAAAATTGGCTACGCACATGGGTTAACCCAGCCATCGATAGCGATACTTTATCTGACCAACTGACCATGCTTGGCCTTGAGGTAGATGATTTATCTCCTGCTGCAAAACCATTTACAGGTGTGGTTGTAGGTGAAGTACTTACGGTAGAACAGCACCCAGATGCAGATCGTTTACGTGTAACGACTGTCAACATTGGTGTGGGTGAACCATTACAAATCGTCTGTGGTGCACCTAATGTACGTGCAGGAATGAAAGCACCCGTAGCAACCATCGGTGCAGTATTGCCAGGTGATTTTAAAATCAAAAAAGGTAAGCTTCGTGGTGTTGAATCACAAGGTATGCTGTGCGGTGCATCTGAAATTGATTTAGAAGATAAAATCGACGGTCTACTCGAGCTTCCTGCGGACGCGCTAGTCGGTGTAAACGTACGTGAATATCTAGACCTTGATGACAACGTGATTGATATTAGTATCACACCAAACCGTGGTGACTGTTTCAGTATTCGTGGGATTGCACGTGAAATTGGTGTGATTAACCAACTTCCCGTGACTGCGCCTGAAATTAAAGAAGTGGCTGCAACGATTGCTGATGAAAAGAAGGTCGTTGTATCTACTGAAGGTTGCCCACGTTACTTAGGTCGTGTGATCAAAAACGTCAACACCAAAGCGCCAACTCCTGAATGGATGGAACGCGCACTGGCTCGTTCTGGTATCCGTCAGCACAGTATCTTAGTTGATATTACCAACTATGTATTGATGGAGTTGGGTCAACCGCTTCACGCATTTGATGGTGGTAAAGTTCAAGGTGCGGTACACGTTCGTCAAGCAACTGCAGGTGAAAAACTTGTTCTCTTGAATGAGCAAGAAGTTGAAATGCAAGACAACGTGATGGTGATTGCAGATGACGAAAAAGCATTAGCAATTGCGGGCATCATGGGTGGCTTGTCTTCATCGGTGACAGGCGCAACGACTGAAATCTTCCTTGAATCAGCATTCTTTGCACCACTTCATATTGCGGGTCGTGCGCGTAGCTTCGGTTTACATACAGATGCGTCTCAGCGTTATGAGCGTGGAGTGGATTTCGAACTTCCAATGATCGCAATGCACCGTGCATCTCAGTTGATTTCTGAGCTTGCAGGTGGTGAATTTGGTCCAATTACGGTAGCAGAAAATCCAAGAGTATTGCCAACACGCGAAGCAATCGAGCTTGAGCAGGCGCAAGTTGATCAACTTCTTGGTTATAAAGTTGACTCTGACTTTATTACTGATGCGTTAACACGTCTAGGTTGTCAGGTAACAATTAAAGCACAAGGTCAATGGTCTGTCGTACCGCCATCACATCGTTATGATATGGCAATCTACCAAGACTTAATTGAAGAGGTTGCGCGTATTCATGGTTATGACAACATTCAAATCAGCTTGCCTGTGATTGATGTGAAACTTGCAAAATACCAAGATCAATTTGAAGTTGCACAATTACGTCAAACTTTGGTTGCACTTGGTTATCAAGAGGCAATCAGCTTTAGTTTTGCTGATCTAAAACTTGAAAAACAGTTAAATCCAAGTGTAAATCCTTTGGCATTGGCAAATCCAATTTCAAGTGATTTGGCGGTAATGCGTTCGACTTTACTTTCAAGCTTAATTCCTTGTGTCCAATACAACGTTAATCGTCAACAAAGTCGTGTGCGCTTCTTTGAACTTGGCTTGCGTTTTGATTATCAAGAAGCAACCAGTATTCATGATCTTAAGCAAATACCTACACTAGCGATTGTGGCAACAGGTGCGAAGAATCAGGAATCTTGGCATGCTAAACCTCAGCCAATGGATTTCTTCGATTTTAAAGGTGAAATTGAGGCTGTATTGGCGGCTGGACGAGTTCAAGTAGAATATGTGCGTTCAGAGCGTTCATGGTTGCATCCAGGTCAATCTGCTGAAATTTTAGTGGACGGACAATCGATTGGTTATATTGGTCGTTTACATCCATCGCTTGAAGATGAGCTTGATCTCGCAACGACATGGGTAGCAGAACTCGATCAATCGTCTGTTTTGCAAACTTATGTATCTAATTTTACAGAATTATCACGATTTCCTTCAGTGAGACGTGATATTGCAGTTTTAATTAGTGATAAGATTAATGTTAGTGAAATTCAGCAACTTATCGAAAAAACTGGAGGAGAGTTACTTGATTCTTCTTGGTTATTCGATGTGTATACGGGTCAAGGTGTAGAAGAGGGTAAACGTTCATTGGCGTTTGCACTTTTATGGCAGCATCCGAGTCGCACGCTTGAGGATGCTGAAATTAAATCTGGTATGGATAATATTTTACAAGTGTTAGAAAACACTTACCAAGCGACATTGAGGGCCTCATGACAGCATTAACAAAAGCAGAAATGGCTGATCATTTGAGTGAGCTGACGAGTTTAAATCGTCGTGAAGCTAAACAAATGGTTGAGTTGTTTTTTGATGAAATTAGCCAGGCATTAATTGCAGGTGAACATGTCAAATTATCGGGTTTTGGTAATTTCGAACTGCGTGACAAGCGTCAGCGTCCAGGGCGTAATCCAAAAACAGGTGAGGAGATTCCTATTTCTGCACGCCGTGTAGTGACCTTCCGTGCTGGTCAAAAGTTTAGACAGCGTGTAGGGACAGAGCAAGTCGATTAATCGCTTGATCAAATAACATTAAAAAAAAACCTGAGCTCAGCTC
>NZ_JFYL01000008.1 GCF_000632455.1 Acinetobacter sp. Ver3
GCAAGGTCCTAAGTTTTCTGCTGAAATGGAAGCACATGTTCGTGAATATGGTGTCGACATCATGAACTTACAACGTGTGTCTGACATCAAAGGTGCGGATGAAACTGCCAACGGTTTAGTTGAAGTGACTTTAGAGAATGGTGCAAAACTTGAATCGAAAACGGTCATCCTGTCTACAGGTGCACGTTGGAGAGAAATGAATGTACCCGGTGAGCAAGAATACAAAACACGTGGTGTTGCGTACTGCCCACACTGTGATGGTCCATTGTTCAAAGGCAAACGTGTGGCTGTGATCGGTGGTGGTAACTCTGGTGTTGAAGCTGCGATTGATTTGGCTGGGATTGTTGAGCATGTCACTTTAGTTGAGTTTGATACTAAGCTGCGTGCTGACCAAGTCCTTCAAGACAAGTTAACCAGTCTTCCAAACACGACGGTCATCAAAAATGCGTTGTCTACGGAAGTAGTCGGTGATGGCAAACAAGTGACTGCACTGAAATACAAAGACCGTGCGACGGATGAAGAGCACATTGTTGAACTTGCGGGCATCTTCGTACAAATTGGTTTGTTACCCAACACGGATTTCTTAAAAGAAACTCAAGTTGAATTAACCAACCGTGGTGAGATTGTGATTAACGATCGCAACGAAACCAATGTAAAAGGTGTATTTGCTGCGGGTGACTGTACAACAGTACCTTATAAACAAATCATCATTGCCACTGGTGAAGGCGCGAAAGCTTCACTGTCAGCGTTTGATTACATCATTCGTTCTGGACAGTAATTTCAGCCTCAACATACCGCATTCAAGTGTAGCCCTGAGAAAACTCTTTCTCAGGGCTTTTTTATAAGCCAATATTATCTTTACAATTTTTGAATAAAACTTTATTTAAAATCTGCTTATATTGTTCTCATCCATGCTACTTGGATACTCATTGAATTAAAAAAGGAAGATAAAATGAATAAGATTCTTGTTGCTTTAGGTCTTGCTGCTACAGTTGCTTTGGTTGGGTGTAATAAGGATAAAGCTCCTGAAACTGGCGCGACAACTGGTGAACATTTAGAAAATGCTGCTGAACAAGCGGGTGCAGATATTCAAAATGCAACTGAAGATGCAGCTCAATCAACTGCAACTGCAGTCGACAATGCTGCTGATGCGACAGCACAAGCTGCAGATAATGCTGCTGCACATGCTGAAAACGCTGCGCACAACGCTTCAGAAGCGGCTAAAGAAGCAACTGCTAATGCTGCGGCAGCTGTAGAAGAAGGTGCAGCGAATGTAAAAGAAAAAGCTCAACAATAATTTGAGTTTTACCAATTAAAGCCTCTTTAGAGGCTTTAATTTTTTCTCTAACAGAGGAATTTTACAGCCCCAAGATACGAATCAAGCCTATACTGTATGAATAGCAACTCATTTTTGAATAACATTTTCAGATAATAAGACAAAATCCTATGAGCTATTCGCACCATACAGAACCACATTATATACATCGCACAGGTTGGTTAAGAGCTGCTGTTCTTGGTGCCAACGACGGTATAATTTCAGTCACTAGTTTAATCATGGGGATGGCAGCAAGTGGCGCGAATCAACATACCCTTTTAATCACTTGTATTGCTGGTTTGATTGCAGGCGCAACGTCCATGGCAGCTGGTGAATATATTTCAGTAAAATCTCAGTCTGATATTGAAGAAGCTGATCTAAAGTTTGAAGCAAGTGAGTTAGCACGAAATCCACAAATCGAACTGAAAGAATTAACGCATATTTATATACAAAGAGGACTATCACCCGAACTTGCTCATCAAGTTGCTATACAACTGAGCGAGCATGATGCGTTAGCTGCACATGCACGTGATGAAATTGGTATCCATGAAAATACAACAGCTCAACCTTTTCAAGCCGCTTGGTCTTCTGCCACCGCCTTTTCAATAGGCGCAGCTTGCCCGATGATCGCTATACTGATCAGTCCTCCTGCATATTTAGAATACAGTGTTGCCTTTTTTTGCATTTTAGCGTTATTTATTCTAGGGGCTTTATCTGGATATTTTGCTGGAACGTCTAAAGTAAAATCTGCATTGCGAATTACGCTTTGGGGAATCGCAGCGATGGCATTTTCAAGTTGGATTGGCTCACTGTTTAATGTACATGTCGGCTAACATATAAGAATTACAAATATATAAAATCAATATTACTCAGCAGCATTTAATGCATAAATGCAGTGTAGGACTATCAACCCACAATCAATCAATTAAAATACTGATGTGTTTTATCAGCTTTTCTTATCTTCATGTCCATTATTGCAGCTCAATCTGACCGATCACAGTCATCGGTCTGGATCGCTATTGTTTTATTGATTGTAGGCACCTTTGGTGCTTATCAAATTGTGGGAATTAATCAAGCCCTGTTATTCCTTATTGGTGGTGCGCTTGGTATGACGCTCTACCATGCATCATTTGGTTTTACATCGAGCTGGCGCGTTTTTATTAAAGAACGCAAAGGTCGTGGTTTACGTGCACAAATGATTATGCTCGCACTGGCAGTACTGCTCTTCTTCCCAGCTTTAGGTGCAGGTGAGTTATTTGGTCAACCAGTTAAAGGCAACGTCAATCCCGTATCGATGTCCGTGATGATTGGTGCATTTATTTTCGGAATTGGCATGCAACTGGGTGGTGGTTGCGCATCTGGGACACTCTATACAGTCGGTGGTGGTAGCTCACGTATGCTGATCACTCTATTCTTTTTCTGTTTAGGCTCACTGATCGCTACTTCACATATTGAATGGTGGTTTGCACTGCCACATTTAGCCCCTATTTCAGTAGTACAAAGCTTTGGTGTTATTCCAGCGCTAATACTCAATTTCGTGCTATTTGGTTTGATCGCATTAGCAACAGTCTACTTCGAGAAAAAACGCCACGGTCAGCTTGAACAAGAACCTGTTACAGCACATCAAGGCTGGAAACGTTTCCTAAAGGGACCATGGCCTTTAATTTGGGGTGGTATTATTCTCACCCTGCTTAATTTCGCCACGCTTGCATTGGCTGGTCGCCCATGGGGTGTCACATCTGCACTCGCAGTATGGGCAGCGAAAGGTGCAACATTGGTCGGAATTGATGTAACAGCTTGGGACTATTGGCAACAACCTGGAAATGCGAAAGCTTTAGCAAATTCGTTGTGGTTTGATATCACCTCCATGATGAATTTTGGCATCATGCTCGGCGCTTTACTTGCAGCAGGTCTCGCTGGAAAATTTGCACCGAGTCTCAATATCCCTAAACGCTCAATTCTCGCAGCAGTCATTGGGGGTATCATGTTGGGTTATGGCGCTCGATTAGCATACGGTTGTAACATCGGTGCTTATTTCAGCGGCATTGCATCAGGCAGTTTACATGGTTGGTTATGGCTGATTTTCGCTTTTATTGGTAATGGTATAGGTGTGAAACTTCGTCCAATATTTTTTCCGAATGAAAAGCCTCAGCCTGAAAAACTTACAGGTTGCTAATCAGCAAATATCGATATTTAAGAACGCCTAATTTCAATTGGGCGTTTTTTTATCTTTCTATAATGCAATTACAACCATTCAAGAGGATAAGAAAGAAAAAGAAAGGAGTATTAAATTTTTAGCCGATTGAAATCAGCTACGCCACCAAAGTTTGTTCTTATAATAAATCTTAATGCGCTTACTCTGAGTTTGTTAAATGCTGCATCATCTATATAAAAAACCCATCCGTAGATGGGCTTAAGATTTAGATATTAAACGTGAAATCAAGCCTCTACTTTCTTTTTCAAAGTTGCATCTAATTGTTCTTTATCTAATGCATTATCCCAACGTGCTACAACAATTGCTGCACAAGCATTCCCAACAAGGTTAGTTAACGCGCGGCATTCAGACATAAAGCGGTCGATACCTAAAATAAGCGCCATCCCTGCAACAGGTAATGCAGGAACAACAGATAATGTAGCTGCGAGAGTAATAAAGCCCGCACCCGTTACACCTGCAGCCCCTTTTGAACTAATCATCGCTACCAATAAAATTGTAATCTGTTCCCAAATGGTCAAATCGATATTACAGGCTTGAGCAATAAAAAGAGCAGCCATCGTCATATAGATATTTGTACCATCTAAATTAAATGAATATCCAGTTGGAATGACCAAACCAACGACCGACTTTTCACAACCCGCTTTTTCCATTTTATTCATCAGCGTTGGCAGTGCAGCTTCAGAAGAGCTCGTGCCTAATACTAACCATAATTCATCTTTGATATAGCGGATGAGATCAATGATAGAAAATCCATTGTATCGTGCAACTGCTCCCAGAATAAGCAGAACAAATAAAAGTGAAGTAATATAGAACGTTACGATTAATAATAGTAAATTTCCAATACTTGAAATACCGAAAGCACCAATCGTATACGCCATCGCACCAAATGCACCAATTGGAGCTAGTTTCATCAACATACCGACAAGGTAAAATACCGGAGCGGTCAGTGTCGTTAAGAAGTCTGTAACTGGTTTCCCTTTTTCACCCACCGCTGCAAGCGCTAAACCAAATAGAACAGCAACAAATAAAACCTGAAGAATATCACCACCCGCCAAAGGACTGATTAAAGTCTTTGGTATGATATTCATGAAGAAGTCAACAATAGAGGCATCCTGAGCTTTTTCAACATAAGTTGAAACTTTGTCACCTTCTAAAGCAGCAGGATCGATATTAAGACCTTTACCCGGCTGAATAAGATTGGCAACAATCATGCCCACAATCAGCGCAAGCGTAGAGAAAGTTAAAAAGTAAGCCATTGCTTTACCCGTCACTCGCCCCACTGCACCCATATTCGTCATACCAGCAATACCCGTGACCACAGTCAAGAAAATAACGGGTGCGATGATCATTTTGACGATTTTAATAAAAGCATCGCCAAGAGGTTTTAAACTTGCCCCCAACTCAGGCATAAAATGTCCAAGTGTGACACCCGCAATAATTGCAAAGATGACTTGAACATATAAAATTTGATAAAACTTTTGCTTCTTAGGTGGTTGAGATTGCTCATCAACGTGAATATCCATGGAAGACCCTTCTAATTCAAAAAGTGAATCCATTGTTAAATGCAATAAATTTCACACTCAAAAACGAATTGCGCGTTAAATAGTTTCAAAGGTCGAAATTCTAGTGATATTCACTTTTTGAATGAATAAATTGGGCTTAACTATTAGTCTAAGAAAAAAAAATTTACGAAGTCTAATTGAACTGAGATGGCTAAATATGAATCGTTATCAAAATTAACTCGTATAAAATTAAGTTTTGATATTTTTAGAAAAAAAATTGAAATTAAAAATTTATAAGTGAATTTTGAATATTAAATATACAAAAAATTTTATTTTATGACCCAATATATATCTATAAAGTATAATTAAATTTCAATGTAATTTAAGAACAAAATATATAAATATATAATTCAATAATTTATATGAATTACCCTTAAATAAATATAATCAAAAAATATTAAAAATTTTAGCTGTATAAATTTAAAACACTCTTAAATAATCGTTTTTATTATATTTTATTAAATAAATTCAATAACTTATTTTTAAAAAATCAGACTAAACCTGTTTTTCATTCATATATCTCCAATACCTTTTAGGTACGTATTGAACATGCAATTTAGGATTATCACGTGCCACTATATTTACACTCTTAAAATAATCCTTCCAAAGTTGATCATATAGCTCTTCTTGATCATCCAGTTCGATTGTAAATGATTGACTAGAACCTATATGGATATTTTGATCAATTTCGGCTGCATTTAAATTAACTTGATGGACTTGTTTTAAATCATAGTAAATTCCGTAGCGCCGCTTCTCATCATAAATTAACCAACGCTGGTCTTGATAACGTGCTTTGAAATGCTTAGAGATTAAAGGCAGAACATTAAAATCTGGTCTTACTAATGATAAAAATAAACCATCCTTACACTTTTTAAAGCGAACAAATGCCTCCATTCGGTGCTTTTCACGACCAACTTGTTTAGCCCATTGTGCAAGCGCTAAAACATCATGATGACCGAAATTTTTTTCAACGGCATATTGGTGCTTAAAGATATAAATGGAATAATCAAATAGATGTTGGTATGCCACTTCCTGCTCAGACAAAAAAGTAAAATACCAATTACGCAAACTTGAAGCAGAAATTTTAGATTTTAAACCTTGCCAGACTCGTTCAGCTTGCTTTTCTTCACTGTAAACTCGGACTGACTCATCAAATAAATTCTGGTGAGCGTTTCCTTCAGTTTGAACTTTTACGTCGAACTCTTTGAATTGAAAAGCTCTAAAAACACAGCACAGCAACCCAGTCATGGTACCATCAAAAACATACACAGCCATTTAAAACCCAAATCCTAGTTGAGGTGACAGTTGTTTCACATATTTTGATTGCCCACTTTGTAAAATTTGCTGGCGGATCTGATGAGCGTGCTGTTCTCTTTTAAACTTAGGTGTATCAGCACATCGAATAAAATGTTGAGCACGATTATAAGCAACGCCTAAGCGCTTTAACTGATCGATATGAATTTTTCCAAAACGGCGAGCCTGTACAATTTTCTTAGCAGATCTCACACCAATGCCAGGAACACGCATAATCATTTTATATTCAGCAGTATTAATATCCACTGGAAACTGCTCTGGATGTCTTAAAGCCCAACCTAATTTAGGATCAACCTCTAAATCTAAATTGGGATGTGCTTCATCCACAATTTCGTTGGCTTCAAATCCATAAAAACGCATTAACCAATCTGATTGATATAAGCGATTTTCTCGCAATAACGGCGGTGCAGAACCTACAGCAGGTAAAGCAGACTCTTCTGGATTGATAGGTATATATCCTGAGTAATACACCCGTTTTAATTTAAAATCTTTATAGTGCTTGTCAGCCATCAAGATTACATCACGATCTGTTTCGTGATGCGCACCGACCACCATTTGTGTTGTCTGACCAGCAGGCACAAATTTAGGAACCGACTTGATTAGTTTTCTCTCATCTTTCAATTCAATCAAACGGTCTCTCACAATACCTAAATCTTTCTGCACTTCTGCATGCGACTTTTCAGGTGCAAATTTCACCAAGCCTTCTTCTGTCGGCATTTCTAAGTTAATGCTCATCCGATCGACATACAGTCCAGCCTCATGAATAATTTCTTGCGAAGCACCCGGAATAGTTTTGAGATGAATGTACCCATTAAAATTTTCTTCCAGTCTTAATTTTTTTACGACTTGAAGCATTCTCTCCATGGTGTAATCCGCGGATTTAAAAATTCCTGAACTTAAAAATAACCCTTCTATATAGTTTCGACGATAAAAATTAATGGTCAGATCTACCACTTCTTGGACGGTAAATGCCGCTCGCTTTACGTCATTTGAACGGCGAGAGACACAATACGCACAATCATAAATACAGACATTTGAGAATAAAATTTTTAATAATGAAACACAGCGACCATCTTCGGTATAACTATGGCAAATTCCGGAACCTGTATTACCAAGACCTTTATCTTTGTTCTTGCGGTTACTACCACTTGATGAACAAGACACATCATATTTGGCAGCATCAGCTAAAATCTGTAATTTTTCACGGATACGATCAGACATATATGTATGGGGAAGCAATGAGATTTCGAATATTATAATTGTTTATTTATTCTACTAAATGTCGCTGATCATTCATGCGACACAGTTTGACGCTTTGCATTTTCGCACTAAATAATGAATATAATTTGATTCTCCAATCATGATTGTGCAAAGTGAAATTAAATCATGGAGCTTGATTATGTCTTTACTCGAACAATTATCCATTCAGCATCCTATTTTTTTAGCACCAATGGCTGGGGTATCCACACCAGAACTGGCAGCTGAAGTATCCAATCAAGGTGGTTTAGGGTCTCTTGGTTTAGGTGCTGCCAGTATCGAAAATGCTCGTCAACAAATTGTTGCAACTCAAAAATTAACAGATTTACCCTTTCAGGTGAATTTCTTTTGCCACAAACCAGCTCAACTTGAGTCTGAACGGAATCGAAACTGGATTAATTATCTAAAACCTTACTTTGATAACTTTAATACTGAGCCCCCCAAAGAATTAAAATGTATTTACCCCAGTTTTTTAGATAATGATGATTTTTTAGATTTAGTCTTAGAAACTCGACCTAAGGCGGTGAGCTTTCACTTTGGGATACCTCATGCACATCAAATATCTGCCCTCAAGGAGGCTGGTATTATCACGATGGTATCAGCAACGAACTTAGCGGAAGCTAGAGCAATTGAAGATGCTGGTATTGATATCATCATTGCACAAGGTATTGAAGCGGGAGGACACCGTGGTATTTTTAATGAGTATTTTGACAGTGCAATCAAAACAGCTGATTTAGTAAAATTACTTGTTCCTGCCTGCAAGATACCTGTCGTAGCAGCTGGTGGAATCATGAATGGATTTCAAGCTAAATATATGATGAATCTCGGAGCTTCAGCCGTACAACTCGGTACTGCATTTGTACAATGCAAGAGTTCAGCTGCTAATGCAGCTTATCGTAATGCATTATTAAGCAAGCCTTTAACTCAAATCACTTCAAGCATCTCTGGGCGACCAGCGAGAGGGATAATCAACAGTTGGTCAACTGTCATAGATTTACCTCAGCGTGAGTTAGTTGCTCCCTACCCTTATGCATATGATTTAGGTAAACAACTTAATGCAACAGCATTAACCAACAAAGATGAAAGTTTCGGTGCATTCTGGGCAGGAAGTAATGTAAATCAAATCAGAGCTTTAGAAGCGCCTGATTTAATCAATCAAATCATATTAGAAATTGATCAATATGATGCTTAAATAATCGATAAAACCCATACCGAGATGTAGTTTTTTAATTTACAATGAATTGTTAAATTATGTAGCGAAAAGTATGGGTTTTGTATTGTTAGCACTTGTGGCGATTGGATTCGGAATAGACACCTATTCACATGCTCAAGATAAAGTTCAGTCCACTCAACATAATGTTGAGCAGCTAGATGCTCAAATTTTAAATCAAGATCAATCACATTCTTCTGAAGAGAAAAATCGGATTCTGAAATAAATTTACAACCTCTTGAATCTCAACAGTAGAATGTATGAATAACTTATCTCAGTTGAGTGCTGACATATAGAAACTCAACCTGATTTTAATAAATCCACAGATTCCACTTGAACATCACTCATAATTTGCCCTTCTGACAAAAGTAAATCGAAATAATTGGCTACGACCTTGGCTTGTTCCGATGTACTTTCTACTTTGTACATATTCTGACGAAATTCATTACTTGAGTGGAGACCCTTGGTGTACCACGCGATATGTTTACGTGCAATGCGACAGCCTGAGTACTCACCGTAAAATTCATATAGCTCATTCAGATGACCCAATAGAACTTCTTTTACTTCAGCAATCGATGGCGCTGCAAGTGGCTGTCCCGTTTTTAAATAATGAGCAATTTCTCTAAAAATCCATGGACGACCTTGTGCTGCTCGGCCAATCATCACGGCATCAGCACCAGTATGATCTAATACATACTTGGCTTTCTCTGGACTATCAATATCTCCATTTGCAATGACTGGAATAGAGATATTTTGCTTCACTTCTTTAATTAGATCATAACGTGCAGTATTTAAATACATATCTTCCCGTGTACGACCATGCAATGCTAAAGCTGCAATACCCGCTTGTTCTGCGCGCTTCGACACACGCATAATATTTTCATGTCCGTTTAAAAATCCTAAGCGCGTTTTAAGTGTTACAGGGACATCCACTGCCTCGACCACCGCATCTAAAATTCTGGCTACCAAGTCTTCATCCTGTAGCAGTGCAGAACCTGCTAATTTATTGCACACCTTTTTCGCTGGACAACCCATATTGATGTCAACGATTTGAGCACCATTTGACACTTGATATCGTGCAGCTTCAGCTAAATCCCGTGGGTCTGATCCTGCTATTTGTGCTGAAATTGGAGCAATTTCACCATCAAAGTTGGCTCGGTAGAGACTTTTCTTGCTCATACGCAGCGTTTTGTCAGAAGTCATCATTTCACTAACTGCATGTCCTGCACCAAAATATTTACACAAGGTTCTAAATGGTCGATCCGTTACACCTGCCATGGGAGCGACCCAAAGTTTCTTATCTATTGATCTTCCAAACAATTCTTCAATTACATTGTTTTTACTCAAAATCTTTAACCTCGTTTAACTTCGTTTAGTCGCTCCGTATTGACTTCTCATGCACTTTAGTTGCACCCTATTTGCACCACAATATTTTAATGGTGCAAATTCATGGGCACGGTCACTAAGCGACAAACAAAAGACGGTACAACTCGGTATAGAGCTCAAGTCCGTGTACAACGTCAAGGCTACCCTGAATTCAAGCAATCCAAGACCTTCAGCAAAAAATCATTGGCTGAAGAGTGGATCAAACGCACGGAAGCAGAAATCGAATTGCACCCTGAAAAAATGTTGAACCCTGAGGTGCAACTTAAGCATAAAACCCTCAGAGAATTCATATTTCAGTATTTGGATGAAGCGGACAGTTTTGCCAGGACAAAAACAGGAGCACTACAGCATATCGCTAGTTTAGATATTTCTGAAAAGAATATCTATTCTTTAACGCGACAAGACTTTTCTGATTACGCCATTATGCGTCGTAAAGGTGATCCAGTTAAAGGCACTGATGGAGTTGCACCTGCAACGGTACTTAAGGACCTTAGCCATATCAAAGCGGTTATCGTGCACGCTGAATTTGTTTGGGGTGAACCTTTAGAAACTGTCCTGGTGGAATTTGAAAAAGCTATGATCGGTTTGCAAAAGTCTCGGATTGTGACTCGATCTAAACAGCGTGATCGTTTGCCAACGGCTGAAGAGCTTCAAATGCTGACCAACTATTTTTATAAAAGCTGGAAGCGCGTCAAGAATTCAACACCTATGCACTTAATCATGTGGTTTGCTGTATACACCGCACGCCGAGAAGATGAATTGTGCTCACTGCGCTTGGATGACTATGACGACTTGAATAGTCAATGGCTAGTGCGTGATGCTAAAAATCCAAACGGATCCCTGGGCAATCATAAGTATGCTCACATGGAACCAAGGGCCATCAATATGATTGATGAATTTATGAAGCCTGAAGTACGTGAACGTATGCTTTCCTTGGGTTATGACAAAAACATTTTAATACCGGTAAATACTGCAACCGTGTCGACTTACTTTACCCGGGCATGTAATGCGTGCGGTATTGCTGACTTAAGATTTCACGATCTACGCCATGAAGCTGCCACACGTTATGCTGAGGATGGTTTTACTATTCCACAATTGCAGACCATTACCCTGCATGAATCATGGAATACCTTAAAGCGGTATGTGAACTTAAAAAAACGTGGTACCCGGTTAGAGTTTGAGGAAGCGATCCGTGTTGCTGAGGAAAACTATAATAGCTATTACAAGGAATGGAGTAAGAAACAGCGCTATATGGCATTGGTGGATAAAAACGATGCTTTTGAAGATGACGGCGTAATTAATGTCGAATTTGATTTCATTAAAAAACATTTAGATGTATTTATTGAGATTCACCAGAACAATAAATACTTTAAACGCCTGCATGTGAATAAGCTGAATAGCAACAATCCATTTGCTTGGGATAATGAAAATAATCGTTTTGTTGCCCATGACATTCAATTAGCCTGGGAAGATTGGTTCATTGAAAATGGAAAAGTAGACTGGGATGAAATGCCCGAAGGCAGTACGCATTTTGCTGTGAAAGACCTTACGATCGTTAAGAAGTTAAAGACACGTACATACTTATGGGATGATTCAATTCAAGGATGGATGGATAGTTTTGGGCAGTATCTAATTGATGATAAACACATTAAAAGAGCATAATTAGATGAAATATAAATCACTATCTTTTGATCCTACTAAAAACGATCATCTCAATCACTTAATGCATCCATATATAATGATTGATATTTATCAAAATTTAGTTAAATCCGAACACTTAAACTCATTTATTAAGAAAAATAATGAGGTTTCTGCATGGTTTGTATTTAGCGATTACTGTTTAGATGATAAAAATAAACCTAGCAACATAATGACTTTCTCAATTGTGGCACTTCAAGAGAAAGAAGACTTCATAAATATTGGTAAAGTCTTAAAGGTATTGCAAAGCAAGGATATTAAAAAGTCATCTTCAATTAATCCTGCATTTTTAAAATTTATCTCACTATTACCCATATTTAATGTATCTTTTTCACTGCCGGATAATAGAAACTTTATTAAAGCCTATGGATTCGATGAAGTAACTTTTTTGAAAATGAGATATGAATCTCTTGAGAAATACTATCATAGAGCAAGCATGTTGCCCCTTGCTAACAGTACAGATAAATCTAGGATAGTTGATGATCTAAAAAATATTCAAAGAAAGTTCCATAGCAAATCAATAAACTTATCAATTTTTCGTGACATTGAAATTGTTAATGCAGCCGTAACATCTATTTTTACTTTAATTTCTACTGCGCATCAAAAAAAAGATCTAAAATTATTTTGGGTCTCAGATCGAGATGCCTTACTCACATTTAATAAATCCAATTTATCATCACCATTAATTTTCACGTTAATTAATGCAAGCTACCACTCTTTATCCCCTAAAAAAAACCATTTAGGTTTCTTTAACCATATAGATAATGGAAAACCTGAATTAGATCATTTTAATAGAATACCTGATATTGTTTCAGGCACTCTAGCTGATATGACACCTACAACAGTATCGAAAGAAAAATTCATAAATGTTTTGAAAGATTACTTAACGTTAAATGAAAAAAATTACATCGCTAAGCTTTATTTCGATTCAGATCAGTATGGACTTGGCAATATCATTTTGGAAAGAAAATAAATATTGATTTTAGAAGCCCTCACTTGAGGGCTTTTTATTATGGCTATGTATCACTTAATCGTTTTGCATCAGCTGCGTGTTCATCAGCTCGTTGCGCCACTGTTCGATATTCATTGACGCATTTTCGAGTACGACACCGCTGGCACTGGCGTACTCAATGATGGTTTCTCGGGTAGCTGTGGACATACGATTTGAGGCTGTATCGATTTGCTTTGACAGCCGATCAATAGCGGACTTAGCGCCATTGCTATCAGCAATGATTTGTTTGATATCTTCACTGTGTTGGATCTCCGCTTTTAATAGCTTTTCAGACCATTTCTTTTCTGCAGCAATGGCATCCGCTTTCGCTTTTTCGGTTAATGCTTCAGCCTTGGCCAGATCTGTTTGGTATTTCGAATCAAGTAGTGCGTAATCGTCCTGCCAACTTGAAACACGCCATGTCTGCACACCAAAGCCGATGAGCGCAAGTAATAAAAAAAGCCGTCAGAGCAATGATGACGGCTTTATAAAATTTGGCTAAAAACGTTTGGATTGTTGTCTTAATCACTGACCACCCCACTTCTTATATGCATTTGCAAGTTTAATGTCATAACTGTTTTTTGCATAAGCTGGACCATTGTAGCCACGTGCAAAAGCCTCCCAGTCTTTGTTCTTTAAAGCGCTGGTAAGATTATTTACTTTAATGTATCGGCACATAGCATCAAGTTGTGATGCTTCGTCTTTGTACATAGCATTGATGAATGATTGCAGTGTTGAATAACCTAAAGCTTTCCAGTGATAACCCATCACTTGACCTAAGCCCCATGATGCAGACTCCAATGCAGAATCACGGTGATACTGAGCTGCGGCATTTAAACGGCCATGCTGTGCTGAGTACACGCCATATCCGCCTGCTGTTTTGTTGCATAGATCTGGTCGTTTACGCATAGCTGTATCTGCAATTGTAGCTTGACCATTTGCGATCAATCGCTGCCGAAATACATGACGCTCAAATAGAATCACTGGTGTACCGTCAGCATTAAAACCACTGCCCTTGCACTCAACTTCAATGACCGCGCGTAATGCTGCGTATTCAATACCAAGATTTAGTGCTTGTTCATAAATTTGGGCTGTCGTTATCTTTTTTGACATTTTTATACTCACCTTTAACTTCACGAATGATTTCAATCAGTGTTCGACCTTCGCGCTGATCGATAAAATTAAACACCCAACGAACTAAAGCCCAACCAGGTAAACCACAGGCAAAGAAAAAACCGCCTAATGCAATCATTCCCCAAATGTCTGTCACCCATTGGTGCAAGCCAAATTTAACAATAATGAATGCGCCACCTGCCAAACTTGAAACCACTGTACAGATTAGGCCAGTAACCCATTCTTGTGGTGATCGTGGCATACGCATCATGAGCACAACGGTCGCAACCATTAAGATCGCCAAAGTCGTGACAATCATCATTCCATAAAACTTTAAAAATGCAGCAATACTGCTAGAGACTGGCTCCACATACTTCCCCTATTTTTTGGCAATAAAAAAACCACCTTTACGGTGGTTAAGCATTAAATGGGTTATAGTCCCATTCAGTAAATTCAAATAGTGGCTTTTTATAGCCCAAAATCCATTGATCAGGTGGAGGCAATGGCACCCATTGCTGAAAGTTAAAAACAAACCAAACGCCATTTTCTTCCTTCAAATAATAGTGTTCACCTATCTGACTTCGATAATAATCTGAAAAGAATTGAGTATCATCAGGCGGCAAGTGCATGTTGTCCTCCTATGTATGGTTTTCCAATCGCGACGAATTGAATAATCGCCCCGACTGCATTTGTGAGTACCATTGCTGCCAAGAGTCCTGCCGCGTTTGCGGTCTTGGCTCGCCCTCTGGCACGTGTAGTTGTAATACTGGTAGGAAATAAGCAAGCGAAAGCTGCATTACCAACGGCGGTGTTTGTTTCGGGATTTAAAGCAAAGCCAGTGATTAAAATCTTAGGAGGTTCGGCGAAGACACCTTCTGGTATATTGATGGTAAAAAATGCATCTGTCTCATCAGCAACTACTTCACCTTCATAAACTACTCGCGGGCTTCCATTTGCTGATTTAAGTACGTTCCCCGCTTTATTCCAATCGACATAAAGTTGATTGTTATAAAAAATAAAATCATCTGAAAATTCATTTAGCTCAGGTACTTTAAATTCACTCGGCATCTGCAGCAGGTTGTTCTGACTCATAAGGCAAAATCCACCCCTTTATCTCACCTTTTAAATTTCTTAAGGCAACTGTAAACATACTTTTAATCAAAGCTCTAACTTCCACTTCACTCATAAATTGAGTTAAATCAATTCGAACCTGATCACCTGCGGTGTCCGTTAAAATTAGCACCTTCCCTTCAACCGTTCCGCCATTAACATGGATATCATTTACAAGTGCGGTAAAATTTATCTCAGTCGTCTGACCATTCTCGTTGATGTATGTGATATATCGCGCACCAGTCTCAGCATCAATTCTTGACGACATTGCTGTTAATGACTGATTTGCTTTTACTGCATTGATGAACTGCTGTGATTCAAAACTTAATGAAATTGATCCATTTGGTTTTATCTTGATCGTGTCATTATCGACATTAACTTGAAGTTGATTTTCAGCATTGATCGCTAAACTCGGGTGTAGTTCGTCTTTCAAAATAATATCAAGAATCTATACCATAAATATTTCCCGCTAAATCCCTAAACAGTATTTTGTTTTCATTGAGTTTTTCATCTATACGCTGATCGATTTCTTCAATAGATAATCCAGGATCGCCCTTAGGTCCTTGACGCCCAGCTTCATTCACGTGAACAACCTTGATTGGCATTTTCATCGTGGCTTTATTGCTGGGGGAACTTGCCTTAACTCTTAATGAGCTATTTTTTACAACTACTTTCTGAGCTCCAGACTTCATAATTTTTAAGCTCCACTATGAGATTCGCTCATCAACGGTCCATTTGCATACGCCTTTTTCTGGCATTGGAAATACATCGCCGTTATTTAAATAGAAGTAAACATCCCAGACATGATCCCCAACTTTCCAGTCATCCGTTGGCCCAGTTTCAATAATGAGCCTGCCAGGGGTTTCTTGATCGACTGTGATATTTAATTCAGCTACGACTTCACGACTGATATTTCGAATCTTCGCTCGGATTTGTACGACATCACTAAAATCAAATGGTGAACCATCTTCATTTTCAACATCCAATGGAATAGGTCTATTAAAGCCCTGTTTAATGACTATATCTCGCAATTTTTATTACCCCATAATAAAAAAAGCACCCGAAGGTGCTTTATGGTTGAGAATTTTAACTATCAGCAGTTGCCTGTGTAATCCGTGATGAATAATTCCACGAAGTCGGCTTCCAGACGTCCCTTGCTGCAACACGTACATAATACGTGGTCGTTGATTGCAAGCCCGTAATCGTGCAAGCATTTTCAATACCTGTCCAACGTGCTGCCGTTGTATCAGGATCGAAACTTGCATTGGTACTGATCCACACCTGGTAATCTTTTAGATCCGGTACTTCACTTGGTATCCAAGTCACCGTGATCGAATCAGCCGTTGCCGATGTGTACACGTTCAACAATTGTGGCGGCACTGGATTACTGATATTCAGCTCAGCAAAGGTACTGACAATCGAACCGTTTTTACTCGCAACACGTACTGTATAAGCACGTTGAATACCGTCGATTTTCGCTTCATCCATACTGTATGAATAATCTGTATTCGTCGTTTCAACTGTTCGAAGTAATACACCATTAGACCAAATTTGAACAACATAACCCGATGCACCAGCTGCACTTTGCCATTGGACTTTAAAGCTCATTTCTTCAAATGCAGACTGAAGTGATAAGCCTTTGACACCAGCTGGACGACCACCATTGATGGTGTAACTGTATGCAGTCACTTCATCCAAGGTTTCTTCTTTTTGTTCAAGACCATTAAAGCTTGTGAACTTCAGATAAATCTGTTTGCCAACCATATTCGAGTTGAAATCATGTTCAAATATGGCACGGTCAAGACGAACAAATGATTCACCTGCATTATGTGAGCCTGCATCATCAAATCGACCACGAAGCATGCCGCTGAGTGTATAAAGACCAGAGCCATCCAATGTTGCATCAACATAGTTGATATATTCATCACCGACTTTGCACAATGTTGCATCAACTTCAGCATCTTCAAGCGTACCACTAAAGATTTGACTTGATGTGTTCAATTGCACTTGCATCGATGTGTCATCTGCATCAATTGCTGAAACTAATGTACCGTAACGTGCAGATCCATAAATGGTGCCGATCATTTCATAAGTGGTATTGTCTAAACTTGCCCAAACATTACAACCGCCCCAATTGATACCACCTGACGCAGCGACCCAGATCTGATTTTTGCCACCGGTTAATTCTAAAGGAGGCTCAAAAATTGCCGGTGCATTGACGTTACCTGGTTCCTCATTGCCACCTTGATACCCATTCGATGATTGCAGATCATACTCAACTGCTGAACGAGATCCGACTGCCAGCTCTTCAGCTGTAATCGAAAGCACACCTTCTTCATCTTCCTCTACCCGTGTGATCCGTACTGGAAACTGATTCAAACCTAAGGATTCATCTGTAATGGTCACAATATCCATCGGCTCAAGTCGGCAGTACTTCCACCCCAATTCAAACTCATATTCATTTCGAACATACAGTTTTCGCTGTAACAGCAATTGCACCGCATGACGGGCAATTTTTGGCTCACAGAAAAAGTCGAACTTGACTGGATCTTGTGTACGCAAACCAAACATTTCAATATTTGCTTGGTCCTTTGCTTCAACCGTTTCAGTATTGTATTGGTTAAAACGATTCACGTACTCAATTTGGCAATGATTATACGCATCTGTATCACGGCTTCGACGTACACGTACCGGCTGATCTTCACCTAAGAAATCATCATCTGTTAAGTGATATACCGGTTCAAGGTTTGGCGTAAATGTCACTCCATTACCCGTCACTGCACTGTCACCGTATGAACGGATTTTCAAGCCGTCTGGACTCGGTACCACAGCACAATTCACCGCTTCAACAATTTCATTGATGATTTCAAATGCTTCACGCTGTTCAGTCAAAGCAGGACTGATCAACAAATTTGTGGCTGCACAATAGGTTCGAAATTCAGATAAATCAGCCATATTCAGGCTAGGTGCTGCACCGTAACGTGGATTGGTGATGAAATCTTCAATCACATCTGCTGGATTAGCATCATGAATCGTTTCTGAAAATGTAATATCACTGATCACTTCAAAATTATGATTCGATAATGCTGCACTGCCCCCCAAATCATAATTGGCACATGCCACGTATCCAAGAAACGGATAATGCACTGCTTCATCTGGATGCTTTGATGCCAAATAGCCCCAAACAGGATTATGGTCGCCATCAAAAAGTTCAAATCCAACTTGATCAATCGGCTTGAGCTGCACACCGCCTTCAGTCTTAGTGACAATCTGTTCTTTATCTCGCCAAACAATACCAATATCTTTGATTTTGTTTTCACAAAGACCCAACATCAATGATGCTGAATAAGTATATGTTGTGTTTTTGGTCTTAGTTTTACCCCCTTTACCACCAGATTTAGTGGTTGTCGTGTGGGCAGTCGATTTAAAATCACCGTACCAAAACATATTTGCTGCAACACGATTTTTGCCGTAAACCAATGGCTGTGTCAGACCATAAGCAGATTGCTGAATGCGCATCGAGTTGATGCGCTTATCAGATGTACTGACTGTTGTACTTCCAAATATTCCGCCCATTATTCTTTTAGCCTCTTCATACGAAAAAACCCGGCAATTCGCCGGGCTAAACTTCCTTTGGTGCCATCCTGCAGGATGACCCCCTGATGGATGTATGAATGAATGATTGTTGGCCATTCAACGACAATTGCACCATGACTGATGCACTTGCCAAAATGATAGAGAACAATGTCACCAGGCTGTGGCTCATCGACTTCATAGCACACGGATAAAACGTGCTCTAAATATCGTTGGCCAAGCTGGTGCATGTGCCAATCAGGTGGATATGGTCGCGGATCTAAGTGATCCATCAAACCCACTTTTTCGTAGACTTCACAGATCAGCGTTCCACAATCCACACCAACACCTTTGACACGACCTTGGTGATGATAAGGCGTACCGAGCCAAGTCATAGCTTCATTAACGGCTTCTAGGTTTTTCATAAAATTTACTTAATCAAAGGTATTACAGCTTTTGCCATAACTTTTGCACCATTATTGTTCCAGTGCGAACCCTCATCTGTGAAAGTAGCACCTGTTTTACCACTTGCCACCGTAGCGGATTTCAAATCACCAAAAACCGCTTTACATGCTTCAACCCAATGTTCAGCCGTATCTAGACAAACGATGTTTTGGCTTCGTAAGTAATTAATTGCTTCTTGATATTTATCCAATGCTGACATTGATCTCGCATCACCTAGAACGCTTGCTGTCTGAGTGCTGAATTTCAATGTTCCATCTTCATTAATACCACCGAAGTTCCAAGTAATTGACCCAACGAAGAAAGAATATTCAGGTTCTAAGTTGAAATGTGCTGCTCTGCTATACAAAGACAATTCATAATTAGTATCAGTCACATACTGCTTTGCAAGTTGTTGCCAAGTACCGACAGGTAATGCACCTGCTCCACTCGCGCCATCATTATGAATTGCTAGTTCAGCTAAAATCAAATCAGGTTTGAACCCCCATACCTCATTATCTTGATAACGCGGCAAACCACTTGTTTTGCGTGCATCCGTAGCATGTGAGCCGCGTGAACTATTAATGAATGTCATCATATATTCGCGAGGACTCCATTCAACACCCCAGTACAGTAAACGACCATTAGATGACGCATTTGCAATAGTTACATTTTTAGCAGATGCTCGAGAATCAAATGCTCCATCAGAACTGCGGCAACGCATTTTTAACCGTTTTTGATAAGTTGTATTAGCCTTACTAGCTAATGTATAGTTTTCTGGTGCTTCCGTAATTAAGTTCGGAATAACAACTGTTCTCGTAACTGGTGTAGTTTCTAACATACTAAATTGATAGCCATTTGCCTCAACCCATGATGCTGTTGTTTCATCATAAACCTGGACTTTTCCATTACCTTCAGCAACTGAAACAGAAGCTGTACAGCCAGTGGATTCAGTTCGATAAATAAAGTTAAACTGCCAAGCGTCAATTGGGATAACAAACCCAACAGATGCGTTTGCATCTGCACTAATACGGGTTAGACCATCCCTTGTTGGGTCATCCCATAAATTGTCTTTGCTTTTTGTTTCAAACGTGCCGACTTCTGTGAAATAGCTTGCATCATATCTGCGATATTGTTGACCTTCCCATTTTAGTGTGTCCCATATATATGAACCAAATGCAGCGGCGTGCATATTTGGTGGGCGCAAATGAGCATCTGGCAATAATGTACAGTGCTGACTTGTGCTTGCTGTTAGTGATGTACCAGTCATAACAACACAAACATCCTTGTCTTTTAAAAGATTACTACGTCTGAATTTGGGTAACTTGTCTTGATAAATTGGCTGGCTATCTGCTCGTGTATATTTGTACCAAGCCGCATCATCGAACCCTAAATTCTTAGTCGGAGATGCCGTTAAAACCTCAGTCCACGGCCAAAAAGATCCCTGAGCACCTGATCTAATAAATAATCTAGGTTCCGCACCGAAAATAATTACAGTAGCTCTTTGTGTGATAAATGCACTATCTGGAAGTTTGAATGTTTCAACGTAAGTGCGCTCACCAACTACAGGAAAATTATTCTCTACTGTTGCGTAAGTTGATGGGTATTGGTAAACAGAATTTACCGAAATATTATTTAGATTTTTTTCTGTTGGATCATATACAGGATTAACAAATGGGTTAGATGTGAGCGCGTTTGCAGAAGTTTCCTCCCACAAACTCCATGTACCAGACACAGAGCGTCTTTTAAATTCTTTAATGCCAGAGCTATGAGTTATAACAGTTACACTTTGATAGGTTACTAGACTTGTACCAATTTTCAAAGTTGTTACGTAAGCCGTCATAACATTGCTAACAACTGGAAAGTTATTCGCTTGTGTAGCATCTGCACTTGAGAACTGATATGTCGAGCTTTCACTGATATTATTTAGATTCTTTTCTGCTGGGCTAGGCGCCGGATATGCTAATTTATTAGCAGTCATCGTTGAGATAATAAAGTCTTTCGATAGCTCATCCCAAGAACCCCATGAACCGGATACAGCGTGTCTTTTAAACTCTTTAATACCAGAGCTATGCGTTATAACAGTTATGCTTTGATAGGTTACTAAACTAGTAGCGTTTTTCAAAGTTGTTACGTAAGCCGTCATAACATTGCTAACATTTGGAAAGTTATTTGCTTGTGTAACATCTGCGCTTGAGAACTGATATATCGAGTTTTCACTAATATTATTTAGATTCTTTTCTGCTGGGCCTAATTCTAAATTAAATAAGTGACTGTATATAAATCCAATTATATTTTTAAATTTATTCCTGAAATCGGCTTCAGTAATCGTCTTTGCAAGAATATCATTAACATCTGGCTTAATGCTCATTTTTTTCACCATAAAAAAACCCAGCATTTGCTGGGTATGGATTAATACAAATTTGGTTAAACGGCTGTTTCAGGCACTGGTATAAAGGGCGCACCACGGAAACGACTGAAGTTATTAAAACGGTTTTGGCAAGTTTCTAAACGTTTATCACATCCTGGATAAACTTTAATTCGTTGCCCTGATTGCGGTGCTTCCAACAATGGCAAAGTCAATAACAAAGCCCCCGATTCATGCATGCGAATCGTCCGTTTCAGACCTGTATTGCCACCGTCTAAAAACTCAATTACGCCTTGCGTGAACCAACCCTGTGGCTGATTCACCTGGCATAAAATTCGTGCTGCAGTACTGCCCGTTTCAATAGTCGTTTGCACCATGAAATTTTGACGTAATAGACCGCATGCACTGTCAAACAATGTATTCGTACAACTTGGCTGATACAGATTTCGAGGCATCTGCACGTTCAGTTCATCCAGATCTGATGCAACACTGGCTTGAATTGAATTACGATCTAAGTCAGGCTCAATGATTCGACCTTCAAACAACTTGATTGTGCCAGCACTGGTATCTGTTGGTGTGTTCATGTCTATGAAAATGCGCTCTAACTTAAATCGAGCACCGTCCAGCTGGCCATTATGAAATGCTTGTACAACATTGATGCCATTCCATTTGTTATCGTCAGTACAATCAATATTGATGGATAAATTATCAACTTCAATACCGAGAGACAGACTGATCCCTTCACGGCTAATAATTGGACCTTCACAGCTGTAAACTTGACCTGCCACGACTAAATCAAAGTCATAATTCGTATACCTGAATTCATCACCTTGAACAGTGGTGATGGTGTAGAGGTCTGCCATCACAAACTTATCAGCATCAAGCAATTCGATTAATTTTGGAGAAGCTTCTCTCATACTTTATTTCCTAGTGATCCAACGAGTTCAACTCTTTTTGCATTCCAAAGTTTATGCATGAAATTCGTAAACTGTTGTTCATCATCAGCAAATCGACAGCGGTAGTAATATGTTCCATCGACTTCAAACTTAATGCCTTCGTCTATTGGTTTGGATAACGTGATCTTTCCATCTTTTGAAATAATTGCAGTTGTATCATCCCAAAACAGATCGTCGTCGTTATCACTCCAAAATTGCTGATTGTCGTTTTCATTCCAGAACGTTGGATCCACTTGAAATGTCGTTTCAGCCTTTGTATGTGCTAAAGGAATCACGGATGTATGCATCTGCTTATACAGTTGGAAACTTGTCGTACTTCCATCACCAGTGTAAGAACACGTGTAATCGCAATCTTCAGGCATTTTGAAAAGAAAAGAATCGAATGCACCACGGCGTTCTAGAAAAAAACTTTCGAGTTGCTGTAATTCATTCTTCCCTTTCGATTCACGTAAAAAACCAAATGACAAAGATATTTCATACTTAGGAACGGCCTGGTAACTTGCTCGAAGCTCCCGACCGCTCACCGATTCCATGATCTTTGTATTGAAAATGGGCTTCTTGCTGAGATCCCATTCGAGTCCTGGCAATTCAGGAAACAATACATCTGACACGATTTTCTCCCTTATCGACCAAAATTACGGTTATAGCCTTTCAGACCACCCGCCAATTCACGACCATGCTTTTCCATAAAACGGCGAACGTCTTTTGAATCCCATGCCTGAATCGTGAAATTGTTAAAGGTTTGCGCTGAACTACCACCGCCTCCACCTATTCCTCCATCGGAGGATAAGTTTTTACCCAGGGCACGGATCGTATTGGCATGCTGTTTAGGCAAGACCATTTCCTCTTCGTGCAATTGAGTTACTGGGTTCACACCTGCAGGAATATCGTAACCTCCTCGAGCAGATTTGATTTTTCCAGCAAGACCACCGACCAATGCCAATGCAGAAGCACCAGCAGCTACGGCGAGCACTGGTCCAATGTAAGGAATGGATACCATGGCTTTAAATGCACCTGCCATCGCTTCCCAGGCATACATCATGATGGACTTAATCGCTTCACCTGCTTTGATGGCCAAACGCGCTAAAGCACCTGTACTGGTTGCCATGGTCTTGGTGGTTTCACCAGCGACTACGGCGCCAGTTTGAGCAGCTTGACCTGTGACCTCAGCAGCGGTTTCAGTTTTGATGAATCCAAGCTTTACAGCCAATCGAGTCGCTAAGCTTGCAGCATACTTTTTCATTGGCGCCGTGATCATGCTTTGAATAAATGCCCCTGCAAGTTCTGTGAAAATGGCATTCATGGCATTTTTCCAAGTCAGTGTTCCATTCATCATGGACTGAATGCCTTTGTCCCATAGACCAGACATTCGTGATGTTAGACCACCAAACTTATCCTCAAAGTCTTTCATTTCTGCATCTGAAAGAACTCCAACTTGTTTGGTATCAGAAACCTTTTGATCAGTATCTAAATCAGAAAAATTGTTCATAATCTGATTCTGATTACCCTGTTTTCCTGAGATACCAGACATTTGATTTTCTAAATCAAGGCGCTCTTGCAAGCCATTACGCTTGATAGCTCTGAGCTGATCCTCCAACTCTTTTTCAAGGCGTGCTTTTTGAACATTTGAAATTTTATTAGCATCGAATTCAGCCTGGATATTAGCCTTTTCAATCTCATAGATTCGCTGAGCTTGTTGCTGCTTATTTTGAATTTCAGCTTCGCGAATAGCTTTAATTTTTTCAAACTCTTCAGCATTCAATACAGCAATCTTGTCACTAGCATCCTTTTCTGCACGTACCTTAAAAGCAGCCTTTTCAGCATCGGTGATTTTGGCTTTTTCAATTTCTTTAAGCGCTTTTTCAAGATCCAGCTTTATTTTCTGTTCTTGAGTAGCATACTTATACCGAATATCAGCAATTGCTTTAGCTTCTTGCTCTGCAGCCCTTTCCCTTGCTTTTGCATCGGCATCAGATTTAGCTTTTGCCGAACTTCCTTTAGAGTCTTTGACCCCTGTGCCAATACCTTTACCCGGGTTAAATGTCGGTGATGGTGTAGGTGGTGGTGCAGATCCGACTACAGTAGGATTTTTTAAGAACAGATTTTGGAGTCTTTGCCCACCCGTTGTTGCAGAATTAACAATAGCTGAACCTGCTGTACCCCAAGCATTAGCTGTGTTGCTTACACCGGTATTCCAACTTGTTTTTAGATTAGTTAGACGGGACTGCATCTGACCTGTATAGCGATCAGTAATTGAACCTAATTGTGATAGACCACTTTCCCACGATGCTTTGGCAGCTGAGAAGTTAAAGTTCAAAACATTGCTGACAACATTGCCAAAGGTCTGAAACTTGATAGACAAGACATCAAGACCGTATTGAATCGTATCTCGGAATCCTCCAAATACATTCATCACAGTGTTCACTGAAATATTGATTGCTTGGCACACTGTAGCAACGACCGCACGAATAGCAGCAAAAGCAATTTCAATACTAACTTTTAGGCCAACGGCTACGGCAGCGAATCCATTCATCGCACCAGCGACCAAATCCATGAATCCTACTTGTTGAATTGATCCATCACCAATATCGGCAGTTAAATCACTCCAAATACCGCCTATCGTACTAAATACACTTTGAACAATATCGAGGAGGCTCTCGAATGTTGTGATTATCGCCGTGACTGCACTATCAATACCCTCTCTGGATCTTGATGCAAAACCAAGGAAATCATTTGCCAGGTTTGTCAGCGCTGGTGCTGCTTGAGCTGCCAGTCTTGTGAATACACCGTCGATCGTTTGCTGGATTGTACTTAAAGCAGTATTGAATTCCTTAGTCTTCGCAATTGCATCCTGATCCATAATCAAGCCAAGCTCATGTGCTTGATTTGAATATTGCTTTAACTTTTCTGCATTATTCTCAAGCAATGGAGCCAATAGCGTTGCATCATTAGCGATTGACTCCATGTAGAAAGTCATCTCAGCTTGGGATACGTTTGCTTTCTCTAAAGTTTGATAATACTTTTCGAGGATTTGTGGACCAGTAAGACCTTGGAACTCTTTAGCGGTTACACCTACCTTCGGTGCAATTTTTTCGAAGAAATCAGCCATTTCTCCGCCACCGGTTTGCATGAAGTCACCAAACTTATCATTCACATCTTTCATGATGTCAGAAAGTTTGTCTTGCTCGACCATGACTGATTTAGAAGCAAATGCCCACTCTTGGAATTCTTTTGTGGTTGTATTAGCCAAGCGTGCTTGAATTTCCAATTCTTTAGATGCTCGACCAACTTCAGATGTTAATGACGCCAATCCAATAGCTGCTGTCCCAACAGAAGCCGCTATACCAACTCCGATCGCAGCAAAGCTTTTAGTCAGATTTCCTGAGATTGATTTGCCAATATCCTCAAACCTATTATTTATATTCTTGGTTATGTCATCCAAACCAGTTTTAATACTTGAGAAATCCAGCTTAAATTTTACTTTATTCCCTGTATCCTCAATCCGTTTAGCGCCGTCGCTAACGATCTTTTCAGCATCATTCATGCCTTTTTTAAGTTCGGAAGTCTTCGCACCAACGTGCACTTCCACTCGATTGTTGCTCATAATTCCTATCTCACAGGCATAAAAAAACCGCCCTTTCGGACGGTTTCAATAAAAATGAAACTCTATGTAATTACTTTATTTCAGCCTTAATCTTCTGAATCATTTGCTGTTCTAAAACACCTCGTGATACACAAGTTAGAGTTATATTCTGAGTCACGTCACCAACTTTATAATCACCTTGTAAAGTTGTTCTGACATCTAAAGAACCATTATCAATCAAAATATTGTATGCAACCTTTGTACTGGTTCGATTATCTTTCAAATAATCGATACCCATTGTTGTGCCACAGTCAGCTTGTAATGGGGTTAAGCGAAAATCTCGTGCTGCAGTTGAAATAACTCCAGCTTCTGCATTAGCACTCATGATTTGCTCACCATTAATAGCCAAAGCTCTTTGAGCTGCTTTGAATATTTGTTCTTTTGTCCCTTGAACCTGCTCGCTGGCACTTTGATTTAATGTTATTGGTGCTTTATATGTAGTAGCACAACCTGTTAAACCTAACACCAATAAACTCAAACCTAATATTTTTTTCATGATTATTCCAAATAACAAAATGTGTGAATTAAAAAATAGAAATTAATCTTGCTCTGAATGCTTTAATTCGATCTTTGTTCCATCTGTGAACATGATAACTGATGGTTTAAACTCAAATTTAATTTTATCCAAGTCTGTATTCAATAGCTTACTATCCTCTGCCATGAATTCATTATAATCCGTACTTCCTTCATACTTGGCAGTTGATTTAGCTTTAACACCATCATCGTATGAAAGAGTTAAATTTTTAATAGTGTCACCAAACATATCTTTAAAAGATATTATCCCTTTAAATCCTGCGATATCTTTATCACTATGGTTTTCAAAAGCTAGTTGGAATTCGATATCAGTAATTTTATCAATATATTCATAACGAGCATGCCCAGACTTGGAAACAATTGCTGCTGTAAGAATTCCATCCATTTGTTTTTTGACAGCTGCATTTTCAGCTTCAATCTTTGCTTTTAATTCAGCCTGAGCTTTTTCCTTAGCATCTTTGTCTTCTAGCCATTTTTTTTGTTCTTTAATAGCGTCGCCTACTGTTGTTCCAGGTTCGATACCATCTCCACCGAAAGCTGCCCCCATTCCTTTACGCATCAAGAATTGAGTAAGTAATTTTTTATCTTCTTCATTCAACTTTTCAATTTGAGGTTTGAGCTCTTCCCATTTCTCTGGATCTGTAGGAATTTGAGCTGATTTTGGATTGCTGCACCCAACTAAAAAAAGACTAATTACCCCAGCCATTAAAATATTTTTCATAAAGAACTCAGTTGATTGTTATATAAGTCATACAAACTTTAACCAACTCAAGTATATAAATCAATCAGGGCAACCTTAGCCACCCTGAGGAAAGTTCTGCAGATCCGCAAACAAATCATCTTCATCATCGTTTTGCAAATCATCTGAACTGGTACTGTCTTCAATCCCCATAAACGCTTCAAGGATTCGGCATAAACGCTGAATACCGACATGGCTGGGAGGACACTGCTTATGATACGCATTCAATGCCTTAACTCTAGGGAAATCCAATTCATTACGCACATAGTCGTAATCCTTGCCCAAAGTCAGCACCAAATGCGTGTACAGCTCCTCCCAGTCTATTCCCCCGATTCACCTTCTTGAGGTTCATCACCTGTATAAACCAGACCTGATGCACCCATGACCGTTTCAAATACGTCATTCACGTGACCAATATCTAGCAGTTCATCAGCCACGTATTCACGTGTAATGTCAGGGTAATTGCGCTTTAAGGATTTAAAAGCAACATCTGCCACTAAAGCAAAGTCACTTGGATCAAAGGTTTTAAGCTTCGGCATCAGCTTTTCAGCAGCACCTAAGGACAACGGCGCAAAAATCCAAATCTGGCCATTAATTTTAAGCGGATTACCACGTGGGTTTTCGACCTGGTTAAATTGCATTTGGTATTACTCCGAAGTAGTCCATTTGAAGACGCGGTTTAAGTCGTCAGCCATTGGCTGGAATTCAAATTCAGGTAGATCGTAATCATCCTGTTTTGAGCTGAACGCCAATTTGTTGCTAACACAGCGGAAGAATTCCATTCCAAAGAATTTACCTTTGTAGTCGCGCATCAGATCAACACTGAATTCAGGCGTATAACCCATATCCAAGTTACTTACGATTCCAGACTTGGCACCTGCCACCGTCGCAGTGTATTTAAAGCTGATAAATACGGTTTTACCGACATCAGCTGCTGCAAAGGTATAAACACCTGTCGCTTCATCTACGCTGTACTGACCTGTGGTCGGTGCGGTTGCAACACGCTTTAACGGAATTGCTTTACCATCCGTCACACCCAAATCTTTTACGAATGTACCGCTATTCGGGACCACTGGCGTAACTGACGCTGCAACGACTTCACCATTGATGGTTTGAGCAACTGCAGTAATACCACCATCAGTGACCACGCCACCGAAGAACACAGAATTCAGTAATGCGCCATTGATACGACCCATGGTCGCTTTACACTTAATCGAACCTTTACCACGTGCGGCATCTACGGCGAACTGACCACGGCCATAGAGTTCTTTTAAGTCATAGCTGATATCCACTGACGTGGATTGCAGTACACCGACTTCAACTGGTGTGCCATTGGTGATGGGATTACCATGCACATCCTGTAATGGTGTGACAAAGATTTTGCCGGCACCAAATAAATATTGAGCCATATTGACCTCTTAAAAATGAGAAAACCGCCGTAGTGGCGGTCATGAATATTGTTTTGCTTTAGGTTGTGGTGAGGATCCGTATCGGAATGATGGCAATACCTTGATCATCCAGCATACCTTCAACGGCTTCGAAGACTTCAATCGTGCCCTCTATCCAACAATGTTCGACCAAGCCACCTAAGGTTTGGTATTCGCACATATCAGGATGGTCAGGCGCAAGCTTAGTACGAACCCGATCAATCATCTGATTCAACTGTACTGACGGCGGTATGGCTGGATCATTTTCATGAATGTAGATATACACTTCCGCTTCAAGCTCAACCTTGGCATCCAAGCCTTTCACAGGGACTTCGGTTTGATTGCCTTGAGTGATAAACAAAGCTGGACGCGCATCAGGTGCCACATTGTTGAAATGCTTAAGTCTTCGTGATGTCGTCACAAAACCATCGATGCCTGAAAGACGGTTAAACAATGCCTGGTAAATGGTTTCACTATTCACTGCTTAAACCCCTTTGAATTGCAGCATCAATGTTCTTGGGTACGATCTTCGCCACTTCATCCAATGAATCACGCATGAAACGGCGCTCTTTCATATCCACTTTACGTGAATGGGCTTTGATCATGATTTGACGCGGTGTGATCGGCTGACCAAAGACTTTCTTGATCATCCGAAGATGCGCCTTAATGGCCATTGCACCCTTAAGCCCAAATTCATGAGCAAAGGCATACGGTACCAAAGCACCACCTGCACCGACTGTACCCTCGATCCAGTCCTTATCCTCTTCCACCTTGGATGAAACGGATCCTCTTAAACGCCCAGACTGCACATTCAAGCGCTGACCTGTCAGCATGTCTTCTTGAATGGTGCGCTGAAGTTTAAGTGTGAGTGCATTTACCGTGCGCCGTATTTCAGCACGTACACGCTCATTGACCTCGTTAAAATCAACATCAGCATCAACACGGTAATCACTCATACATCACCTACTTTGCAGCAGCAGTTTCTTTTTTAGGTTCTGCTTTGGTTTCTACAGCACGTTTAAAACCATGCGGTGCCAAGATGTGCGCAATGTCGGTATCCGACTCGATCACACCGTCTTTAACCTTGTATGTGGTACCTGCAATTTCAAGCGAAGTCGCTTTGAAATTTTCAGGCGCTTGATACTTAAATGACATGCCTTGCTCCTAAACAACGAAAGCACCAACACCCAAACGATTAGGATTGGTACCATCATTGCCAATTGGAATTGAATTTTTTAATGCCAAGTAACGCTGGCCATAAATGCTTTGGTTATAAAACGCATCGGTACCCGAACGTGAAAAGCTCACGCTCTGACCTGCAATGGTCATACTCGAGGCATCTGAAAAGCTGTTACCTGACTTTGATTTGAGTGCAACCTTGAGAATGTGTGCTGCATATAGACCCACAGCACGTTCTTTCAGATCACCAAATTCAAGTGACTTCACTACGAGATCCGCTTCCTCTAATGCGTCTGCAATTTCTGCATCGGGTAGATTCATCAGCGCCGTGTCGTACTTAAACTTCAACTTAAAAGCTTGTGGGTCCATAGCTCACCTTATTCGGTAGCTTGAGCAAGTTTTTCTTGCAACTGCTCAAGGGTTTCATCTTCAGCAAAGGTGATTTCAAGATCAGTCAGTGCCTTACGCACGTCATCAATCGTAAGTTCAGCAGGTTTGGATTCATCCTTGCCTTTACCGTCGTCATTTTTACCTGATTGAGCGCCTTTACCACGACCTGAAGCAGGTTTTGAGTCACCAACTTCTGCAATTTCTTCAATGCTTAGCTCACCTGCATCAGTCAGATGCTTGGCAAACTTATTCTTTTGAAGTGCTTTGTGCTGATCGGCTTCAAGCAATACGGCTATACCTGTGGGCAAAGACGCAATACCCGCAAAAACAAAAGCGGCATTAGAGCCGCTGTATGTGTATGAATATTTAGCCATGTGGTTTTAATCCTTATGCATGGTCAAGGTAACGAAGCGAATCAACACGCTTCAGCCAAACACCCTGATATTTGTAGTGACCAGGTACCAGCACATCTAAGCCTTTTGGTTGTGCCGTCAAGAACTCAACGCTGTTACCTTTGAACTGGATGCATGATGGATCACGGCGATAAATGATCGAGCGGTCTGCATTTGCAGTGCCTTTACCATTACCGCGACCAGAACCACGAATGGTCAATGGCTTGCCTTGAGTAGCGAAAATGTTCTTTTCAGTCACCCAGTCAAGGAACGTTTTACCGCCTGAATCAGGCACAATACGGTTGGCAAGATTCGAATATTGATTCGATGCCAGGATGTATGTGTCAGGCTCAATCGATGCATCACCATCAAACTGATTCGTTGCATCTGCAAGCGATTTATTGAAGTCTGAAAGAACCTGTTCAATCGTTGCAGTTGCCCAGTTGTATTGCGCCGTCACAACAGTCACACCTGTTTGATTCAGGAAGCCATTGACCTGAGTAAGCTGACCGCTTGCATTGGCAGTGGTGTAGCCATACCAAGCCACATTTGACATGTGTTTTTCTGCAGCCAAGTTTGCCGCCTGAACCTTGTCAGCTTCAAGCGTAAGGTTCATTGCCTGAGCTGTTGCCAATTCAACAATTGAATATTGGTAACCGATCGTGCCGACTTTCACAGGCAATTGCACAGTATCGTATTCCACTTCTGCAAGCGGGATATCATCACCAGTACCTGCATAGTCTTTGCCGATACCCACGCCTTTTTTACGTGAAAGAATTTCGCCACCACCGTACACCGCTTGCACATCCATCACTGGAATGAATTTGGCATAGTCCAGAACCTGCTGAAGCTGTGGAGTAATTTCGTTTTGTTCTTCAAGCTTAATGAAAAGCTGTGCCAATGCGTCCATATTGAACGCATCACCCACCTGTGCCTGAATGGCGTATGAAATCGGCGTTAAACGCGCTTTCATTTTTACTAATTTGCTCATGTTCTATTAAGCTCCACGAAGATTAAGAAGGGCTAAACCATCGGCACCAGTCACGGTTTCCCATGCTGCACCAGGCAATTCTGTTCCATCAGTTGCTGAGCTCGACAATGAACCCAACGGTGCTGCAGTCGTACCATTGGCAGTCTTCACATAAACCTTGGCAGTAATGTCAGTGATTGGCGCTGTAGGCTTGACCCAAATAGCACCTTCAAACATCACTGGCACCATATCAGCCGCTTTATAGGCTTCTTTGCCAGCCGCCGTTTTGCCTGATTTACCAACGCCGTGGCGTACCACGACACCAAAACGTGCAGGTGTAGCACCTGACACAGCCGTTACAGATTTGCCATCAGTCGTGCGGACAACCACATCACCATCATTGACTAAAGTCAGACCTGAAAGCGGTAAGGACAGTACAACCTCTTTGGCAGTTAAACGGCCACGTTGACCGACTACCGCATTTAATTGCTGAACCATGATTAAAGTTCCCCTTAAATTGTTTTGTATGCAGCAGACTTGTCATAACCCTTATTTTCTTTAGGGGCTTGACCTTGGTTTTGCTGTTGTTGCTGTTGATGTAATGCATCACCGACTGCATTGCCTGGTGTGGTCGACTTCACTGCTGACAGTGCGCGGAAGACCGTGTCGATCTGTTCAGGTTTAGCATCACCCACGGCGACACCACCGAGTACAGCGGTCACCAATGTGTCACCTGCTTTGGCTGCAATCACATCACGTTTGATTTGCTCACATGAACAGCCTTCAGTTTTAATACCTGGTACCAATGCAACGGCATCCGCAACCACTGACGCACGTTCAGCGACGACCTGATCAAGCTTTTCCGGTGTGATTTGGTTTTTCTCAAGATCACCAACTTTTTGCTTCAGTTCAGCATTTTCAGTCTGCAAGGTATCAACCACTGCTTGAACCGCTGGTAATTCATCACCAATGGCAAATTGCTTGTCACCGACTTTCAGTTTTGCCGCTTTCAAGTTTTCAATCTGGTCTTGCTGGATTTTTAAGGCATCCGCTAAGGGCTTGTTATCGCCGATATCGAAACGAATACCGTTTACAACTACTTCCATTGTTTTTCCCTCTGTTGGGTTTGGGTTTTGGTCACCGACGCGACAATCACCGCCACAGCGACCGTATTTCACCAGCGCCACGTGATTGCCTTTAAAATTAATAAACCGGGCTTGATACGGCGTACCGTCTGGTGCTGTACCTTGTTCAAGGACAAGATCAGCCGCATAGCCCAATGAGATTTCGACACGCTCATTGTTTTGAATGGCATTGATACTGTTCTGATCTTTAATGATCAGGTCACCGACCATGAAATCACCTTCTTGGCGCACGTTTTCACATTCGCCAATGTGGTATTCCTTCCAGTTGGAAGCATTGATTTCATTTTTTGGTGGGTGATAGTCTGTAGTATCTACGCCGTTGAAACTTTTGATTACTTCAGGCTTAAATAAGTCATCGGCTGCCACATAGACATTGATGACCTGATCCGCTGAATAGCCTTCCAAATTCGGAAATTCATAAGCGTAGTACTGACGGACTTGAGGTGCTTTGGCCAAGCGTACATTGACGCATTTCAGATACCCTTCTTGAGTAAATGAGCGTGTACTTTCGCTTGGTGCAAAGTCACCAATTTTGAGTTGGTAAATGAGTTTCATGAGTTAATGACTCAGCTTTTGTAAGATGCCGCATAAAAGAAGTGCACAAGCTACGATTGCCGCCATGTGTAAAAAGCACAATCCAAACAATCCTGAATCGTTTTCCGGCTCAGATGCTCCAATCTCTTCTAATGGTGGAGGTGGCACAAATTCAGGTTTAGGCTCAGGCTGTTTTGCTGAATTTTGGGCATTAAAAAAGAGCCCATCGGCTCTTAAGTTTTCTGCTGATTCAGCACTTTGTAATTGCTGGAATGACTCATCAAATCCCAAGGCTTCATGCTCTACGAAGCCACCACGTCCACGGCGTTTTGAATAGAGTGGATTGCGAATCAGATCTGCTTCCATATTGCTACAGAAGTCTGGGTAAATTAAGCAATCAGGGTAACCGCTTTGCATCACATCCCAGTCAGTAGGCAGAGGCACTGCTTTGATATTCTGAGCTTCCAGACGGCGATAAAAACGCTCCTTGGAAAATTTCTTTTTACGCATGACATCACCTTTCTGTGGGCAATAAAAAACCCACCGAAGTGGGTCAATGTTCAAGATCAATCAAGATTTTAAAAACACTCGTATATGGTGTTCACGTTTTACAGCATTATAACTATGTTCAACGTCACGAACGGTACCTGAAACTTCGTCGCCGTTTTCATTTGTACCGGAAAATATTTCACCAATTCGAGGCACAACCTCTAAATCTGCATCAATGGCTAAATGATCATGACTAATAATTTCAACTTTCATAAATAATTCCTATCTAATGAGAATCAACTTTATGAAAGTTATAAAATTTAATCAATCAGGATGTCTTCATAATTCGGCACTGCCGTGCATCGGCAACCAATCTTTTCACCAGGGTGACCACCTTCAGGTGGCGTATCCCATCGAAATGTTTGCCCATGATGACGACGACATAAAGGTCGAACCCTTTCATCCTTTGCCGTTAAGTAATCGTATGTTTCCACACCCATCGACGTTTGACGCTTCTTATTGATTGCGCCGTTGATCTTGCCCATCTGATCACGCGCAATGAGTCGTGCACGAATATCCGTACTATGCCCTAGCTTTTTAATTTCCTGAGCTAATTCCTCATTGGTCTGCCCTGTCTGCAAGGCATTCATCACCAAGGCTTCAAGCTTATCGGTGTACTGACTTGGAATAGACTTAATCAGCGAAACGTTGGCAGCAATCTGATTATCAATTACATCCTGAATATCAGAACCACGGAAAAACGGCGTAAGGTCCACACCAAGGATGGTCTTGGTATGGCTGGCAATCTGCTTATCCACTTCCTTACTGGTATCCATGACCACTTTAGTGGCCAAAGATACTGATACTTCCATGGTGTACTTGACCATCTTTTCACGTAACGCCGTGAATAGATCCGTCACCCAGCTATCACCAATGTTCTGACCTACCGCAGGTAAAACAAAATCCTTGGTTTGGTCTTGGCAATATTTGGAGATTTCCAAAAGCTGACGTGTATAGAACAACTCAACACGGCGATTGACCTTGACTGCCCTAGGTTTAGCCTTGCGCCCTTTCTTGCGCTTCTTGATCTGCTGAATTTGAGGCTTAAGGATCTGTATGATCGTCGTCATTTGGCTTCACCATGGTTTCCAGCAATTTAATGTGATCTTCACCAATCACAGAGTAAACGCCGTCGATATTAAGCTGACGTGCGATCTGTGGCTCAGTGATGATTCCCATATTGAGATACTTCTCATCACGCTCAGCATTGGCTTTTTCCACCTCTGCACGGACTTTCGCATCTAATTGCCAAAGCGGATTAAATACGACATTCAGCTCAGGTATTTGACGCCCAAATGTAGACTGACAGATCACGGCGAGAAACTTCATCAAGATCGGCTTGAGGTCCCATTCCTGCTTAGTGGCAATCGAGTCGTAATAATTACGAGTGTCATGCTCACCGGTTGCATTCATTCCCGCAGGTGATTGTCCAAATAGAATCGTATAGGGAATATCTGCCGCACCCGCCGTCTGTACCGAGAATTCACGCATCATGTCAGGCAAGCCGCCGAAACTATACGTTTTTGATTCGTACTTTTCTTCGGCATCAAGGACCAGCATGCCGTTTAAGCTTTTCATCAGCCCCACAGACATGAAACGTTCCATGACGCCTTTCATATCTTCTCTAATCTTATCGACCAAGTTCGGCGTTTGAATGACATCAATCTTTGATTCATGAATAAGGCTAGCAGATCCACGCTTCACGCTGGCATGATCCAGCAGATCCTCATAGACTTCTTGCAGAATGCTTTGAGGCTCTTCATTGACCACATCGGCATGAGCAATACGAATCAAGCGAGTATGATGAATGCGCTTTTTCGCCTCACTCCCCATTTTCATTTCGTAAAATTCAGGCTGTTTTAGCAATCCACAGCATGCCGACGGTGGCAAATAGCTATTTTTATCCGCCGTGATGTATTTCTTTTTCACGACCGTAAAGAATTCCAAACGACCTTGGCCGAGTTTGGAAATATCTAAAGATTGGCCTAAGGCAGCGCCGTCAGCCGTTCCAAGCAGGATATACACAACGCCGTAGAGGCGAGACAGGATTAGGCCTGATAAAAGCACATGCTCTAAGTTAAATGCCTTACACGCTTCCTCAAGGCGTTTTAAATCATCACCTTGAATGCCTTCATAGAACCATCCAGCACGCAGCATGTCAGATGCAGGGCGATTGACAATACGGCGTGCAAGCCAATTCTGATACACCGCTTCAAGTTGATCATCGTCAATGTCTTTACGGACGAACTTGCCACCTGTAGCTTTGTCACGCTCGGTACCAATATTGGATACCAAGTTGGTATATGCACCAGCATCGCCAATGGCGTTGATTGCTTTTTTGACAGCATCAGCGACCATGGTTTTAAGCTTGCCGTCTGCATTGTTTTTATCTTTAGCCATAAATACCTCTAATCAAATACAGTCGGCTTTTTCGCAAGTGAGTCATTAATCGCATCGATGGTAGGGTCCCATTGGTCATCATGCTCATGTGTGAAGTCGGCTTTAAGACCCTCGATTTCTTCAACATAATTCAATAACCACGGTGCACTCACAGGTAGAACAACACGGCGATCTTCAACATAGAACACCACATCCATAGTACGAGTCAGCTTGTCTGTATCACGCTGAATCGCTTTGATCGGTAATGTGGTTTCACGCGAAATGTTTTGAATCAGCATCGTTCCAGATGCTTTATCCTCAATGGCCATGTATCGAAGCTTGCCGATCTTGGTATTGCTTTCCTTATGCTTATTGATGAAAGCCTTAGCTTCCTTAATCAGCTCAGGTGCTTCCCATTTGCCACGGCGCACGTCGATGATGTACAAGCGATTGTCATAACCAAGCCCTGCACATAAGAACACTGAATAGTCGTTATGCTCTTTGGTTTTTTGCGCCGTATCTGCCCATATTGCACGCCACTTGAGTACTGGTAACTCATGGTACCTATCGAACCATTCAGCCTTAACAAGATCACCACCAAGCTTTTTAGGCTCTTGCTGGTACTGACTGCTGAACGTATAACGTGACACTGTAGCGCCGTCTTTATCCTGACCGCCCTTCTCTAACTGCAGTAATGACTGTAACGACTCTTTCAGTGGCCAATAACTCTGACGTCCTTTCTCATCACGCTCGACATCACGTGGCACTTTACGGCGTATATGCTCAGGCAAGGTATTGATGTAAGCATCATCAATCAGTGCCGGTATCGAGATCTGATGCCATTTCCCTGGCACGTTGCCAGTCATCACAAAGTTAGTCGGATCCTCAACGTGTAAACGCTGCATAATCAGAATAATCGGTGTAGATGATTTGGCTTTACGTGAGTTGACCGTGTTCAGAATCTTACGATTTGCCTTGTTACGTGCCGTCTTACTAAATGCATCTTCAGGCTTGAGCGGATCGTCCAGGATAATGGCACCGGTAAATCCAGCATCTGCCAAAGTACCTGCACGGCGGCCCGTAACTTGACCACCCATCGAAGCTGAATAAACGTGCCCTGCCTCATAGCCGTCTACAGTCGTTTTCCAGCTTGCCTTAGCATCGGTACTGGTCGAGATCTTAACTGGCCATAAGCCCTGAAAATCTGCCGATTTAACGATGTTTCGCGCCGTGGATGAAACATCCTCTACAAGTGACTGCGAGAATGACAAATACAAGAATCGTGAGCGCTGGTTTCGTGCGATACCGCGTGCGATCAGATTTGTCAGTAATTCAGTTTTACCACTACCAGGTGGGACGTTAATCACCAAGTTATCAATGCGACCAGCAATGACCTCATCAATTGCCCAAGCAATGTATTCATGATGCCAATTGACTGAGAACTTAAAGCCCATTCTCGGCATGAAAAAACGCCGTGTGAAAAACAAATGTTCACGTTCGCATTTCTCACGTTCGATCTTTATCTCAAGCGGTCTAGTATTTACTTTCGAGTTCATCTAACACCTGCTTCACTAATTCAGGGCTAGCATCCACGTAGGTAACATTTTCGCTTTGTAATGGTCCACCGTCAGCACCTGTGATTTCAAATTTCTTTTCGTAAAAGCCCTTGATGATTTTTTGAATCTGATCGGAAAGCTTGATTGCATCACGTGTATTATTTTTCTTCTTAATCAGAAGATCACTGAGGATTTTCAGCTGAACAATGTCGTTTGCGCCTTCAATGTTGTAGATCGGCTGCTCAATGTATTTCTTCCGTGCCTCATGGAATAGATCCACAAACTCTTCAGATAAATCAGCACCAGCCACCTTGGTTGGGTCGTAGCATTCGACTTGCTGAGGTGTGACATCAATATTGAATTTTACCTTGATCTCTTCTACCACCTGAGTCGGTGTCATGAACTGTGCAAGTGACCGTACAATAAAGGCTTTTTCGAGTTTTTTAAGTCTTGCCATAAATCACCATCCATCAAGGTACATCAAGGAAAGTGGGCAAAAAAATTTGAATCTAACCGATTAGACAGTTCCCACAGCACGCAGCCATACTTTTTTCAGATACAAACGGCGCTTGTTTTGAAAGTTCAACTAATCGCTTCACAGAGTCATCTGCTCCCCATCGTTTTACTTCACCAAAGAACACTTCAACGTCATGGCCAGCTAAGTAATGCTTAGGTAAACCAGTCATATCGCTGTAAATGATTTCGCCGTCTTCATCACGCTCTACACCAATGTGATATAGCTCATGTTCAATCAAACGGCAGAATTCACGATCAGTAGCTTGCTCACAGAATGCAGCATCAACAGTAATCAGGTATTGAGGCACAAAGCCGAACCAATCTCGCATTTGTTGTTCTTGGCGTGCTTTTTTCCATCCACCTTGGTTAAACATCACTTTTTCGCATTGACCAAGGACCATACGCTTTTTTGACACGGCGGCACTTGATGCCCATGCGAATGCAAGGAATTCTTCGTTGTCGTGAATGAGTTCAGCAATATGGTCATGGTCAGGGTTGTGAAGTTCACCACCCAAGGTGAGCCAATTCTTTACTACCCACTGGTAAAGTTCAGGCGCAGGTGCTAATCGAATAGCGTCTTCATCTTCGGCTTGATCAATCAGATCTTGAGGTGGAAACGGTCGAATTTGTTGTTCCATAAGAAGCCTTCAATTGTTTCAACCAAATATACGCACGACCCATCATAATGTCGGCAGGCAAGAATTGTTGGAATCGATAACCCATCTCTTCGGCATGGTCATATCGATCCACACTCCACGCTTTTTTAGCTAATTTACCTTTACGACCACCTGACCATGGACCACCAGCGATTTCAATCAGCATTCGATATTCAATAAGATGCAGATCAAAACGCCAATGTTTCGTGCTTTTGAAATGAAAATATTCTTCGTATTTGATTTCCAATAGATCAAGCATGTATTTGATGCGATCAAAAGCATCCAAGTATTTTTCTGATGCTTTTGGCAACGGCGTATTACGTGGTTTTTTCTTTGGAATGGATTTATCGGTCAGGGCTTTATATGCTTTTTCATCCATATTTCACCCAAAAAAATACCTCCCGAAGGAGGTTCTTTTAAAAACGATATTTGCGATTTCTTAATTTTAGGTAAAGATCTTCAGCATCTGCCCAACCCCATAATAAAATTGCTGCAGGTACTGCCAAGAATCCCCATTTAAGGATGTGATAATTATCCGCTATTAAATTGTAAAATGGTGTATTACCCATTAAATTAAAAGTTGCGATTGAATGCAAAACTGGGAAAAAAGCCAACATTACTACAAGCGCAGCTACCACATAAAACATAGTAAGAATAAACACTCTCGGAAACTCAAAAAAGACCCCTAAAAGGCTTTCACATTTTTCTTTAATCCAATCCATATAACCCCTCATAAAATATTTATTTGTTATCTGAGTTATATATGGATTGTTGATTAATTTTCAAGCACATTCCGTAAATTACGAATGCGATCTTTCAGCTCAATCATGATTTCGTCAATGGCAATCATTTGATGACGCTTAAGACCTGAACGGCTGAGGTTTTGATATTTCGCCAGCTCCGCACAACAGAACTGTAAATCTTGTTTGGCTTGTACACGGTCTGTCATCGATACTCTCCGCACGGCGCTACGTTGAATTAATAAAAAACCCTGCCAATATCTAGAATTGAGCAGGGTTTTGCATGCCGCAATCCGTTCGGCAAATGTAATTATTTTTTAATGCAACATTAACAACAATACTTTACTATTCATTCGATTATTTCCTTAATGTGATGAAAGTTATGAAATACACTTTTTTACTGATATTCTTCGTATTATTACTTACTGGAGGTGTCATTGGTTTTGGGCTTGGGATTTATACAAAGGATTTATTTTTCATGGCAATTGGAGCATTGTTAGTTGTGGCCTCAATCTTAACTTACATTGAATCAAAAAAAGCAAGACGTGATCCATTCCTATGAGTGGGCCTACTTAACTCCTTTCAAACAATCTCGGCACACTTTTATTTGATCACCATCAATCGTGTAATCGATCTCAGTAGCGCCATGAAAACCTAAAATACAAAGCAATTTACGGAGCATGTGGTTCTCCTAGAATTAGGTGGGCGGCGCTTCACATTAAACCACTACGATTAAGGAATGCCGCCTAATTTACCTAGATATTGCTTACACATGACATTTCTCTAGGCAACAAAAAAGCCCACCATTTGGCGAGCTTTTAAGTTAACTTCATGTATCAACGTACACTTCGGTCACTATATCACAAATATGCCATACCCCGTATATACACGTCAAGCACAATTATCAGACTTTAAAACGATTGGTTTTTTGGTGAATTTTTCAAAACTAAATTGAGGATATCGAGATTTAATAAAAGCTAAACCACATTTTATATCCTGTTGAATTTGAGATACGTACGTATCATTGCTAGCAGCAATATCTCGTATCGATTCATCCATGACATAATGCGACCAAATTGAACCAATCCAATCTTGTAAAACCTCATCTTCAATGACTTGTAAATCCAAATACAGTTTATGAATAGCACGTGCTTCATTATTATCAATTTGACAACATGTGCCTGTACGCTTAACTCTCAATCTATCAACCAGACTTTCACCTTTCATATACATTGCCAGCAATGCTTCACGTTGCTTTTGAGTGATGCGTTTTGTAGGCATGGTTTTCACGATCATTACTAATCTTTCATTATCACCATTAATCCATGCGCCTAACTGTCTTGACCACTCTTCAAAACTATATTTTTGCCAATTAGTCGCTTGCATAATTGTTAGCGCTGCATTCATTCCTTCACCCAATTATTTAAATAATTTGCATGTATGTTGGGTACCATTAACCCAGTACACATCCTGACTTTTACAAACCTGAACCGTATTCCATGTGTTTACAGCAACAACAAGCATCATCAACAAGATGAAACCAGCAATCCAAAGCCAGTCATTATTTCTACGTTTCATCCCAAATCCCCTACCATCTTTTCAATTTGTTCAATCGCTGAGCCTGACTTCACTTGCTCTGTACTAAACCGTATTACCTGGTAACCCATCATCGTTGCTGCATTATATTTTTCCATGTCACCGATATACCCCTTGCCCCTAGTGTGACGTCCACCACTCCATATACCGCCTTCAACCTCAATCAATATTTTTTTACCTATCAAATGAAAATCCGCACGCCATTTACGTTTGGGGTGAAACTTAAACTCTCTCTCAAATTCGATTCTGTGCGCCTTAAGTTGTAAAGCTAATATCGACTCTCCCATACTTTCAATTTGCTTATCACGGCGCGGAGATTTTGACTTAATTAAATTTTTACTTTTTGAGCCGTACAAGCTTTTATATTCAGCAAGGGAAATACTTGTCATACTGATTTTCCAAAAGCGATATCAGCAAATAATTCCCTTGCTGATTTGCTCAATCTGAATCCCTGCGGAGTTTGGCCATCCTTTTCCACGAGCCCCCAATTCGCTAGTCCATTCAAATAACGTTGCAGGCTACGGATTGAAATTCCCATGTTCGGTTGAATCTCATCGAAAATTTGTTTCACAGAGATTCTTCCATTCGTTGAAGATATGATTCTCAAGATCATCAGGTTTGTAATCGTGCGATCAGCTTCAGTCACGCTACACCTCCCATTAAAACGCCGTTAAAACCTACCTGTTTCAAATAGGATTCCCACTTTTTAGCCTGTTCAGGTTTTTCAAGCTTCATCGCGATACGTGCTGCAAGGTTTTCATAGGACTCACCTGGCTCAGCGTACTTACCAGCAAACTCTGGGTGATTAGCTAATTTCTGAGCAAACACCTGGATCTGTTTTTCTGTGAGGTATTTTGGTTCTGCAGTAGAGTTTGATTTCTGATGGCCATTCGAATTTGAGTACTTGGTGCGGTATGCGTTGATCAACCAATCTGCAAAATGGAAATTCATCAGTTCATCACAGAGATTCTTTCCAGCGTTGTAGATTTCAAATGCACGTTTTTCACGATCACCCCAAGTTGCGTTCATGAGCATTTCAAAATCCAAATCGGGATCAGCCAAAAAAATTTCTTCACGAAGTTTTTTGAAGCAAAGCCAGCCTTTTTTATTTTTAGATTCTATTGAAAGATTCTTTGAAAGATTCCGTGTCCCAACGTTGGGACCCTTTAACGGAATTGTTGGGACTCTTTCATGGAATTGTTGGGACTGTTCCATTGTTGGAACTGTTCCACTGTTGGGACTCTTTAAATCATCATTTTCAGTATTAAAGGGTACCGTTGTTGGGGCTGTTTCACGGCCATTTACACCTATTAATTGATAGACTTTAACTTGTTTAGTTCGGCCTTTGCGTTCACCAGTATCTGCAATTAATCCATCTTCGATTAGCTCATCGATGATTTTAAGAACAGTTTTACGGTCCATTTCTGTATCTTCAACCAATCTGCTCATGCTTGGATATGCACAATGATCTTCACTGGCACGATCAGCAAGTGAGAGCAATACTAATTTTTTAAGGGGTTTTAAAGCTCCGCCTTTTTTGGTGGGCATTTCAGTTTTCCAAGCCCATACCGTTGCATCTAAGCTCATGGATTTACCTCACTCTCCTTTGGCTTCACATAACCACCAAATGTCACCACTTGATCCGCCTTAATTAAACTCAAGATAACTTGCTGCGCTAACCAGATTGTGATGCGAAAGCGATATGCCATCCTTTGCGCGAGTTCTTCTTTCGTTACTGCAGCGTTATCCTGGTTATAGCCACGACGTTTAAGGTTTTCTTTTTTTACTGCTAAAACTTCATTTAACAACTGCAGTGTCGGCTCATAGAATGACTGCACACCTTGTTGCTGTTTATAGTCAGGTTGCTTTTGAAATTGAGTATTCATGAAACCTCCGCTAATGCCATTTCAGCATCTGTTAAACGGCGTTTTAATTTGAGCTCTGCTGGTGTTGCCAGTCGGATATCCGCGCGATGTACAAGTTGGCCACCTTCTAACCAGTAATATTCTGCAGGTTGAAATGCCTCAACCATCACGAGGTCATCAGTTTTGATATGGTTCATGTACACCACGACATCACCAGTCAAGAAGTCTGTGTTTGGATTGTTTTGAATAAGGTCTTGTGATAGATTTGTTTTCATTCATGATTTCCTAAATTATTGAATGCCTAAAAGCCTGACCTCGACCGTCAGGCTTTTTCGTCTACGCATGCATGAATTTGCGAATCCAGCTTTGCTAAAAATAAATGCAGTTGATGTATGACTTTAGACATGTCCAAGGCTTCTCCTTGCGTAATTCGACCATCTGCCATCATTTCCCTAAAGACTTCACATACATCCCCACCACCCTTACCTATGCTTAAAACTAGATCTGTTAGCGCCGTATCTCTACATTCAGGAATCTGAGGAAGATCAATTGAGACCTTTCCGTGTTCAGCATTAAGTGCTTGCAAAATCCTGCAATCCCCTGTGATTGCGATTAACTTTGAAGCTTCGACAAGCGTTAGATGATGGGTTTCCGTATTAGGATTGACTTTGCTGTTCAGCACAGCAGGACTTTTAATGCCAAGGCGTGGCGCAAGTGCATTTGCTCCGCCTGGATAATCGTGAACTGTGTTATATGCAGCATCAGTGATGTTCATATCGGCTTCCTTTGAACGTGTTTAAATAAAATCAATTGGTTAATAATTGATTTATGCAGTTAATACGGGAGCTATAGATGAAACTGACTTATCACGGCGGATCTCGAAATGAATACTCGGAATCAAAGCCATAATTTTTCCAACGGATGAGTCTGGAACATACACCCCCCACTGGTTTACAGCTTGTGGAGTAACCCCAATCTCGTCTGCTAAGTGGGATGCATTTTTGAAAAATTTCATAGCATCACTTGTCTTAATCAGTACTTTCACATTTATTCCTCAAAGTACGCTTTATTTTTAAAGCATACTTTAATAAATATTTGCAAGCAAGCTTTATTATTCATGTTGTAAGCTAGCTTTAAATTTAAAGTGGGTTTTATTTATGAACACTCTTCAGGATAGGATTAACCTTGCTATTAGCCATTTCTTGACAAGCAGAAATGAAAAAAAATTAAAAAGAAGTGAAATGGCAAAGTTTTGTGGTGTATCAGTTGCTGCCATAGGTCAATGGATAAACGGGCAAACCAACTCACTTGATAGTTTAAAAAACGCAAAGGCTGCACAGTACTTGGGCGTAAACCCACACTGGTTAGCTGGCGATTCAAAATTTAAAATGCTAGACGATGTTGATTCAACAATTAAGTTTGACCCACTTATTGCTGTAGAAACCGTGGTTACAACTGAAGACTACAAAGATGAATTTGTGTGGATCGATGTTGTTGAGGCTGTCTTTTCATGTGGCGCTGGCGAATCAATTGAATTTCACTTTGACACCATTAATGGAAAAATCCCATTTTCACCTACGTTTATGAAAGAAAAAGGCGTTACTGAAAAAACCATGAAAATTATTAAAGCCAAAGGCGAAAGCATGGCGGATTTCATCAAGGATGGTGACTTGGTCGGTATCAACCTAGCGCAAACCGATATTATTGATGGTGAAATTTACGCTGTGTATTTGGCTGGAGAAGGCATGTTGAAGCAAATATTTAAAGAAGCTGATGGCTCTTTAGTGCTTCATAGCTTAAACGAGAAGTTTCCAGACAGAATTGTAAGTGAAGAAAATGGAAGGAATTTTAAAGTAATAGGTCGCCAGTTTTGGCGGGCGGGATAAATTTAAAAATAGAGAATACTTATGCACCCAAAACAAATAATGAATCAAATCATAGAGCGTATTAACAGTGCTGCAGCTGCTAACGAACCGCTAACGCTAAACCCTGAAGAAGTTAAAATTCTCTCAGAAGAAATTGGCGACCTTCATTTCATCCCTGTGCTTAGTAATGAGCAATTAATCCAGCTGTGCAATGAGGGAAAGTTGGGTCAAAAAATGGTTGATAAGAAAGATTGATAAAAAAGCCGCTAATGCGGCTTGGGTAAGGTAGTTGGATTGTATAGGGATGTTTAAAATTTTATTTACTTTCATTTTATGATTTTACAACTTTAATTTATTGAATTTATTTTTATTGGGGCGGTAATGAAATATATAAAGTTATCTAAATTATCCTTTGATGAAATAGGTATAAGAAAATTAAAAAATTTTAGTATACCTATTACTGAAAGAATAACTTTAATAGCTGGGCATAATGCTATTGGTAAATCAACAATTCTTGGAATAATAGCAAACAGTTCAGGAATTAAATCTGCAGATTATAAATCGTATTTTGAAAAAACTTATCAATCAAAATTTGAAGAATTATTTTATCTAGATGATTCTGAAATACTACCCCCAGGTCATCGTGGCCATGCAATCCTTACTTATTATATTGAAACACAAAATAAGGAAGGCTTTGATTTTTGTGCAATCCATAAAAAGAAATGCAATATTAGTAAAAATACTACGTTATCAACAATAAGGCCTCGTTTAATTCCGAGAAGTGAAGACCGCGAACAAAGTGAAGAAATTGGAATTGGTGCTGGCGATGGTAAAATACCTTTACCAACTATATATTTAGGAATGAGTCGAATGACCCCAATTGGGGAGTTTGAAGATGCTGATATCAGCAAAAAAATTCTTAAAAATATGGACGATGAAGATAAAAGGTTTATACATGAAATATTCAATAAAATAATTAGAATAAATAGTGTTTCTGCTTCTGAAGTAATTGACCATGATTTCAAAGGAAGTAAAAAAAGATCTAAAGTACCAAATATGGATTTCAATACTTTATCTATATCTTTAGGGCAAGATTCTGTCAGTGCAATCGTCACTGCTTTAGCCTCTTTTAATAAATTAAAAAGAGAATTAAAAGAAGCTTATATTGGTGGAATTTTAGTTATTGATGAAATAGAGTCGGGGCTTCATCCTAAAGCTCAAATGAATCTTATTGAAGTATTAAAAAAACAAGGAAGAGACCTGAAACTGCAAATTATGGCTACGACACACTCTCTTACTATCATTAAATCTGTTCTTAAAGATCAAGAAGACCAAAGTAAGTTTGAAGAGCCAAAGGATTCAGTAGTTTATTTACAAGATACTCGAATGCCAAGGCCAATGCCATTTCCAACATATGAAAAAATTAAAAATGATATGCTTCTTAGTATTGAAGAGGTTAAAGATTTACCATCAATTAAAGTTTATTTTGAAGATAAAGAAGCTTGTTTTTTCTTCGAAAAAATAATGAAATATTTAAACTTAAAGGACGAACTTATTGAGTTTGGTCGTTCTCTTAAATTAACTTCAGCATCACTGGGTTGTGATGTTCTAATAAAATTAAATAAAGCAGATGATTATTTTAAGAATGTAGTTATTATTCTTGATAATGATATCGTTACTAAATCAACTTATCTGGAATATGTACTTTCTCAAAAGAATATTCTGACGTTACCTGGGGATAAATCATTTACCCCCTCCACTCCTCCTTATTTAAGAAATCCTGAAAATATTATTTATAGTTATCTCAATGACAAATTAAAAAATTACTATGATAACTTAGATTTTTGGGAGAATTGTAAGTATACATCCGATTATGTTGAACAAAATATACTCAAATTAAATCAAAGTGATATGTCTAATAATGAAATTATGAAAAAATGGTTTAACACCAATACCACACATTTTGATAATATGGAAATTATTGAAAAATGGTGCGCTGAGAACGATTCATCAGTTCAAAAATTTAAACAAGAATTTTTCGAAGTTCTTGCACACTTACACTAAAGGCTCTAAATCTTTATGCGCTTCTCAACCCCGCTACGCTATCCTGGTGGAAAAGCCAAATTTGCGCCCTTTGTAAAAGATCTGATGGAAATAAACCATCTTTCGGGCGATTATCTCGAGCCTTTCGCGGGAGGTGCAGGTGTAGCTTTAGATTTGCTCTTTAGTGAGTATTGTAAAAATATACATATCAATGATTTTGACAGAGCTGTTTATAATTTCTGGAAATCAGTGACTTTAGAAACAGAGGAATTCCTAAAGGTCTTGTATGATACTCCAGTAACTATTGAAGAATGGTATAAACAAAAAGCTATTCTTTCTGCTCCCACTGAACATTCTGAACTTGAACATGGCTTCGCTGCATTCTTTTTAAATCGTACTAACCGTTCAGGGATCTTAAAAGGTGGAGTAATTGGTGGTAAAAATCAGGATGGCCACTATAAGCTTGATGCGCGTTTTCATAAAGAAAATTTAGCCAAGCGAATTGAAAAAATTGGAGAGTTTAAGGAGCGCATCAAAGTCTACAACTATGATGCTCTAGAGTTATTAAGCAAAGTAGATTCTTTACTTCCGGAAAATTCTCTCATTTATTTAGATCCTCCTTACTACGTCAAAGGTCAGGGTTTATATCGTAATTTTTATGTTCATGAAGATCATGTACAAATTCGAAAAGCTTTAGATAAAGTAAGAACAAAATGGATAGTTTCTTATGATAATTGCCCAGAAATTAAAGAAATTTATTTAGGGTATCGCCAAGAAGATTATGAACTTAACTATAGTGCCTATTATAAGGTTAAAGGCTCTGAAGTAATGATCTACTGCGACAATATAAAAAAAGTTAATATCCCATCTAAACAACATCAACAGTAACTTAATTTAGCTATTGCTTAAATCCATCCAACCCACCCCAGCGGTGGGTTTTCTTTTGCCTATTAAAGCACAAATTAAAGCAAAGTTTAAAATAATTATTAAAGTATGCTTTACACACCTAATTTATTAAAGTATGCTTTAATTATCAAAACAAAAAAAGCACACCGACCGTCAAATCAAGTGTGCTTTGCAAACTGCGAGATCAATTATGAATCTAAATTTCACCCCATTCAATACCGTCGCGGTAAGTTTATTAGTATCAAGTGTAACGATTGGTGCATTAGTCTTCACTAAACAACCTCAAGCGACAGATTTAAAGCTTAGCTATTCAAGCTATGTACCTAATCAAACATCAGTTGCAGCCCTAAAACTGACCTCTGAAACGACTGGCTACGCTGTAGTACGTCTTGATGAATATACGCTCGACGTGTCATTCGACTATGAAAAATTCACGAATGATTACGGCGTTCCTGGTAGTGAATTTGACGATGCAATGATTACATCGCTGACAATCGACAAAATTCACGATGTCTTAGGTAACTCTGTATCAGATTTCACAGATCACAATGACCATTACAACATTAATCAAATGTTGATCACTCACATGCACAAGAATCGCATGCTAGGGGGTGTTTAATGTCGACTGTATTTTTTAAAAAAGCGCAACGTAAAAATGCAAAATTACGCCTTGCTCTTGCTGGGCCTACCGGCTCAGGTAAAACCTTAGGTGCACTTCTTTTAGCTAAAGGAATTGGTGGGAAAATTGCTGTCGCTGATACAGAAAATAGTAGTGCTGAGCTGTATGAAGATATTGTTGAGTTTGAGCATGCGAACATTCAACCTCCCTACACTCCTGAAAAGTTTATTGATGCTATTCATGCTGCAGAAAAAGCAGGTTTCGACACCTTAATTCTAGATAGCATTACTCATGAATGGTCCGGCGTTGGCGGTTGTTTGGAGATTGTAGACAAACTTGCCAGCACAACTTTCAAGGGTAATAGCTGGGGTGCATGGAGCCAAGTTACACCAAGACACCGTAAGTTTATCGATGCAATGCTTCAATCTAGCATCAATATCATTGTGACCATGCGCAGCAAGATGGATACCGTTCAGGTTGATGCAGGTAACGGTAAAAAGAAAGTAGAAAAAGTGGGGATGAAAGCTGAGCAGCGTGATGGTATCGAATATGAGTTCACCACCGTTCTGGATCTAACTCACGATAACTATGCAGTTAGAACAAAAGATCGTACCCGCATTTTTAATGAACCCATGCTTCTTTCTGAACAGGCTGGTGTACTACTTAAACAATGGTTGAACTCTGGATCTGCTAATGCGTGTATCAATGGCAATCAATTCTTAGAACTTGAGGCACTTATGCAACAAGCTGGAATTGATATTGAAAAGTATTGTGCCAAACGAGGTCTAAATAGTCTTCACGATGTTCAACAGCAGAAGTTTGATGAAACATGCGCAGGCATTCACGCAATCATCCAGCGTAACCAACAAGCACAACGAGCTAATGAACAACAGCTACATGCTGAAAATGAAGCACGCCTAGAAAATGATTATCAGGCTGCGTTGAGAGATATTCGGAATGCTAATCACGTCAATGATCTAAATCGGCCTGCGGACTACTTCAAAGGCACAAAGTACGAACAACAAATTTTAAACGCCTGTCAGGCGAAATCAGATATGGAGGGATGGTCAGCATGAAAATTTTAAATGGTAAAGAAGCCTTTGAAGCACTTTCTGCAGGTCAAAAAATTGAAGCGCGTCATAAACAAACAACTGAATTTGATTCCCTGGATAACTTCCCAGCGACAATTATGGTGAATCCTGAGTATGAATTCCGTATTGCGCTGACGTTCATCACCATTGGTGAAATGCAGGTACCTGAGCCTTTGAAAGAAGCGCCAGCAAAAGGTACTCAATGCTTTGCGCCATCTTTGTTGACTGAAGAGCTTAGCAAGTCATTCAAATGGAAAAACTCAGACTTGGATTTAGCACTATTACAACGTGGCCAAGTTCACCTTGAGCAAGAACATGCCGTCATTCATGCACAAGCATTAATCGTGATCGGTAGTGGCACAACGCAACCAGCTGTTGAAGCACAAGTTCAAGATGAAATCGAATCAATTACACAGGCTGAATCAGATTCAGTTGATGAAGTACTTGATGAAGCAGATCCAGTCATTCAAAAGTTTATCGATGCTATTAATAAATGTTCTTCTGACTATGATTTACAGGGTGTTGAGCGCAATCTTGATGGCAATCAACATAAATTGTGCAACGTTGAATATGAGCAATTAAAGCAGCGTATTGCTGAAAAACGTGAAAGCTTTTTTGAAGCTAAACAACCTGTGATTACTGCCCAACCTGAGCCAGTGGAAAACGAAATCACTGAAACTGAGCAACCTAGCTTGATTGATTTAATTGACGATCAAGCAAAGAGCGCAGTTCAGGACACAATGTATAAAGATGCAATGTCAGGTAGTGGCCAATCAAGTTATCCAATCGACATGCTTTATAACCAAAAGAAAAAGATGCTGATCAGTAAAATTCAAGAAATGGATTCTATTGAAGCATTGGAACGTCTTGCACCTGCGATACCAGCTGCAAAACTCAACCCTGAAGATCACCAAGAGCTATTGCGAATCTACGCTGAGCGTAAGACTGCAATGCAACATGCAGATGCATAGGTGCCTTATGAAATTCAACTATTCCTCTATTACCCGAACACTCACAGTGTTCGGGGCGAGAATGACCCATATTTTTGAAAATGTAGGCGTTGGTGAAATTGATACTTTGGTCATCAATGCAAAGTTAAAAGAAGCGACTTGGAGAATGAAATGAGCTCTGTAAAAGACATCCAAAAAGAAGAAAACGAACAACGCTTACAGAAAGCTAAAAACAAAGTGATTGCTGCTTTAGAAAAGGATCCGCTGGGCTTGTCGATTGCACAACTTATGACGATCTGTCAGTTAAGCATCAAAACCGTTAAAAATGTTCTAGCTGTGATCGACGTTGACCAGGAAGACGGCGTGTTCTTTTTAAAAGGCAAGCCTAAGGTTGAAATTCAAAACAAGCCTCAAGTTGCTCCAACTGCTAAGCCTAGTGCACCGGTTAAACCTTCAGAAGAACCAACTGCAGTTAATATCAGTGAAGCATTCCTGAATTTGCTTGAGGACTTCCCTGACGGTCTAAATAAAACTGATATTCAGGCTGTATTAAAAATTTCAGATAAGCAATTTTCAAATTTGACCTACAAGCTGACACAGGCCAAAAAAATTGAACGTTCTGGAAAACTAGGCAGTTATATCTACACACTGTTCAAACCTAAATCTGAACTGACACAGCCTGAACCTAAACAGCCAGTTTCAGAAATCATTGAATTCCACACATCTGTGGTGGCTGATTCAACCCAAGTCGATGCACCTCAGATCATTGAGCCTGAGCAACCAGTTAAGGAAAACAAAATGACAGCTTCAAATAAACCAGTTTTAAATGCTCTGATGAAATTGGCTGAAACTCAGATTGTTCAGACTTCAACACTGGAACTAACTCAAGATCAGATCGGTCAAGCGCTCATGGAGTATTTTGATTTTAATCGTATCGAATGGACCACTGATGGTGAAACATTGGTGGCAACGATGATCAAAACTGAAGAAATGGTGGCGTGATGGAAAATAATAAATTATGGGCTGTGAATATACCTGAAGAGCCAGATTCAGAAGAAATTTTATACCCTATTCCATCTAAAGAATTAGGTGAGCAAGTCGTTAATCGTCTGCGTCAGGAAGCCATTCAAGTTTTTGAAACAGTTGGTGAATGTATTGCTGAAGCCATCACTCTTGAAGTGTGGGATGGCACAACTGAAGAACATGCAAAACATTTAGCAGAAAACCCAAATTGGTGGAATGAAACAACCTTTCTTGAAGATGAGGTGGTGTGATGCTTGAGAAAACTGAAAATCCGCTGAATCTTAGTTTGGATCTGATTAATAAAATTCTCCCTGAGCTTCAGAAGCAATTTGATGACTATGAAGATGATCCAAGTATGAAAGTGCTTGGGCTGACACTTGAAGAGTCAGGTGTGTGTATCGAAATTAAAATCAAGACTGGTGAAGAATACAGCTACAGCCTCGAACAGTTAAAAAAGCTGAAAGCTGAATTAGAAAATCCACTGGTCCAAAGTTTACAGGAGGTTTCTTAATGGGTGCACTGGCCAAACGAGTTGAGGATCCAGTTGATATTGGCTTCATGCTTTTGATGAAGTATCGTAAGCCAGTGATCAAACTTGAAGAGCTCTTGCCTGATTACTTGCCTCATCTTACAATTGAACAGGCGAACAAGCGTGCAAATAAATGTACACTTCCATTTCCTGCATTCAAATCAGATGGACGTAACTCACCTTTTTATGTTCATTTAAGTGATGTGGCTTTCTGGCTTGAATCAATACAAAAAGAGTCTAAGAAAGATTGGGAAGCAATGAACCATTAATGGTGAATTCTTCAAAATATCCCGCATGGTTGCACCATATTTGCACCTTGCACCATGCGGATACATACCAAATATATAATAATTATAATTTTTTACTTTAAATCTATCCCACCTGCCATGGGTGCTACAAAAACAGGAGTTGTTTTTTCGCGATCAAATAAATCACGGATCACAGGATGTTGAGACATGAATAATACCAATGATGATGAAACAGTTTCAGAATGCTTAACTTTTTAAATCTGCACTCATTGAGAGATTGAAATTAGATACAAGCATTAAATTATATAACGTTTGAAACTAAAAATATGTTTTATCTCATTTTGCTTGAATGTTAATGGATGAACTTAAGCTCAACACTTAGATTTATATTTGAAGCATGCTGCCATTATCTTGTATACATATAAGTTCTCACAAATCGTGAATGAAATAGTATACTTCGCTAGAATCTTTATCCCTGATACTTTGCATTTATGAAAAATAGCTTTCGCTCTAATGTAATTTTTAAAGCCTGTAGTGTTGCTACATTAAGTTTATTCATGAGTGCTTGTGGTGACTCATCATGGTGGAACACACAAGATAAAACGATTGATGCAGAACAAATCTCAAAACTCATTCCTGGCCGCGTTAATAATCGTGGTTCATGGGCCGAGGATATTTATAAAATAACCGAGCAACTCGGTATACCCCAAACGAAAGAAAATGTGTGTACCATTATTGCTGTAGTCGATCAAGAATCTAATTTTGTTGCAGATCCCCATGTACCCGGACTAGGTGCCAAAGCAGTTAAAGAAATTGAAGATCGTTTAGATGAAAAATTTAAAGATAAATTAGGAGATAGTATCGGAGGCACCGTTGCGGGGTATTTCCAAGAAGTCTTAAAAAATCAACCAACACCTGAAGACAATTATCTAAAACAAATGCGAAAAGTTTCCACCGAACGAGAATTAGATGAATTGTATCGTGAGATTTTTGCTCACATGGCAAAACACTACCATGTCAGTGCACTCACTGGTGCAGCTAAACTCGTTGGTCAAGATATTGGTGAAAAACTAAATCCCATTACCACTTTAGGCTCTATGCAAGTTCATATTAGCTATGCAAAAGATCATAAGCGCCAAGGTGGAAGTATCGCAGATCTAAGATCAGACCTTTATAGTCAATATGGCGGACTCTATTATGGTATTCACCGCCTGATGATGTATCCAGCAGATTATGATCAACCCATATATCGCTTTGCAGACTACAATTCAGGCATGTATTCAAGTCGTAACGCCGCTTTCCAAAGCATGCTCAATGAATTAACAGCAGCGGAGTTAACGCTTGATGGAGACTTATTACTGTACAATAAAAATGGCAATCCAAAAGCTGAAAAGAGTCAATCTGAACAAGAACTTATCAATGTATTTGCCGCAAATAATGTATTTATTACACCTCGTCAAATTCGAGCTGATTTAAAGAAAGAAAAAGAGAAAAAGTTTGAAGATACGCAAACCTATAAAGCTGTGACTGAGCTTTACGAAAAGAAAATTGGAAAAGAAAAATTTTATGCCATTATGCCTGAAGTGGTTATTTCAGGTCCTAAGCTTAGTCGCGACTACAATACCAACTGGTTTGCTACGCGAGTTAACGGTCGATATCAAACATGTATGCAGAAAGCAAAAAGAATCAAAACCTAGCGTTATTTGATTTTGATGGAACACTGTGTGAAAAAGATAGTTTTACGAGCTTTATCTTTTACGCCTTATCAAAACGACATATTGTTAAGCAAGGACTAAAAACCCTGCCTTGGATTCAAGCCTATTTTTTAAATATTTACCCCGCGCATGCAATGCGCCCTAAGCTATTCAAGGCAATGTTTGCTGGATTCTATAAATCTGATGCTGACTCGATTGCACTTGAATACGCCTATTCATTACAACAACATTTAAACTCACCCATTTATGAACAACTGATAAAGCATCAACTCCGTGGTGACCGCATTGCGATTGTCTCTGCATCGATTGATATTTATTTAAAACCCATTTCTCAGATTTTAAATGTAGATTTGATTTGTACTGAAACTGAAGTGCTCAATCAGTTTTATACGGGTCATTATTCCTCTCCTGATTGTAGTGGCGAAGAAAAAAGAAAGCGCATACTCAAGCAATATGATGTAGACCAATTTCAATCAATTTATGCTTATGGAAATTCTTATGAGGATCAAGCGATGTTGGATATGGCTGATTATCCTTATATGGTCGGATCATCTCATCAATTACCCGATATTGACCCAACAAAAAAAGCTCGCCTAAGCGAGCTTTTTTTTAATAAGAAATTAATAGATTGCCATATGATTGCGATGGATCATTTCTAATGAACGTGCTTCACCTAAAACTTGGTGTACCTTATCTGAGGGTAAGCCTTTGACAATTTCAGCGCTACGTGAACTAAAGTTGACACGACCAACTGCGACGCGATGCCGTTGCTGATCCACACACTCCACCACATCACCACGCTCGAAATGCCCTTCAACTGCTTTCACACCTACAGGCAATAAACTCCGATGATTTTCTTTGATCGCTTTCACAGCACCATCATCAATCACCAATCGCCCTGCAGTTTGCAAATGCGCAGCTAACCATTGTTGGTGAGCAGTGATTCGATCATTATCAGTGATAAACAACGTACCTAGCATTTCACCCGACATTAATCGAGTTAACACATGATTACTGTCTCCACTGGCAATCAGTGTAGGACATCCTGATTTCGCAGCTAAACGAGCAGCACGTACTTTGGTCAGCATTCCACCTCGACCAAACTTACCACCACCACCTGCCATATCAAACAAACTTTCATCTAATGCGCGAACTGTATGAAACAACTTCGCATTAGGATTTGAGCGAGGATCTGAATCAAACATCCCCTCTTGGTCTGTCAAAATAATCAATAAATCAGCATGAACTTGGCCTGCAACCATTGCAGCTAAAGTATCATTGTCTCCGAATCGAATCTCATCAGTAGATACAGTGTCATTTTCATTAATCACTGGAATCACTTTCCAATCGATTAAATGTTGTAAAGCATCACAAGAATTCAAATAACGGCGACGGTCAGCCAAGTCATCATGAGTCAATAAAACTTGGGCAGATTGAATATTGTGATTCAACAATACACTTGACCAAGTTTGTATCAGCCCCATTTGACCAATGGCAGCACAAGCTTGAAGACTGGGTAGATCCGTGGGTCGATTCTCAAGTTTCATTCGAACCATACCTTCAGCCACAGCACCGGAAGACACGAGAATAATCTCATGCCCTGCATTGTGTAGATCTGCAATTTGCCCCGCCCAATGCGAGATTGCATCTATATCTAAACCTTTTCCGTTTGCTGTGAGTAAAGATGATCCGATTTTAACAACGATTCTTTTGCAACCCTTGAGCTGACGTTGCCCATCTACCACTTCTATCATCTTGTCCTCTGTCTCTTATATAAAGAGATTAACGTACGTAGTACACTTCCATTTCGCCATCATCTTCATCATCGTCAAAATCGTCATCCTCTTGACTGGCAAGACGTTGTTTACGACGCATTTCACGATAAGCCTCTTTAGCGGCAATGGTTTGTTCACGTGTTTCAGCTTCAAGCTGATCACGGAATGCTTGCATTTCTGCTGCATACTCTGGATCTTCAACTTCGCGTTCGCGTTGTTGTTCAATTTGATCCATTAAATAATAAACGACTTCTTTGGTTCCCTCAGACATCAAGCCTGAAGTCTTAAATACTGGACCATCCCATTTCAACTCTTCAAGGATGTGATTACACCACTCATCTCTTGAGTCTTCAGGCAACTGATCTACTTTATTTAAAACCAACACCACTGGGAGTTTTGACAATGTTGGAGAGAACTTTAAAAGTTCATTTAAAATTGCCTTAGCATTATAAGCTGGATCTGATCCATCAATCGGCTGTACATCTACGATATGTAGAAGAATACGAGTACGCGCCAAATGTTTTAAGAAGCGAATACCAAGACCTGCACCTTCTGCAGCACCTTCGATCAAACCTGGAATATCAGCCATTACAAATGAACGGTGACGATCTGCATCTACAACACCAAGATTAGGTACCATAGTTGTAAATGGGTAATCTGCTACTTTTGGTTTTGCTGCAGAGACAGCACGAATAAATGTTGATTTGCCCGCATTTGGCATACCTAATAAGCCAACATCTGCCAAAACTTTCAGCTCTAGGCGAATTTCGCGGAACTCACCTTTGTTACCATGTGTACATTTACGTGGAGCACGGTTCGTTGATGACTTAAAGTGAGTGTTACCTAAACCACCGTCACCACCTTGAGCAACAAGAACACGTTGACCATTTTCAATTAAATCACCAATGATGTCGCCAGACTCAGTATCTACAATTGTTGTTCCTACTGGAACATATAGTGTTACGGATTCACCACCGCGACCTGCACAGTTTGCGCCAGCACCATTTTTACCACGTTCAGCACGAAATCTACGGGTATAACGATAATCTACAAGCGTACTGGTGTTGTCATCAGCTTGAATATATACGCTGCCACCACGACCACCATCACCACCATCTGGACCACCAAATGGTACGAATTTTTCACGGCGAAAACTGGCTACGCCATTGCCACCGTCGCCAGCCTCTACGGTAATGACTGCTTCATCAACAAAGCGCATAATGCCAATCCTCTAAAAACTTTAAAACCGCCTATTCTGCCATATTTTAAAGTATTTCTCGACTATATTTATGCAGGTTGAGAATAAGTTAGCGACTTTTTTCATAAATTGAGTCTTTAATATTTTGGTGTATCACTGCAATAAATTTGATTTATTCATTACTCATTGTTTTATCAAATGACATCATTGGTTTTATTTATTTCTTAAACCACAAGATAATGCCTATAGTGCATTAAATTGCACTCTAAGATTTTGACATGGATCGCTCTGCTACCCCTTTATCCTCACAATTCGTGCTTATTATGGCTTTGGCCTGTGGTGTCTGTGCAGGTTCAGCCTATTTCAATCAACCACTGATTTATTCAATCGAAAGAAGTTTAGAAATTTCGACCAGCCAAGCTGGATTTACCGTAGTTATCGCTCAAGTGGGTTATATGCTCGGACTCATGCTTTTGGTACCCCTTGGAGATTTTTTTAATAAACGAAAACTCATTGTGAGTTTAATGATATTTGCGGCAATTTCGCAGATCCTTTTGTCTTTCAGCTCAGATATTAGCACTTTATATATCTTTACCCTTTGTGCAACATTTGGAGCCATATCAGCACAAGTATTAATTCCATTTGCTTCTTCCATTAGCCCACCGGAATTAAGCTCGGCAGTTGTAGGTAAACTCATGAGCGGATTGGTCATGGGGATTATTTTATCTAGGACATTTGCCGGCTTTGTTTCAACTTATTGGTCTTGGGAAGGCGTTTATTTCATTAGTGGTATTTTGACTTTATGTTTTGCATGTTTAATGTGGAAAAAACTCCCCAACACTCAACCTGCTTCGCATTTACAAGTCACCGATATTTACAAATCACTTTGGAGCATCGCAAAGCATAATCCGCATCTCATACGCCGTGCCTGCGCGGGTGCCCTAGGATTTGGCATTCTCTCAATGGTGTTTACATCGATGACTTTTGTTTTAGGGAGTGCCCCATATCAATTTACTGATTTTCAAATTGGTCTATTTGGTCTGTTAGGTATTATCGGAATTTACTCCTCGAGTTGGTCTGGTAAAACAGTTGGCAAAGGGAAAGAAGAATTTGTCGCTCAATTATGTATCACCTTGATGCTGTTCTCTTGTATTCCATTATATTTCGCGCAACAGAACATCTTCATTTATGCACTTGGCGTATTGATGAGCTATTTTGGTCTCACTGCATTTCATGTTTTAAATCAAAATCTAGTCTATCGTATTGATGGTCAAGCACGCTCACGAATTAATGCTGTCTATATGACCATTTATTTTTCAGGCGCTGCATTAGGTTCTTTAGGTGCTGTCTATGCTTGGGAACATTATGCATGGATTGGTTGCATTGCTTTGGGGCTGTTTTTCTCAATTTTAATTTTATGTATTGATCGTTATGATTTTAAGATCATGAAAACCATATAAACATCTCGCTCAGTACACACTTTAAACTGAGCGATAACGAAATGATGAAATATAACTATCGCGTAATAAGTGCCTTATTTTCCAAAATCTCGGGTAAATTTCGCTCAATCCAATGGATCAACTCATTTAATTTCATCGCTGCATTTGAACCCAATACAGTGAGTTGATACTCCACCTTTGGAGGAACTACTGGATAAACAGTGCGCAAAATAAAACCATCTTTTTCTAAGGTTTTTAGTGTCTGAGCCAACATTTTTTCGCTCACCCCCTCAATTCTTTGTTTTAGCTCACTAAAACGATGCACACCATCACTCAAGCAACTTAGGACGAGTACTGACCATTTACTGGTCAGATGCTCCAAAATTTCACGAGAAGGACATTCACTGGATAAAACTTGACCTAATAAATCACTATGCGCATATGTATTCATCATTTTTCTCTTAACAGTTAATAACTTACTTTTAGGTACGTACTTTCATTAAGTAAGTTAACAGATTAATATGCCTGCATCAAGTTTATTTTTTAGCCACAATGAGAGGAAATTAAAATGAAAATTGCGATTACAGGTGCAACTGGTGAATTAGGTCGTTTAGTTGTTCAAGAACTTAAAAAACTTCATAGCGAGCATGAAATTATTGCTTTGGTTCGCAACCCAGAAAAAGCTAAAATTTTATTTTCTGAAGATATTCAAGTACGAAAATTTGATTATGATCAGCCAAATGATCTCGCAAATTCCCTTCAGGATGTTGATAAACTTCTGCTCATTTCTGCCAATGAAATTGGTCGTCGTACTCCACAACACAAGGCTGTTATTGATGCTGCGATTCAAGCTAGAGTTCCTCACTTAATCTATACCAGCTTACTGAATGCAGATCACTCTCCGCTTGGCTTAGCCAATGAACATCGAGAAACAGAAAAACTAATACGAGAAAGTTCTATTACCTACACCTTCTTAAGAAATAATTGGTATAGCGAAAACTATTTATCTGCACTCACCCATCAAATCGAAACAGGCATGGTATACGGAGCTGCTCAAGATGGTTTGATTAGTTCAGCTTCTCGTTTGGATTATGCCACTGCTGCAGCTCAAATATTAACTGATGAATCACCTCAACATTTGAACAAAATTTACGAGCTTGCTGGTAGCGAAAGCTTTAGCTTAAATGATTTTGCGACCCTACTTTCTGAGTTTTCACAACAGCCTGTGAAATATCAAAACTTATCTCCAGAAGATTATCGTCAAGGATTAATTCAAGCTGGTTTACCACTAGGTCTCATTGACGTCATTGTAGATGCAGATCTTCACACCGCCCATGGTGCGATGTACAGTGAACGCAAAGATCTTGAACATTTAATTGGTCGAAAAACTACATCGATTCGTGAAAGCATTCAGCAAGCACTGAATGCTTAGAGAATAGACTCCCCTTAAAGGGGAGTTTTTACTTTTTAATATTGCGCAGAGGTAAATCCAAGTTCATATCTAAATTTGCTTTTGTTTCACGCTCCAAGTTGTACATTGTTGCTCTAAAACTAGATACATCCTTCATCAAAATTGGATCATTTAAATGCAATACAGGTTTGAAAACATGATCAATATCCACATCAAGCTGCTCATGCAAATCTAAATACACAGGACCATCAAAATCAATCGTAATCGGAACCTGATAAGTACGCTTTAAATGAAATGGAACTTCAAGCTGAATAGGCAAATCTAAATTTAACGGAAATTTAGGTAAAAATCGTGTTTTATATACCAAATCTGTTGTTGCACTAATGGGAATCGTTTGATCGATTTTTACTTTCGTTTGATAATCCACACTCACAGAAACAGGGACTTCGACTTTAAACTTGAGATTGGTTTTGTATTTACCCTGCAAATCTAAATCAATATTTTCCTGTACTTTAATTTCTGTATTTAATGCGCCAATCGCTTGTACCTCAAGATAATTCCCAACATCAATTTTGGTCGGCAATGATTCTGACAACTGTACACTTGCATTCTTCGCACTGACTTGAACAGATGCTTGAATATTGAGATATAGCCAAAAACCTACGGCGACAATGCTTGCCACGATAATAAATAAGAGCGAACCATATCCCACTATTTTTTTAGCACTCATGCTTCTCGAGCTCACTGGGCTTTCACCGATTCAGCAGATTGATCATCCTTCTGAACTTTAATGAGTGATGCTGCTTCCCCTTTTTGATTTTTTTGTAATGTTAAGGTATTGAGTGGGATAACCAACTCACCTTTTTGTATTTTTATTGGCAAAGTATTTTGTACTTCGACTGAAGCCTCTAACGCAGTTTTAATTGGTGCATTCAAGTGACCTTGTACTGGTATATCCACATCTAAATCCGTTTTTAATGGGATGCGTAGATTCTCTTTTAAATCAGCTTGAACAGGTGCTTGAAATTTCAAGTGAACCATTTGATCTAAGGGAACATCCATTTCAACAGGTACATCAAGTTTAATTGGAATCGCCCCTTTCAATGGCAATGTAATATCTTTGCCCAAAATGCGAACCTTAACTTTAGTATCTACTGCTAAATTTTGATCCACAATCAAATTTTCACGGACTGGAATAACCGTTTTAATTGGTACTTGATTGTCGAAATGAACCATAGGATTCAATGTCTGTTGTACAGGAATAGAAAGATTTTCACGTATAGGAATGGTCGTTTTCACGCGACCTGTCACATTTACATCCAAAGCATCATGGATTTGAACTTTCGCTTGCAATGGCTCCTGAAGATCAATATTCACGGCTTGATCTTCTAGTGGAATGTAAATTTTAAAATGTTGAAAAACCCATAAGGCAATTGCTATACCACTCGCGGCAGCCAAAGCAATCAGCACGAAGCCAATGACAAGATATTTAATGCGCAAAAATATAATCCTTTAACACTTATTTTTTTAATCACCTGCTCACAATCCATATTTTATGTGAACAAATACGCAATTTTTCAATATTAAACCACTTATTTTGAAGAAACCATATTGCTCTAAAGTCTTAATTACGTAAATTTAGGCAAATAAAAAAGAGCCTCGAAAGAGGCTCTTTTTATGCTTTACAAATTATGCATTTGTTTCAGCAGGTACTTTTGGATAGCTTACGCCACCCATTTGTTCAGCAATACGCAGAACTTGGCAGCTATAACCTACTTCGTTGTCGTACCATACATATGCTGTTAAACGGTTACCAGACGTAATTGTTGCTTGCGCATCAAAAACACCTGCAGTGCGTGAACCGATAAAGTCAGATGATACAACTTCAGTAGAATTTGTATAACCAATTTGACCTTGAAGATTAGAGTTGATAGAAATTTGACGAATATATTCGTTCACTTCATCACGATCAACTTCTTTATCTAGAGTCAGGTTAAGGATTGCTAAAGACACGTTAGGTGTTGGAACACGTACAGAGTTACCAGTTAATTTGCCTTTAAGCGCTGGAAGTGCTTTAGCAACTGCTTTAGCAGCACCCGTTTCAGTGATCACCATGTTCAACGTTGCAGCACGGCCACGACGGTCAGCTTTATGATAGTTGTCGATCAAGTTTTGGTCGTTCGTGAACGAGTGAACTGTTTCGACGTGACCATTAATCACTGTATATTTGTCATGAAGTACTTTCAACGTCGGTGTGATCGCGTTAGTAGTACAGCTTGCAGCAGAGATGATTGTGTCTTCATCAAGAATGTCAGCTTGGTTTACACCAAACACAACGTTCTTCATCTCACCTTTACCAGGTGCAGTTAAGATCACACGTGCAGCGCCTGGGCATTTAAGGTGCTGAGCAAGACCTTCAGAATCACGCCATTTACCAGTGTTATCAATCACCAATGCATTTTCAATACCATATGCAGTGTAATCCACTTCTGATGGGTTAGATGCATAGATCACTTTGATGAATTGACCATTCGCAATAATTGCTTCGTTTTCTTCATCTACAGAAATCGTACCTGCAAATGGACCATGAATAGAGTCACGACGAAGTAAAGAAGCACGTTTCTCTAAATCACCATCAGATGATTTACGAACAACAATCGCTTTAAGGTTTAGACCACGACCAAGACCAGACTGACCAATCATAAGACGTGCAAGGATACGACCAATACGACCAAAACCATAAAGCACAACATCTTTATGCTCAACAGATGCAGCATTGCCTTGTAGTGATTTAACAGCGTCAGCAACGAATGCATCTACATCGCCACCTTTTGCTTTAAATTCTACAGCGAGTTTGCCTAAATCGATTTCAGCTGTACCGATATTTTGTACTTTAACCAATGCTTCAAGGATTGGGAAAGTATCTACAGCAGAAAGTTCAACATCTAAAACACGTGTACGACGGTGAGCTTTAAGAATTTGGATAACCGAGCGGTTAATTAAAGAGCGACCGTATACTGTAGCTACGATGTTTTTTTCACGGTATAACTGACCAACAAGGGCAATCATACGTTCCGCGAGTTCTTCACGGTTTTTCCAGCGACCTTGGTGCTCTGCATGTAGGGCAACGATAGTGTCTTTGCTCACAGATACGTCCTCTAATTAATTGTAAATCTAAGCATAAATTTCAAAACCCCACAATTGTAAAGGAATTAACTCAGAGTTGAAATGAAAACTCGGTTTATTTTTTACTAAAGCAATTTTCTCTTTATAAAAAATATATTTTAGCCATTGAATTACAAGATAATTTTTTGGGTAAATGATTTCATTTAGATATCAAATACTGATCATTAAGCCTACAAATCCAATTTCGTCACTGAGTTGCAGTCAGTTCAACTAAATAAAGGGGAAGCCGAAATATCCTGACTCAACATCATATTTAAATCTTCTAAATTAAAATCTTCTAAGTTTTCTGGGAGTTTGACCAATACTGGAAGCTTAGTTAAACCATTTTGCCCCGAAGGGAATGCATAATGTCGCTCAAAATCACTTGTAGCTGAAAAACTTTCAAATTCAATAAATATACTATATTTACGGTAGTTCTTAGGCACACTTAAAATATCTAGATAAGCCTGCTTTTTGATTTTCACCATGGCCAATGAAGTTTGTTGAAGTTCTTTTTCTAACTTTTCTCCAGCCACCATTCTTTTTAAAAATGAGCCTTGCACTTCAGCATAGTCTCGTTTCAAACGCATCGTATGTGACAGCATTTCTCGGTAATCTTGTATATGTTGGCTTAAATCTTCTTGTAATACATTTAAAGGTTTCTTGGAGCGCTCATGCATGACTCCTCGCTCATACATATTCAATGGTACAAATATTTCATCTTTACGCTTTTCAAGTAATTTTAAATAGGCTAACAACTTGTATTCAAACAACTGAACTGAGGAATTAAAAAATAATGAAGGCTGTTGTTTAAAATCTTTATAATTGGCCAGAATATCTGAAAATATGCGATGCACACTTTTAAACAGATGCTCATATTCTTCAATATGTGATAAATGCTGTTCTAAAGCCACCACAAGAGGTTGTAGCAATTCGACAGTCAATACTTGCTCTATCTTACGTAAATGCTGTTTGGCTACAAAATCACTATTACTTCCAGCCATTCCTAAATTTTGTGTCAAAAGCGGTAATATCTTCTGTTCAGCAACATCTTCAAATTCATGCACAATTTGAATGACATCTTTATGCACTTGATGCTGAATAGTAACCATCATCTGCACGTGTTCCATAAACTGTTTGATATACCCCTCTTCATTGTAACGGCGCATATCCAGAACTAACCCATTGAGATAAATTTGTTGGTTGTATTCCATTCGATCTTCAAATAAAAAACGGCGGATCGAAAATGGATTTTGTTCAAACTGACTGGTTGGTGCGATGACGAATAGAAATTCAGAGGTTTTAACAATATCAAAGTGTCGAATGGACTGTTCTTTCAGCAACCATTGTGCAAAAAAAGGATGCTCCATGATCGATGAGCTTCTAGGTAGAAGCGGTTTAAACCAATACCCCAGTAATTGTTGCTTAATAAATACTTCTATCATAAAGCTCTTAATCTGAGCTGAAGTTAACTGGCGAGCTCCAACTGGTGTTTCAAGATTTAATTCACGAATTAACTTAGCAACATCTTGCAAAAAAACCCGACGCATTAGCATTTTTTCGCGTTGTAATTTTAAATTATCCTCAACAGCAATCTGGTCAATTTGATACAGCGCATTTTCCAAATAGTCCGCCACTTGTACGCAATCCGTCATCTCCTTCAACCATTGGATAGATTGACATAACTTTGCTGCAATGGAGCGCATTCTTTCACTAGAAAAACTGTGCTTTAAAATTCCCAGCGACGTCGTGACTTTATATTCGAACGTGTTATTCACACGATTCCAAAATATATCTTTAGGTTTGAGAATTTGACGATCAATTTCTTCGCGAACATCACTATCAGAATGTTGAAATATACGCTCTAAGAGTCTTTGCCAGTTTAAATCCAGACTAGGCTCCATCTGTAATAATGCTGCTCTTGTTTGGTACTGAATCATGATTGTTAAATTAGAATTATTATTGATTTAACAAATTTATCACATTTTTATGTTTTAGTTAATTGTGTCACAAATATTTTTAAAGAATAAGTAATTATTCTTATCATTCAGTCAAAAACTCTTATGTATAACTCATCCTTATGTAATGATATGAAACTTAGTGCTCATCTTTTTGGGCTAGACGCGATTGTAGTTTCTTATGTTGATATTGAAGTAACTTTTCAGTTCTTCTTTGACGATAGAGATAAATTGCACCTTCCAAAATAAGGAGCAATACAGCAAACCAAATTGGAATATAAGTCAACCATTCTCCTGCTTCCACGCGTTCACCCATTGCTATTGATGCTCCTGCCAACAAAATTGGCTCTAAATAACTCAATAACCCAAAAATCACAAATGGAAGATATCTGCTCGCCAAGATGTAACTTCCAAGCCCTAAGGCGCTTAAGCAACCTAGACCTAGTACGGCTAAAATGAGATATTTAAACTCAATAATCAGGGGCAATGTGTTTGAATAAAAAAATGCTAGAAAAATAGCAACTGGAATCACCAGCAATAAATCCCACCAGAATCCACCTAAATGATCTGTTCCAAATTTTCTTCTTAAAAAAAAGTAGATCGGATAAGCCACAGCAACATACATGGTCTCCCATGCCACAGTACCGATGCGCCAGATTTCATGGCTGACACCAAGAATTGCAAAAAACACTGCTGCAATTTGCCACTTTGAGAGCTTTTCTTTGTAAAGAACGCAACCAAAGAGAACCATCACCAGAGGCAACAAAAAATATCCTAAAGAAACCTCAAGCCCCCGACCATTGATTGGTCCCCACAAAAATAACCAGAGTTGAGTTGTACACAAAAATGAACTGATCAAGAGCCAAATTAAAATAGATGGTTGTTTGCAAATTTTATTATAAATTTCTCGAACATATTTTAGATCACCCGACCACCACATAAACAGCGTTAAAAAAGGTAATGTTGCTAACATTCGCCAAGCAAAGGTCTGCTCGCTGTCTAGTGGTCTAAGAAAATACGTATAAAAATATAGCACCCCAAATGTCACTGATGCCATAACTGACAATGCTATACCTTTTAACATATCTGAACCTAAATTTTACCAAACGATATTATAGCTATAATTCATATCAATAGATGTCGAAGCATAAAAAAACCACGCTTTAGCGTGGTTCTCATCATTTTCAACATTATTTTGTTGAACCAGGTTGTTGACCCGTTTGCTTTGTACGTATCACATCACTTAAGTCATAACCAACAGATTTAGCATAATCAAGATACTCATTCACGACTGCTTGATCAGGATTATGCGTGCGAGAAAGTACCCACATATACTTACGTTTAGGCTCACCCACGAGTACAGTTTGATAATCCTCATCCAGTTTCAGCACCCAGTAGTCGCCACGACCAACTGGTAACCATCGAATAGCACTCGGCAAGAAACTGACTTTCAATTTTGTATTAAATGGCTGATTTTGTACAAATGCCTCACCCACTGACTGGGTAACTTTACCGTCAGCGGTAAAACAACGGTTATCAACAGTCACATTACCATTTTCATTTAATGTATATGTCGCAGTCACATCACGATCACACTTGTTTTGGAAATAAAGTGGCTTACGTGCTACTTCATACCAAACACCTAAGTATTTATCGAGTTCAACTTTTTCAACAGTATTGAGTGGCTTGTCCTGAGCATAAACCATCGTTGCTGCCCCTAAACCAACCAATAAGGCACCACCCAATACAATCTTGCTAACATTGAAACCAGCAGATGGGAGACTCTTGATCATCTAAATAACCCCTATTTATTGAATTTGTTTGTGAGTATTCATTTACTCTTCAACAATAACGGTTATTTTTCGGCTTAATGTTACGTTATGTGATGATTTTACAGTGTTTTCTGTAAATTAAATCACTGAATTAACTGTGCTTTTAAACGCACGATCTCATCACGGAAACGCGCTGCTTGCTCAAACTGAAGCTCTTTCGAAGCTTTGAGCATTTCCTTCTCTAATTTAGCCAAATGTTTTGCCAATAGTTTTGGATCGGAAACTATATGGCGCTCATCCGCACTTAATGCACGTGCTTGTCCCGATACTCTCTCATCAATTGACTCATCGTCATACTCTTCACCAGTATCAATTTCTTTGATGACTTGGCGGACTGCTGAACGCGGAGTGATGCCATGTTCTAAGTTAAAATTAATTTGTTTGGTACGGCGACGCTCCGTTTCATCAATTGCTTTTTGCATTGAATCCGTAATCCGATCTGCATATAAAATAGCCTTTCCTTCAACATTTCGAGCAGCACGACCAATGGTTTGGATAAGTGAACGTTCTGAGCGTAAAAAGCCTTCTTTATCGGCATCTAAAATTGCGACTAAAGATACCTCAGGCATGTCTAAACCTTCACGGAGTAAGTTAATTCCAATCAATGCATCGTAGACACCTGTTCGTAATTCATGAATGATCTTCACACGTTCAACAGTATCGATATCAGAGTGCAGATAAGCCACTTTGATCCCGTACTCTTTTAAATATGAAGTCAAATCTTCAGCCATGCGTTTGGTTAACGTTGTGACCAAGACACGTTCATTTTTATCTTTACGTTGATTAATCTCCGAAAGGACATCGTCCACCTGAGTCAATACTGGACGAATCTCAATAACGGGGTCAATCAAACCTGTTGGACGCACCACCTGCTCGGCAATTTGTTCTGATTTTTCTAATTCATAATTGGCAGGCGTCGCACTGACATAAATTGTAGTAGGAATAATACGTTCCCACTCTTCAAACTTCATTGGTCGATTATCCAATGCACTTGGCAAGCGGAAACCATAATTCACTAGATTTTCTTTACGTGATCGATCGCCTTTATACATCGCACCAATTTGAGGAACCGTAACATGCGATTCATCAATAATAAGTAATGCATCCTCAGGCAGGTAGTCGAAAAGCGTTGGCGGGGCCTCTCCAGCTGGTCGACCTGATAAATGTCTCGAGTAATTCTCAATACCATTGGTATAACCAAGCTGTTGCATCATCTCAAGGTCATATCGAGTACGCTGTTCAATACGTTGAGCTTCAAGCAATTTATCTTCAGCTCTGAAATATGCCAAGCGCTCTTTGAGTTCTTCACGAATCGTTTCGATCGCACGCTGTAAGTTATCTTTAGGCGTCACATAGTGACTTTTTGGATAAATCGTGATTCGTGGGACTTTACGAATCATTTTTCCAGTCAAAGGATCAAACCAGCGGATCGAATCCACTTCATCATCAAATAGCTCAATCCGCACTGCATTTTGTTCTGACTCTGCGGGGAAAATATCAAGAATTTCTCCACGAATTCGATAAGTACCTCGTAAAAATTCGAGTTCATTACGCGTATATTGCATTTCTACCAATCGACGAATCAACTCATCACGGCTGACTCGATCACCTGTCACAATATGTAAGAGCATATTCATATAGGCGTTAGGATCACCTAAACCATAAATGGCGGACACCGAAGCAACGATAATGGCATCCTTACGCTCAAGCAAAGCACGCGTTGCGGACAACCGCATCTGATCGATGTGATCATTAATAGCAGAATCCTTTTCAATAAAAGTATCAGATGACGGTACGTATGCTTCTGGCTGATAGTAGTCGTAATAACTTACAAAATACTCAACAGCATTATGTGGAAAAAAAGCTTTAAATTCTCCATAGAGTTGAGCCGCAAGGGTTTTGTTGTGTGCCATTACAATAGTAGGACGTTGTAATTGCATAATCACATTCGCCATCGTATAGGTCTTACCAGAGCCTGTTACCCCTAATAGCAATTGATCCTTAAAACCTTGTTGTACTCCTTTAACAAGTTTCTCAATCGCTTGAGGTTGATCACCTGCAGGCTCGTAATTAGTTACTAATTCAAATGGACGACTGTCACTCACTCGATAATTCTCGCTATACAGATGATGAAAATATGCAATAACACTGGTAATGCATGGCTTGCTTGCTCAAATCTTTATGATTTACTCATCTGATGATGAGGGTGAAAACCATAAATTCAATCAATTTTACTTGACCCTTACAGCAATCAATTGCACCATGAACTTAAATTGCATGTTGATGTAAAAAACTATGACTTACCAATATCACGATGAAACGATTATCAACAGTTTAAATGAAGATACAGTATTTGTATTTGGTAGTAATTTAGCAGGCACTCATGCAGGTGGTGCTGCAAAAATTGCACTTCAACATTTCGGTGCGATTAAAGGTGCTGGCCGCGGATGGGCTGGACAGAGCTATGCAATACCCACCATGAATGAGCATTTGCAACAAATGCCTCTATCCCAGATTGAACACTACATCAATGATTTTAAGATCTATACAAAAAACCACCCCAAGATAAAGTATTTTATTACAGCCGTTGGTTGTGGTGTAGCAGGTTACAAAGTTGCTGAAATAGCCCCCATGTTCAAAGGTATATCAAAAAATGTGATTTTCCCGATTTCGTTTAAACCTTTCGTTGAACGAACCTTTCCTAAATTAAACCAACCTTTATTATATGCCATTTTTTCTTCCGAACTACTGTTCGCGGATTCTTTAGAAACGGCATTTGAGCAACTTAATTTAAATGAATCTGAAAAGAAACTAGCCAATATTTTGATTGAAACGCCGATGTTCCCCGTGGATAGTAATGGACGTGAACGCATATTTGAAATCGAAGATATCCTCTATCATCTAAAAGATCAAACCTTCCAATATGAACCGAAGTCCGATCGTGCATTCATGATGGGTGGTGTGGTATTGGCTTTACTTGAACTCTACCAAATTAATGAACAAGATTTTGTTGATGTTTGGCAAGGGCTTAAGTCAATTTCTGCGCCAAAACCTGAGCATCGAGCAAAAAAATCAGTTTAATAAGATGTTGATTTTATAAGATTCATTCACTTATATTGTATAAATGAATGAATTTTAAACACCAAGGCTCGCATCTATGGATCATTTAGATCTGACCATCTTTGATTTATCTCCAATTGCGATGTGGCTACAAGACTTCAGCGGTGTTAAACAAATTTTCGAACAATGGACTGCTGAAGGTATTGAAGATATTGAAGCATATTTGATGGAGGATCACAGTCGTCTCCACCTTTGCTTGAGTACGATTCATACCTTACGTGTTAACCAAAGTACGCTTAAACTGTATGAAGCAAAAAACTTAGAAGAAATTTTAGAAAGTTTTCAGAAGTTCCTTCATCCTGAAGTCAGCACTTTCCAAATCCAATTTTTTGTATCACTTTGGAAGAATACTGAACATCATATTCCAGTGATTAATTATACGACCAATGGAAAGCGTTTAGATGTTCAATTACGCGGTATGAAATTAAAAGGTTATGAGGATAATTGGAAATGCCTACTCATGACCACCGAAGATATTTCCCAATATCAAAAAGCACGTCATTTTGCCGAATCTTTATTTACTTATAATCCAACAGCACTATGGATCATGGATTTTAGCCAAATTAAAAAAAGATTTGAGCTGCTCCGTTTGCAAAACATTGAGAATTTAGACCAACACATTCATCAACATCCAGAATTTGTTGTGGAATGCTTTGAGCAAATAAATTTCATTGATGTCAATGAAGCGGCGCTCAAACTTTTTGCTGTGAAAGATAAATCTCAATTTTTACATCATTCTCATGATTTATTTGATATTAAACGTTTGGAAAATTTTAAAAGCCAGTTACTACAATTGTGGAATCATGAAGAATATCAACAGCGAGAAAGTAGTTTCTACAACGCGAATGGAGAACAAATCTTCGTTTTAGAACAGTTAAATATTTTTCCACATAATTTAGATGATTGGGCGGTGATACAAGTCGCCCTTACAGATATCACTGAGCGAAAAAAATTAGAAAATCACTTACATTATTTGGGTCAACATGACATTTTAACTGATTTACATAACAGAACTTATTTTAATGAAGAAATTGAACGGATTGAGCAACTTGATCTCTATCCAGTGTCTTGTATTTACATTGACATGAACGGTTTAAAAATCATCAATGATCAGTTCGGACATGATGTCGGTGATCAGTATCTAAAAAACTTTGCCGAAATTCTTCAATTTGTCACTCACAAAAAAGATTTTTCAATTTCTAGAATAGGTGGCGATGAATTTGTATTATTGATGCCTCATGCCGATGTTGAGCAAGTTAAAATCCTTGTTCATGATCTTGAAACTCAAATACATCAACATAATCTAGATCACCCTCATCTTTCTATCAGCGTTTCACTCGGACATGCCACAAGACTTCAAGGCGAAACCTTAGAAGATATGTTACGCCGTGCAGATAAATGCATGTATATTAACAAGCATCATTTTTATCAAAATAAAAATCTAACGAATTGAGAATAGGATTTAGATCAACGTTAGCTTAGCTTAAAAAAGTGTCTTAAATCACGTAAATAATAAAAAATTTGAATTTTATATCAAAATAATTTAGTGCTATATTATCCACAATTTATTGTTTTAAAAGAAAAGTTCAAGGATAGTTATGGAGATACTTGATTCATCAATTTTTGATTTATCTCCTATCCCAATGTGGTTGGAAGATTTTAGTGCCATTCAAACCATCTTTAACCAATGGCGTGGTGATGGGGTCACTGATTTAGCTTTACATCTTCAGCAAAATCCAGATCTTGTGACTTTATGCGCACATCAAATTAAGATTGTTAAAGTAAATCAAAAAACACTCGATCTTTTTGAAGCACAAAGCCTTAAACATCTCACCCAAAATTTAAGCACCATTTTCCAACATCAAATGTTTGATGCACATGTAGCGGAATTAGTTGCACTTTGGAAGGGTGAATTAGAGTTTACAAGTACAACCACTAATTTCACCTTGAGTGGTCAACCCTTAGACATAAAACTGCGAGCTGTCGTTTTACCTGGTTCAGAACAAAGTTTAGACCGTATTTTGCTTACTACAGAAGATATTAGTGGTTATATGCAAGCTCGGCGTTTAGAAGAAAAAAATCGTCGATTAGCTGAAGCAAGATTTAGTTATTCACCCACATCATTATGGGTTGAAGACTTTAGTCGCATTAAATTAAGACTCGATCATCTTAAATCAATTGGTATTGATGATTTCATAACTTTTTTAGATGTGCATCAAGATTTCGTACAACAATGCATTGAAGACATTGTATTACTAGACGTCAACCAAGCAACATTGGATTTGTTCAAGGCATCGACGAAATCAGATTTATTTCAAAATCTAAAAAAAGTTTTCTCGAAAGAAATGCATCAAACTTTTAAGGAACAATTGATCGAACTATGGAATGGGAAAATTCATCATAGTCGTGAAGCGATCAATTATGCTTTGGATGGTTCAATTCGCTATGTTTTACTTCAATTCACTGTGTTTCCAGGTTATGAAGAAGATTGGGGGCTTGTACAACTTGCCCTAACGGACATTACAGCGCGAAAAAAAGCTGAGAGCTATTTAGAATATTTAGGTAAACACGACGTTTTAACAAAACTCAAAAATCGTTCGTTCTACACTGAAGAAATCCATCGATTGGAACGCGCACTTATTCGTCCAGTATCTGCAATTTTTCTAGATATGAATGGCCTTAAACCCATTAATGATCAATTTGGTCATGATGCAGGTGATGAGATTTTACGCAGAATGGGTAATATCTTAAGTAGAACGATTCACAATACCAGTTATACAGCCTCTCGAATTGGAGGTGATGAATTTGTTATCTTGATGCAAGGTGCAAATGAAACTACCGTTCAGTCGACGATTTTGACCATTCAAGAATTATTGAATATCGATAATCAATATTATTCTAACCATATCATCAGTGCATCAATGGGATTTGCTACAAGCCTTGAGAATGAAACAATTGAAGATATGTTAAAGCGTGCAGATCAATCCATGTATGATCATAAGAGACAATACTACAAATATTTATCCAATAAAAATCAATAGCTTATAATATTTATATTTTTAGATCATACATTTTATTTGCTTTTGAAACACTAGTCATTGCACTGGTGTTTTTTTGAAAAAAATCAATCTTATTCTCTTCTCATATAAGCTTTACTATATTTTTCATTAAATTATGACAAAAAATTCATGATCTTGTCTAACAAAAGCAATTGATTTTAAATTAATAAAATGTGATTCTCATCACACTTTAATCACGAACAATGATTAAAAACACTTTATTTTTATAAGAGACTATAACAATGGCTTTGTTCAATTATAAATCATTCGATTACTTACCTAACTTCAAATTAAGTTCAGTTCTCTCAATTCCAGCTCAACTCGTTGGTAATGGTCTAATCGCTGCCACCAATGCTGTGAATACTGTTCTTGATGTAGTTTCTCCTATTGGTTTAGCAGGCAATGCTTTACTTGGCAAACCTTTCGAAGCAGTGCACGAACTTGGTGATAAAATTATTGATGCAGCTTCAGATGCAGTGAATTCAGTGGGTAAAGCACTTGGTGCAACCATCGAACCGAATGACACTCATCATAAAAATGAGTGGGAAGACAAAGAACTCAGCTTAGATAATATTTTAAGCCTTCCTGGGGATTTAATTGGAAACACCATTATTGGTGCAACCAATATTGCCAATGATATTCTTGATGCTGCTGCACCGATTGCTATTGCAGGAAATGCGCTTATCCCTGGTTTTGATGTTGTTCATAAAGCAGGTGATACGATTATTGATGCTGTCTCTGATGTGGCTCATGACATTGGCTCAGCGATTGGCGGGACTATTGAACCTAAAGATACGCATTATGATAATGAATGGTCTCAAGAGCTTCCATCAGCTACTGAAAACCTAAAATCAATTGTGAATACAGTTGCAAATCAAGTTGAAAATGCACTTGAACCTATTTTCGATTATGTTCCTGATTTCAAATTTAGCTCAGTACTTTCTATTCCAGCTCAGTTACTAGGTAATGGTTTAGTCACCACAGCAAATTTAGTCAATACAGTTTTAGATGTGGCTTCTCCTATTGGCCTAGCAGGTAATGCTCTACTTGGTAAACCATTTGAAGTTGTTCATGAGTTAGGTGACCGTATTATCGATGCAGCATCGAATTTACTCAGTGGTGCTGGTGAAGCCCTCGGCTCAAATGTAGAAGCAAAAGATACACACCACAAAAATGAATGGAAAGATGGCGAACTTAGCCTTGATTCAATTTTAAAAATTCCAAGTGAGCTGGTTGGTAATTTGATTATCGGCAAAGATGGCATCGTGAATGATTTATTAGATAGCGTTGCGCCATTGGTTAAAGTTGGTGATAAATTCATTCCTGGTTTCGAAGAAATTCATAAAGCCGGTGATGCGATTATCCATCAAATTTCAGACATCATCGTAAATATTGGTAAGGATATCGGTGCCACTCTTCCACCTTCAGACTCACATTTTGATCGAGAATGGGGTCAACCAAAACAACCAGATCAATCTAATCCATCAGATGACGGTCGTCCTAAATTCTACAAAATTGACAATCAATTCAGTTACCGCGTAAGTGAATCTGCATTTAAACAAGTTCAAGAACTATATAACAAGTTTATCTCAACTGGTTCTTTACAAGGTAAAAACTTCTGGCGCCCTATTTATACCGTGATCAAAGAAGATTTAGCATCAAACGATGCAGTGGATCAAGGTACTAAAAACTGGTTAAAAGTTGCTGAAGCTGTTGCAGCAGCTGATCCTCAGAACTTCCTTTATCAATATGTTCGTTTAGGAACAGGTAAATCACTTGCAGATAAAGGCATCTATATTACGGATGAACAATTCTGGCAAGCATCAAATGTATTGATCAAAACTTTAGCTGACAATTTCTTGAATGGCGTGAAAAATGCTGATGGCGAGACTGTTGTTCCAGCAGGATATTTACCAAGCTCTGATGGTAAGTTTGGATTGGTACTTATGGACGCAACGCAAGCTCTTGAAAACTTGGGTGGTGAGCTAGGTGATTGGACAGGTATCACACCATTAAGTATTCTTGATCACTATTTAGGTGTAGATACTTCACAATTGAACGGTGGTGATAGCCGTCCGTTTACTTGGTATTTAGAGCTATTAGGTGATGTGGTTAAAGCGAACTTAAAAGCTGGTGCGAGTATCTTTGATGTTGTGAATCAAATCGTGACTGAGGGCTTAAACTTCGTTGGACAATTCATCAAAGGTGAAGTACTTGACGATGGCTTCTCTTCACGTGATCAACTTGTTAATACATTGACTCAACTTGCTTATGCATATGCAGGTGATTTGGCTGGCTCTGTAGCAGTAGCGACAAACTTATTTAACCCTAATACCAACATTATCAGCACTTACTCTGTTTTCGGACGCACCTTAAACGGTAAAGATGGTAATGACATCATTAAAGGCGGTGTCGGCAACGATACGCTTGTAGGTGGTAAAGGTGATGACTTGCTCTTTGGTGGTTGGGGCAATGACATTCTAAAAGGTGGTGAAGGCATCAATGTCCTCGTAGGTGGTCGTGGTGACGATACCTATTATGTACAATCAAAATATGACTTCGTACTTGAACACAACTATGAAGGTACAGACACTGTCATTAGTTCTGCAGATCAGTATCAATTAACCGAAAATGTTGAAAACCTTACGCTGATCAATCCAATCAAAGAACTTTTGATTGCTGGATCAGAAATTCAACAAAGTGGTACGGGTAACCAATCTGACAACATTATCACAGGTAGCAAATTCGTAAATAACGAATTAAAAGGCCTCGCTGGAGATGACACCTTAATCGCAAATGGTGGCCTGATTAACATCTTAAATGGTGGTATTGGTAACGATAAATTGTATGGCGATCTTGGTAACGAGACATACTATTTTGATCAAGGCTTTGGAGTAGATACAATCTATGAAAAAGGTGGTCAAGATACCATTCAATTTGGTGCTGGTATCTCAATTGATGATTTACTCGTTCAAGACTCTGGGAATGATCGTATCATCAAACTTAAAGATTCTGCTGATCAAATCACTATTAAAGATTGGGCAAAAGGTGAAGCTCATCAAGTTGAATCAATCGTATTTAAAGACGGTTCTACATTCAACTTACTGACTCTAGATCAAAACTTAAGTTACGTGTAATTCTTCCCCGCAAAAAAATAGGTGCTTAAAGCACCTATTTTTTATCTTTTACCCATTGAGCGACGTGTACCACGTGGAGGCATCCATGTGCGATCAGCATAGCGCTGAGGCTTTGGACGTAGATCTTCAATTTCTTCATCAGCTTGCTTTGCGTCATTCACTTGCTTGATAGGAAATGGAAGATTCACTACAGGCTTCTTTTTAGGAAAATTTTCCGAACTCATTTGAGACTACTCATTTCAATCTAACGCTATTGTACGGAAATTTGTTTTTTTATGCGACCCACGTTGTTTAATGTGGATATGTATCATTGCATTAAAATTCGATGAATTTCGTGATTTTTTGCTAATTTGCCTAGATATTGGACGACTAAAACATTCAATTTAAGCTAAGATAGTGTGCTTTTTATTTTTTAATCCCTATAAGAAGGAATACTGCCGTGGACGTACGTCTCTCTGATCGTGTCAATGCCATCAAACCGTCCCCAACGCTTGCTGTGACCAATAAAGCTGCAGAACTTAAAGCTGCTGGTAAAAACGTTATTGGTTTAGGTGCAGGTGAACCGGATTTCGATACACCACAACACATCAAAGATGCAGCAATTGCAGCGATTAACAACGGTTTCACTAAATACACCGCAGTTGACGGTACGCCAGGTCTTAAAAAAGCAATTATCGCTAAATTAAAACGTGATAATAACCTTGATTATGCTGCTAACCAGATTCTCGTTTCTTGTGGCGGTAAGCAATCATTCTTTAACCTTGCGCTTGCATTGTTAAATAAAGGCGATGAAGTAATCATCCCTGCTCCATTCTGGGTAAGCTATCCAGATATGGTGATCATCGCAGAAGGTGTGCCAGTTATTGTTAAATGTGGTGAAGAACAACGTTTCAAAATCACACCAGCTCAATTAGAAGCTGCAATTACTGATAAAACTCGCCTAGTTGTTTTAAACAGCCCTTCTAACCCAACAGGTATGATTTATACCAAAGAAGAATTAGAAGCATTAGCTGAAGTTCTTCGTAAATATCCTGAAGTATATGTTGCTTCTGATGATATGTACGAACCAATTCGTTGGGACGACGAGTTTTATAACATTGCTACAGTTGCACCAGATCTTTACGATCGCGTAATCGTTCTCAACGGTGTATCTAAAGCATATGCAATGACAGGTTGGCGTATTGGCTATGCAGCTGGTCCTGCTAAATTAATCGGCGCAATGAAGAAAATTCAATCACAATCTACTTCTAACCCAACTTCAATTTCGCAAGTTGCGGCAGAAGCTGCATTGAATGGTCCTCAAGATGTACTTAAACCAATGATTGAAGCTTTCAAACGCCGTCATGATTTAGTTGTTAATGGCTTGAATGATATCAAAGGCATTACATGCTTACCTGCTGACGGTGCATTCTATGCTTATGCAAACATTCGTCCATTGATCCGTGCAAAAGGTTTAAAATCTTGCACAGAATTCTCTGCATGGTTATTGGAAGAAACTGGTGTTGCGGTTGTTCCTGGTGATGCATTCGGTTTAGGCGGTTATATGCGTATTTCATATGCAACAGCAGATGAAGTATTGGTTGATGCGCTTGCACGTATCAAAAAAGCAGCTGACTCAATCGAAGGCGTAGATGCAGCAATTGCTTCTATCGCAGCTGAAAAATAATCTGATAAATTAATCAGATCAAAAACCCGCGATTTTCGCGGGTTTTTTTATTAAATCTAAACACCTTCATGCACCTACATAACCCAATACGCAACATAAAACCTTTTGGTTAATACGCTCGCTCACTGAAGCGAAAAAAATGTGCTTTTAGGATTGGATAAAAGTCAGAGATTTTTTAAAAA
>NZ_JFYL01000009.1 GCF_000632455.1 Acinetobacter sp. Ver3
TTTTTTTTATTATTAGATTCTGATCTTATTGTATTTTTAAGGTTAAATTCACTCGACGATTCAATGCTCGACCCTCTTCTGTCGTGTTATCAGCGATTGGCTGATTTGGGCCATAACCTTGAGTCGAAATTTGTTTAGGATCAACATTATATTGCATCACCAATTCATTACGGACAGCATTTGCTCGCTCAAGTGATACTTTTTGATTCGCTGCTATAGACCCTCGATTATCTGTATGCCCATCTACTTGAAGTATAAAACTTTTATTCTGCGCCAGAATTTTTGAAGCTGCTGTTAAATAAGGTTCATATCGGACATCTATTTGACGGGAATTGTGATTAAAATACAGCGGTAGACCTTGTTTTAATTCAATTAGTATCTTTTGATCCAAGTCTTGTACACCATTAGTTGATTGCATCTTTGTCGTTGTACAAGCTGCCAAAGTTAAAGCAATGCATAAGCTTGCTATTAAACTATATTTCATCTTTATTCTCATTGTGTAGTTGATTATATTTTGTGAAATATATCACATTTACAAAAAAGGGGTAAAAAAAACAGCTCCTAAGAGCTGTTTTTTACAATCTATTAAAGATTATTGAGCTGCTGCTTCAGGTTGAGCAACTACTGTGCGGCTACCAGAAATCGTAGCGAATACACGACGGTTCATCGCACGACCTTCTTTAGTTGCGTTGTCAGCAATTGGTTGATCCCAAGCGAAACCTTGAGTCGCTAAACGAGAAGCATCAATATTGTATTCGCTTACAAGAGCAGATTTCACAGAGTTAGCACGAGCTAAAGATAAACGTTCGTTCAACGCACGTGGACCAGTATTATCAGTGTGACCTTCAATACGAGCAGTTGCATTTGGATATTCGTTTAATTTTTCAGCTACTTTAGCAATTTCAGGCTTGTACTGATCTTTGATGTTAGACTTGTTCGTATCGAAGAATACGCGAAGTTCCATGTTAAGATCTTCAGTCAACTCTTGTGGAGCTGGTTGAACTGGAGCTGGAGCTGGTTGAACTGGAGCAACTTCTACTACTTCAGCAGCAGGCTTCAAGTGACCGCCTAAAACTACGTTAAGACCAGCAAGTGCTGTGTAGTTCCAGAAATCTTCGTCGATGTTATAAGTTGCACGAGCTTCTGTACGAAGAGATAGAGCATCATTTAAGCGCCAGAAAGCACCTACACCTGCATTACCTAAAGTACCTTCGTCATCTTTAAGATTTACACCATCGTATTCATATTTGTAGTGACCAGCACCCAAAAGAACGTATGGCTTAATTTTGCTGTCATAGTTCTTAGTGATTAAATCAGAAGTAACATAGAAGTTACCATTGATTTGAGTTTGCTTGTACTCGCCAACATCATTACCAGTAATTGTGCCTTCGATATCACCTTTTACTTGGTTATATTCAGCTTCAAAACCCAACCATGGAGTAAGTTCAATACCTAACGCAGCACCAACGAATAAATCGTCTTGTAATTCGATAATGCTGTCAGATAAGTGATCAGCAGCACCGTTGTTGTGTTGAGTGTCTTGGAATGTGTAACCCACTAATAGTGGAGTAACAGTTACACCAGCATTAGCAGCAGCGAATGGAGCAGCAACAAGCATAGCAAGTGCGATACGACTCAATTTCATGGATATCCTCCAGAGATAACAATTGTTTTTCAAGCTCAGCCTAAAATAATTATGGCTTCCTGAGATAGGCTTTTTTATACCCCAGTATTTTTTTTAAGCTACTCATGTTGAATCATACAAACACTTAAAGTGAATTCCAAGTGTTTGATTACTTTAATCAAGTAAATTATTGACAAAATTACTTACAATTTCCGTTGTAATTCGGTAATTTTTTACTCAATTTATCAGCATGAATAACTTATCTTTTCATTTTTGGTATATTAACAGCATTCAAAGGTGATAGTAATCATTTTTTAGCACTTCAGCTTATAATATAACTTCACCAAGATTATCTATAAATTCAAATAATTAACAAATACTAGAAGCTTTAAAATGTATTCCTATTGTAAATCTCTTGCTTTTACCCTTTTAGAACTCATTTTCACGATCGTCATTATTAGTATTCTTGTGATGATAGCACTCCCTCATTATCATGAATTTCGTGAAAATCAAGAAAGGGCGCAAATTCTTAGCACGGTACGGCAGGCTATCAGCCAAGCTAAAGCCAATGCTGTAAGTTACCGAAGCCCTGTGATTATCTGTGCTTCTCAAGATTTAAAATCGTGTACGAACAGTCAATGGCATAAAGGGTTTATCATCTTTCTAGATCAGAATCACAATCAAGAATTCGATCCTCACGAAAAGCTTATTCAAGCAACTTCGACAGATTACCAATATGGTGATTTCAGTTGGAAAGGTGGAGTTACCAGCAAGAATACGATCACCTTCCAACCAGACTCTGGTTTACCACGTGGATCAATGGGACATTTCAAATACTGTGCACATTCAAATAAATCAAATCTAATCGTTAGACTTTCAATGATGGGACAGACTCGTCTTGAAGAAGCTAAAACATGTGAATGACAACTTATCAGTCACATTTATCACGTTATAGTCAATATTAATTGTACTGATATTACATATACTCAAGCTGTAAAACAAAGCTAAATAAATTGGAGAGAATAATGACTGATATCGTCATCCTTAATGGTGCACGTACAGCAATGGGCGGCTTTCAGGGAAGTTTATCAAGTGTGACTGCACCAGAACTGGGTGCAGTGACCATTAAAGAGGCTATCTCACGCTCGGGTTTGCAGCCAGCAGACATTGAAGAAGTCATTATGGGTTGCGTTTTGCCTGCAGGTTTAAAACAAGGCCCTGCTCGCCAAGCCATGCGCAAAGCTGGACTACCTGACTCGACAGGTGCAGTGACAATCAATAAATTATGTGGGTCAGGCATGAAAGCTGTGATGCAAGCAGCTGATATGATTAAAGCTGGTTCAGCAAATTTTGTGGTTGCAGGCGGTATGGAGTCTATGACCAACGCTCCTTACATCTTACCTAAAGCACGTGGTGGTTACCGCATGGGTCATGGTGAAATCAAAGATCATATGTTCTTCGATGGTTTAGAAGATGCTGAAACGGGTCGTTTGATGGGCTCATTTGCTCAAGATATGGCCAATACTAAAGGCTATACCCGTGAGCAAATGGATGACTTTGCAATACGTTCATTAAAGCGTGCTCAAACTGCGATTACTGAAGGCTACTTCAAGGATGAAATCGTCCCTGTTACTGTGTCAACTCGTAAAGGAGATGTCGTTGTAGATAAAGATGAGCAACCTTTTAACGCAAACATCGATAAAATCCCAACACTTCGCCCAGCTTTTGCTAAAGATGGTACGATCACTGCTGCCAATGCCAGCTCGATCTCTGATGGTGCTTCAGCCTTGGTTATCAGCTCATCTGAGCAAGCACATGCAAAGGGTTTAAATCCTTTAGCCAAAATTGTGGCATATGCGTCTAATTCACAACATCCATCTGAATTTACGATTGCACCAGTGGGTGCAATCCAAAAGGTTCTCGATAAAACAGGTTGGAATGTCGCAGAGGTCGACCTTTGGGAAATCAATGAAGCTTTTGCAATGGTCACGATGTGTCCTATTGATGAGTTCAAACTTGACCCTGAAAAAGTAAATATCAACGGCGGAGCATGTGCTTTAGGACATCCAGTAGGATCTACAGGTTCACGGATTATTTTAACGTTAATCCATGCACTTAAACGCACAGGTGGTAAACGTGGTATTGCTGCGCTTTGTATCGGTGGTGGCGAAGCAACTGCAGTAGCGATTGAGTTAATCTAAAGCTTTTAAAGCCCCTCTTTTTCAAAGAGGGGCTTGGGGGAGATTTAAATCATCCCCCCCCTAACCCCTCCTTGACTAAAGGAGGGGAAATCAAAAAGCCTCTACTTAGCTAGAGGCTTTTTTATAATCTCAATTCAAAGCATAACTTTGAATTATTAGACTTAAAGAATTTCTTTACGAAGTTGCTCTGGAGATTTCATTGACAATAAGCCTGGTGCAACGTCAAATACAGTTTTCGCGCCATATTGACCCATTTGATTCATGCGGTAGCATGCACGTGCATAAGCCACAAGTACACTTGCAGTAAACTCAGGATTGCTATCTAATTTCAACGAAAACTCCATTACTTGAGTCTGCTCTGCACTACTATGACCACTGCGAATGACAAATCCACCGTGGGGCATACGATTATGCTCGTTACGAAGCGTTTCTTCATCAATGAAGTTCACAGTCGTGTTGTACTCTGCAAAATAGTCTGGCATGGTCACAATCGCCTGCTTTACGGCTTCAGCGTCAGCACCATTTTCAAGCACAACATAACATTCACGAGTATGTTTTTCTTTAGTGGTTAATATAGGACGTGAACCACTACGAACTTTATCAATCGCATCTTGTGATGGAATTGTATATTGGACACCTGCTTTAACACCTGCCACACGGCGAATCGCATCTGAGTGACCTTGGCTCAAACCTTTACCCCAGAAAGTATAGGTTTCACCATCTGGTAGTAATGCCTCACCAAATAAACGATTAATTGAGAACATGCCTGGATCCCAACCAATCGAAATCATTGCCGTTTTTTTGTTAGTAAGTGCACGCTCATTCACTGCTTCAAAAAACTCAGGAATACGTGCATGCGTATCAAAACTATCTACTGTGTTGAATTTACTTGCCAATTCAGGTGTTTGTTTTGGAAGATCATCTTTAGATCCACCACATAAGATCAACACATCAATTTTGTCCTGACGGTCATTTAAGTCATCCATATGAAAAACTTTCGTGTCACTAAAGCAAGGAGACACTGATTCAGGTGCACGGCGTGTAAAAATTCCCACAAGCTCTAAATCTGGGTTCTTGTGAATTGACGTTTCAACGCCACGACCGAGGTTGCCATAACCGACAATACCAATACGAATCAAATTTTGCATAACAACTGCTTCACTATTTAAATGATGGCAAGATCACTAGACTGAGTACTAAACATATACCGCAAAACAGTCTGATTGAATGGAGAAAAACCCGCACCAAAAATGATCAAATGAATACTAACATACTACAATAAACTGCACTTTTTTGGAGCAAATTTATCATTTAAATCAGTTTTAATCGATCAATTGAATCATATAAAAAACCGCTGCACTAAAGGCTTTGTCGCTATATATTTCTGAATGAATTAAAAAATTCTGCTCTAAATAGACATATGATTAAACTTTGACCTTCTATGTGTCATTTTGAATAGCGCTTAGGCTGAACTATGAATACCTAAATCTTGTTTCCATTAAATAAAAAAAGCTGAACCTAAGTTCAGCTTTTTTATCACTTAATAAAATTAAGCACCCGTTTGATAATTTGGTTTTGGTACAGCAGTCGACGCTTGATAAGGTTGAGTAAAGTCGTTTAAACCTGCCGCTGCTTCTGCAATGTCTTTACCTTCTTTAATCACGAAAGTATCGAAACCAGCACGCTTCATGTAGTTCAACACGTCTTTGAATACATCACCTGTTGCACGAAGTTCGCCTTGGAAGCCTTGGCGACGTAACAATGCGGCAAATGAATACCCACGACCATCATTAAAACCTGCAAACTCAATAAAAATTGCATCAAGCTGATCAAGTGGGAATTCATTATTTTCAGGTGAGGCATCTACGGTTAGGTAAAGTGCTTTTTTACCTGAAACATTGGCAAGCTGGTCTAACTGCTCCACCGTTAAAACCACATCACCTTGTGGCAATACGCCATCTTCACCAATCAGTTGATAAGTATTGTCTGCAATCGTGCCATTCTTAGAGAGCACTTGTAGTGCGGTATTAAGCATATGCACGCTCCTTAAATGGTTGAATTCCTACACGACGGTAAGTATCAATGAACTCTTCACCTTCTTGACGTAAATCAAGATAAGTGTTCAAAATTTCTTCCACCACATCTGGTACTTTTTCAGCAGCAAATGATGGTCCTAAGATGTCACCAATCGATGCATCATGGTCTGCATTACCACCCAATGTAATTTGGTAGAATTCTGCGCCTTTCTTATCGACACCTAAAATACCAATATTACCCACATGGTGATGACCACAGGCATTCATACAACCTGAAATGTTCAAGTCCAATTTACCTAAGTTGTAAATTGTATCTAGATCATCAAAACGGCGTGAAATCGCTTCAGAAATCGGAATGGATTTCGCATTTGCCAATGAACAGAAATCACCACCTGGACAGCAGATAATATCGGTTAAGAAACCAATGTGCGCGCGAGCCAAGTTATTCTTTTCAAGAATCGTCCAAAGCTCAAATAAATCTTTTTGCGGTACATCAACAAGGGCAATATTTTGCTCATGCGTGGTACGCAATTCACCAAAAGTGTACTTATCTGCAAGATCAGCAATCAAGTTCATTTCTTCAGTGGTCACGTCACCCGGTGCAACGCCTGCACGTTTCAATGAAATTGTTACGATGCGGTAACCTTTCACTTTGTGTGCATTGGTATTGATGTTAAACCATTGTTTGAATTTCGGATGTGTAGCAAACAGTTCTGAGAAGTCTTCATCTGCATAATCTTGGTACGCAAATGGTGTAAAGTTCTGGTCCATTTTCGCCAGAGTATCTACATCAACTTTTAAAGTTTTAATTGTATGCGCAAATTCAGCTTCAACTTTTTCAGCAAAAACTTCAGGTGTTAAAGCTTTTACCAAGATTTTGATACGAGCTTTATATTTGTTATCACGACGACCATGTAAGTTATACACACGAAGTACTGCTTCTAAGTAAGCAATAAGGTCTTCACGTGGTAACCACTCTTTGATCACAGCACCAATGATCGGTGTACGACCTAAACCACCGCCAACCATGATTTTATAGCCCATTTCACCCGCTTCATTGCGAACGATATACACTCCGATATCATGAAATGCTGTTGCAGCACGGTCGATTTCAGCAAGTGCAGAAACTGCGATCTTGAACTTACGTGGCAAGAATGCAAATTCTGGATGGAAAGTTGACCACTGACGAATCAATTCGCATGTCGGTCTTGGATCTTCAATTTCACCAGCAACGACACCTGCATATTGGTCTGTTGTTGTATTACGAATACAGTTACCAGATGTTTGAATCGCATGCATTTGAACTGATGCCAACTCTTGCAACATGTCTGGCACATTTTCTAATGCTGGCCAGTTAAATTGAAAGTTTTGACGAGTAGAAACGTGTGCATAACCACGGTCATACGCTTTAGCGAGTTCAGCAATTTTACGAAGCTGTTTAGAGTTCATCAAACCATAAGGTACAGCGACGCGAAGCATCGGCGCATAACGCTGAACATATAATCCATTTTGTAAACGTAATGGACGATATTCATCTTCAGTAAGCTTTCCAGCTAAATAACGTTCCGTTTGATCACGGAATTGTGCAACACGTTCATTGATCAGTTGCTGATCGAAATCAGTATATAAATACATGGCGTACAGCTAGTAGTTTAATTTTAACGAAGCACAGCATAGCTTTTATTCATCTATCAATAAAATGCGTTTTTTACATATTTAATAGCGGTTTTATTGATATGTAATCACTCGAATCACTGATATATAGACAAACTCTGGATTCCAGTACTTATTCCACATAAAGATTTTATTTAACTATTCTTAGCACATAAATTCATATAGATTGTAAATTTGTTCTTTATTAAAAATTATCCGATCGTGATGTATGTATTTTCCCAGTACCCTTCTTTAAATTGACCCTCAATCAATTGCACATAACGACCATGAACTTGATCAATGGCAATACAATCATCTACATCCAAAACTCGATCTGTGTGCTGTTTTTGCCAATCTTTTCCAAAGAATGATTTACCACGTTCTTTAGCCGATGCACTATTTAAAGCGGGTACTAATACATAACGATGTAGCTCTCCGAACTCTTTAACGTGGTACCCACCTAAATTAATCAGCCAGAGTTTCATTTCGTTTTCATTAGGAGCTGCATCTGTAAAATGGATTTGGAATTGCTGCTCATTATATTCCACTCCATTTACCTTCGCCCAAGCATCAATATGTAAGCCTTTCTGCTCACCAAACCAAGCATTTTTGAGTTGAGGATAGACTTCTTCTAGTGAATCCCCAACAGCCAAAACCACATCATGCACTTCAGTATTGGCACGTGCATGACGACCACCGAGCATTACAAGAAATAGGCTTGGCATGGTTGATTTCCTTTGGCTTTGACAAGACCATTAATCATACCTGAATTTGGATTTGCCACTACTGAAAAGAATGGATTGGCTGTGTTACTGATTTTTATACAGGGTTTAAAGATTAACCTGACCAATTCAACGATAATGGATACGTGGTGGCGACATGGATGTCCCCCGTTGAGCAGTATTACAAGAATGTAATATCTGCTCAACAGAAAGCCTTCGGTTACTTTGGGCTTTTCCAAAGTAACGTAAAAGTAAGTCCATGAAATAGCTCTTCAAATCTGAATCTCAAATAGATTCACACTCCAAACTGCCTTACTTTTTTTCGGTAAAAGTAACAAAATCATTTTGTATTTCTGATGATACTTGCCTGTATCACAGAAATACAGACGACATCCATGTCACCGATCCAAAAATCAAATTTTAGGAAAATATTTTAGCTTTTCTAGAGCGCATAAAAAAATCGCATCCAATGGCTTAAATGCGATTTTCTAAATAGCACCTCTCCCCTTACGAAGCAGTGCTTCTCATTCCAAAGGGAGAGGCTTAAAGGATGAATTACATTTCTACCATTTCCACGCCATCAATGCGTGCAACTGTCATTAAGTCTTTATCACCACGACCTGAAACCGTTGCAATAATAATTTGATCTTTAGACATCGTTGGAGCCAACTTAGTCACATATGCCATCGCATGCGAACTTTCAAGTGCAGGAATAATACCTTCAATCTTAGTTAAGTCGCGGAAGCCTTGTAATGCTTCATTGTCATTAATTGGAACATACTCAACACGCTTCATATCTTTTAAGAAGCTATGCTCTGGGCCTACACCAGGATAATCCAAACCTGCTGAAATTGAGTGTGTTTCAATAATCTGACCTTGTGCATCCGACATAAGATAAGTGCGGTTACCATGCAGCACACCAACATGACCAGCATTTAATGGAGCAGAGTGTTTACCAGTTTCAATACCGTAACCAGCAGCTTCGACACCGTACATTTTCACATCTTGATCATTCAGGAATGGATAGAACAAGCCCATCGCATTTGAACCACCGCCGACACAAGCAACCAGTGCATCTGGTAGACGACCTGCTTGCTCTTGAATTTGACGGCGTGCTTCACGACCAATGATCGATTGGAAATCACGTACCAATTGAGGATATGGATGTGGACCTGCAACTGTACCAATCACGTAATAGGTAGAATCGACATTTGTTACCCAATCACGCATGGCTTCATTCATGGCATCTTTTAATGTTTTAGAACCACTTTCGACAGGAACAACAGTCGCGCCCAATAAACGCATACGATATACATTCATCGCTTGGCGTTTCACATCATCTGCACCCATGTATACAACACATTCAAGCCCTAAACGCGCTGCGATGGTCGCTGTTGCCACACCATGTTGACCTGCACCAGTCTCAGCAATAATACGTTTTTTGCCTGATAACTTTGCCAGCAAAGCCTGACCAATCGTGTTATTTACTTTATGGGAGCCAGTATGGTTCAAGTCTTCTCGTTTTAGATAGATTTGTGCACCACCCAACTCCTTTGACCATCGCTCAGCATAATAAAGCGGACTTGGACGACCTACATAAAAAGCGAGGTCACGGTCGAATTCTGCCAAAAACTGTTCGTCATTTTTCATTCGGAAATACAGTTGCTCTAGATCTTCTAGTGCAGCCATTAGAGTTTCTGACACAAAACGTCCGCCATGGATACCGAAATGCCCTTTTGCATCAGGGTATTGGGTATAGTCAATCACTTGATCTTGTTGATTAACGGTTTGCTGATCCACGATGGACTCCTTGCATAAAGCGTTCTACGAGTTGTTGGTCTTTTATACCTTTTGCGGACTCTACACCGCCGCTCACATCCACAGCATATGCTTGTGTTGTAAGAATTGCTTGCTCGATATTGTCAGGGTTTAGTCCTCCTGCCAAGATCAATGGAATATTTAATTTTGGAAATGTTGTCCAATCAAAGCTGTGGCCTGTTCCGCCCTTTAAATCTGGATGCCATGCATCCAACAACACAGCACTCGCACCAAACTTTTGATATTTATTGATTTCTTCAACGATATCTAGTTCTGGTTTTACTTGAATTGCTTTATACCAGCGGCGACCCACTGCCTGAGCAATTTGTTTGCACTGTTCTGGACTTTCATCGCCATGAAACTGCAAAATATCTAAAGGGACTTTTTTAAGTATGTTTTGGATCTCTTCGGCTGAACTATTAACAAATAATCCAACTGATTGCACATAAGCAGGAATCGCTTGAACCAACAGTGATGCTTGCTCAACATCTACGTGTCTTGGACTTGGTGGAAAAAACACAAATCCTATAGCATCCGCACCAGCTTGCACAACAGCTTGGACATCTTCTAATCGGGTAATTCCGCATATTTTTGCACGAGTTCGCATCTATTCTAGCTCTAATCCACCCTCATCATAGCCGATCTATCATTTTTGGGCGCTTCATTGTAAAGCAATTTTTTCATCTTGCGTAAAGTTCACTCAGAATATTCGGTGTGAAGATTGTTTAAATGAGAAGCGCTCTTTATACTGCGCTCAAATTGCAACAAGTCAAAGCAATCGCTTTAGGGAAGTTGGTGAAAATCCAACACTGCCCCCGCAACGGTAAAAAATGAAAAACATTTCTCAATAGATTTCTGATTTTTAGAGATTTACACCACTGCATGTCATATGTGGGAAGGTGGAAATGTAAGTAATCCAGTTACTACATTTGAGTCCGGATACCTGCTTGTTGTGTTCTTCCACTCAATCATTCACGGGGAAGTGAATGTATGGAGCACGTTATGTCTATTCAATGTCAACCAACAGCTTTGGTTGGTGCAATCGCTATTGCGATGGGTTTTACTACATCAGTTTTTGCTCAAGAACAAACAACTTCTAATGCAACTTTAGAAACTATTGTAATCACAGCTACTCGCTCAGAAGAAAAGCTTGAAAACGTACCTGCACGTATTTCAATTATCCAGCCACAGATTCTCGAACAGTCACCAATTAAAGCTCTGCCAGACCTACTTAAAACAGATCCTAGCATTAACGTGGTTCAATCTGGCGGTTACGGTCAACAAACTTCAATTTTTTTACGAGGCACGAATTCAAATCAAACTCTAGTGCTACGTGACGGCGTCCGCTTAAATACAGCGACAACTGGTGCTGCCTCTATTCCATTTTTAGACACCACTGATCTTAAACAAATTGAAGTTCTAAAAGGTCCAGCATCTGTACTTTATGGAACTGATGCAATTGGAGGGGTGGTTCAATTTGTCACGCGCACACCAGAAAAAACTACAGCTTTTATTACAGGTGAAATTGGTGAAAATAACACCTATAAATCGATTGTTGGCGCAGATTTAGCTGAAAATGGCATCTATGCACAAGTTCGAGGTCAAATATTAGAAACTGACGGTACGCCAGTATTTAATATGAATGATAAACGTAACTATAGCTTTGATCAAAAAGGTTATAGTGCCAAGTTTGGTATAGATCAAAAACGTTATGCTGCATCTTTAGATTTCAGTCAGAACTCAGGAAATGGGGAATACAACAACTGGGGTACATTCTCAAGTCAAGATTTTGAAAATGAAATCATAAATGCAAAGGGACGCATTAACCCAACTGATCAGCTTGAAGTTCATGCACGTTTATCCCAATTTAAAGATGATTTGGAGCAAGTAACTTCTAATAGTTTTGTACACAGTACAACTCAAGAGGCTGAGCTTTATAGCAAATGGAATTATGTACCAGCCCAAAATATTCTAGTTGGTGTGACCCAACGTAATATTGAAGCTAAAACCGATGCATTAAACGAAGATATTAATTCAACAGGTTACTATATTCAGCATCAATATCAAGCCGATGGCTTGAGTACGCAAGCTGGCATCCGCTTAGAAGACAATGAAAAGTTTGGTTCACACACAGTCATGCAGGGTGCACTCAGATACCAATTGCTTCCTACAACAAGTATTTACACCAATGTTGGCACTGCATTTAAAGCACCTACATTAAATGATCTATATGCCTATGGTGGTAATGAACAACTTAAGCCAGAAGAAAGCATTTCTTATGAAATTGGTATTGATCAAAAACTCCCACTTAATATTTCATTGGGTGCTTCTGCTTTCTATACCAAAGTTGATAATCTAATTAATTCAATCTGCGTCAGTACTTGTGATGGCGATTGGGTGAATACGTTCCCAACTTACCAAAACCAAAACGTTGATAAAGCACAAATGACAGGCGGTGAATTGACAGCACAGTGGACAAATGATCAGTACTTTATCAATGCAGGCTATACATATATCAAAACTGAAGATACTGAAAAAAATACTGAGTTATTACGTCGTCCTCGTCAATCAGTTACTGTTTCAGCAGGTTTACAAAATGCAAATTATGGTTTAAGTGCTTCGCTCGTTGCCAAATCAAAAGCAAAGGATTTTAGCCAAGATATTCCAGGATATGCTCGAGTAGACTTAAATGCATTCTGGAACCTTAACCCGCATGTAAAACTGTTTACCAATATTGAAAACGTTGGTGATGTGAACTATAAAACTGTTCACAGTGCTGGTGAGCAATATTATGTCAATGGTGGACGTTTAGCTTCTGCTGGTGTGACATTCAGATACTAAGCATTCTTTGACTCATAAATACTTTTGAGAATCATGTCATGCCTATGGCATGATTCTTTTCATATCTAGCACTTAAAAAAATTTAAAGGAAACCTCATGGGTCACCGTTTAAGTAAAATTTATACCCGCACGGGAGATACGGGCACTACCGGACTAGGCGATGGTTCACGTGTACCTAAAGATGATTTACGTATCGATGCGTTAGGTGATGTCGATGAACTCAATGCGACCATTGGTGTATTACGTTCGCACATTGCTTTAAGTAGCATTGAAGACAAAGCTCAATGGGATAAATCACTCAGTCTGATTCAACATTGGTTATTTGATTTAGGCGGCGAAGTCTGCATTCCTGGATTTAACTTGGTTCAACCAGTATGTATTGAATTTTTAGAAAATGATATTGATCGTATGAACGAAGCATTACCCATGCTAAAAGACTTTATTTTGCCAGCTGGTACATTAGTCTGCAGTTTTGCTCATCAAGCACGTGCTGTCTGCCGTAGAGCTGAACGTAGCGTGATGTCTGTTCATCAACGTGATCAAAATATCCAAGCCACATCATTGCAACTTTTGAACCGCTTATCTGATTGGTTATTCGTCGCATCTCGTACCTTACAACGTGCTGAAGGTGGCTCAGAAGTGCTTTGGCAAAAGAATATCAATGAGACGATTGAGGCCTGACCTTAAAAGTGTAAAAAGGTCTGCATGTTGATTGCCCCATCCACTTAAAATGCTTTTTTAATCAAAATTTTGATTAAAAATCGTCATATTTCATTCATGATTTAGCACTAAAATCACCCTGAAATTTCAGGGTGTTTTATGAAAATAATTGGTCATCGTGGTGCGCGTGGGGAAGCACCTGAAAACACCCTCGGTGGATTTCAATATATTCAAGATATTGGTATCCGCGCTGTAGAATTTGACGTTCGTCAACTCAAAGATAATGCGCTGATCGTGATGCATGATGATGACTTTGTTCGTACTACGGGCCAAGCTAAACATTTATACGAATGTGATGAGCAAGATTTAGCGCAGTATAATCATGCCGTAACGTGGTCTGAATGGAATAAAGTCGAAGCTACACCGCTACTCGATCAAACCCTCAAAATTATTCATAATTTTAATCATATTGAAGTTGAGGTCAAAGCTGTTGAATCGATGAAGGCCGCAGAAAAGATTGTCGAAGCCTTAGATCAACAATTAATAGGCTTTGAAGATTCCGCCATTATCACCAGTTTCGATCCTAAAATTCATCAAGCCCTTCAACAGCAAAAATCAAGGTTTAAGCGTGGATTACTGGTTGAAACCGATATAAAGCATGCAGCCATTGATCAAGCTTTGAAATTTGAATGTTGTCAAATTGGTTGGATGAACGAACTTGCTACAAATGAGATCATTGCATCCACACTTTCCGCAAATTTAAATATTAGTATTTGGACAGTCAATCATATAGATCGTGCGAAACAGCTTAAAGATTTAGGAGTTCAAGGCTTAATTACTGATTATCCCAAGTTAATGATGTCTCACCTATAATCTATTTAAATTCATAACTTTATTTGATTATTTTTTCTAATTTATTTTTTGAAATTCGTCCAAAGTCGAATTTATACAATGATGTATTCTGTTACGGTTTAAACAATACAACTGTACAATAATGCTAGTGAACACATGTTCGCCCATGTTAGTATTAACGAGTCTAACCTCACAAATTTGTGAGTGGATTTAGTTTTAACCTATTAAAGGTTCTAGGAGTGCTGTTGGAGATGAATGCTCCCCTACCCAAAGCCCCAATCAACTGGATTGCAGTATTTGCATTGGTGTTTTTACCTATTGTCGCCGTTATTGCGATTCCACTTTATGCTTATCATCATGATTTCTCGCTCGCTGCGTGGATCAGCATGTTTGCGCTGTTGGGTCTGAGCAGTCTTGGTATTACCGCAGGTTATCACCGCTTATGGGCACATCGTGCTTATGAAGCGACTGTACCACTCAAAATCATTTTAATGATTATGGGAACCTTTGCTGTACAAAACAGCATTTTGTATTGGGCCTCAGGTCACCGTACCCATCATCGTCATGTTGATGATGTAGAAAAAGATCCCTACTCAATTAACAATGGCTTCTGGTACGCGCACATCGGTTGGATGCTACGCAACTATCCAGCAGCTGAAGCAAATTACAAAAACGCCCCTGATTTATTGGCTGACAAAATTGTCATGTTCCAAGATAAATATTACATCCCTCTCGTGATTGTCGTTCATGCCGCTATTCTTCTTCCTATTGGATGGGCAGTTGGTGATGTCTGGGGAGTATTATTGTTGGGTGGTTTAATGCGCTTAATTTTAAGCCATCATGTGACTTTCTTTATCAACTCGCTATGCCATATGTGGGGCAAACGTCCGTACACAGATGAAAATACTGCACGTGACAACTTTGTTCTTGCTATTGCGACTTGGGGTGAGGGTTATCATAACTACCATCATATCTTCCAATACGACTATCGCAATGGCGTAAAATGGTGGCAATACGACCCAACTAAATGGTTGATCTGGACGTGTTCAAAACTAGGGCTAGCAAAAAACTTACGACGTATTCCAAGCTTTAATATTAAAAAAGCTGAGCTTGCAATGAAGTTTAAATATGCGCAACAAGATCTCGCTGTTTACGGCCATAACGTGAATGATGATATCGTGACAGTTAAAACAAAAATTGCTCAAGAATATGAAGCATTTACGCAAACTCTAAATGATTGGGCGAAGCTTAAAGAGCAAGAAATTAATGCCAAAAAAGCAGCTGTTGCTGAAAAAATTCACCTAATGGATAGCAAACTGAAAGTTGAATTCCAATTGGTTGAACAACGTTTATCTCATCATAGAGAGACATTGAACTTATTGGTTCGTAATTTAAAGAAATCACCAGTATCTGAATAACTCATTCAAGAGACTCTTCAGTTACTCCAAAGCTCCGTTGATCGGGGCTTTTTTTATTTTTTCGGTACCATTTCCAATGTAGCAGTCACAGTTTTATGTATCGAATTTTGCTATAGTCAAAGTTGTTCATCACATTTTGAAAAATTATATGCAGTTCAATTCTCGCTATAACACACTACCCGTTCGACTGTATCATCATCAACAACCTCTTCCTCTAAAAGGGGCTAAACCTGGTCATTTTAATGAAGTACTTGCAGATGAGTTACTGTGGACTCAAGAAGATAAAATGAACTGGGTAGAAATCTGTAGCGGGCAAAAAACTTTTGCCGAGTTTGAACCTTTGGCGATGGTATACGCGGGTCACCAATTTGGACAATGGGCTGGACAGCTTGGTGACGGTCGCGGTTTACTCATTGCTCAAATTCTAGATCAAAATAACAATACGGTCGATTTACACCTTAAAGGTGCTGGCTGTACTCCCTATTCTCGCCGAGGTGATGGTCGTGCAGTGTTACGTTCGGTTATTCGTGAATATTTGGCTGGACACGCCCTCAATGCTCTGGGTGTTCAATCTAGTAATGCGATTGGTTTTGTATCATCAGATCAAGGTATACAACGAGAAAAACTTGAACGTGGCGCGATGATGTTGCGTACGTGTGATACACATATTCGCTTAGGTCACTTTGAGTGGATTAATCAATTTCAGCCAGATCTACTGCAAGAATTTACACAAAAGTGCATTGAATGGCACTACCCTGAATGTTTGGAGACAGAACAACCTGTTCTTTCTTTTGCAACTCAAGTCATTCAACGTACTGCGATCATGATCGCCAAGTGGCAACTGATTGGTTTTGCCCATGGGGTTATGAACACTGACAACCTGAATATTACCGGTTCAACTTTAGATTTCGGACCTTATGGTTTTATGGAGCGTTTCCGTCCTAATTGGATCAACAATCATTCTGATTACCAAGGACGCTATACGTATCAGAACCAACCGAGTATCGGGCACTGGAATTTATGGACTTGGTTAAATAGCCTCATTCATCTCTGTCCAGAAAATTATGATCGAGAGCAATGGAAACAAGACTTGTCTTCGTGTTTAGAACACTATGAACCGACGTTCCTGGAGCACTATAAACTTGGTTTAAGTCAAAAAATGGGATTACCAAATTTTCATAAAGATAGCTTTGATTGTGCTATGGCTTTCCTACATATTTTACAAACAGAACAACTTGATTACACCCAAAGTTTTATTCGTTTACAGAATAAAGCGTATGAACAAATCAAAGATGATTGCCTTGATCGTATCGCATTTGAACGGTTTCTTCACCAATATCTCTCTATACGAGAAAATCAAGACACTGACGATCTCGATCAAGGGATGTTAACAGCCAATCCACACTACGTTCTACGAAACCATATGGCACAGAAAGCAATTGAACTTGCTGAACGTGATGATTTCTCTGAAGTTGATCGCTTGTTCAAACTTCTTCAAACACCATACACCAAACAAGAACATCTTGAACAACCAGAAGACTTAGGCCCTTTAGCTAGTGATATCCCTGAAATTCAAGTCAGTTGTTCATCATAAGTTATTCACAAACCTCACTCATTCTGTGGATAATTTAATCATTATCCACAATACCCATTCGTTTTTACTATGCATTTGCATCAATTGGCAGCATCACAAGCTTTAAAACTTCCTGAAGTCACTGTCAGTCAACCGTTTGGTGAGGGATGTGATGTTTTTGACACCCTCCCCGACCTAAAGGACGGGGATTCCTCCTGCGAGACGCTCATGTCCGAGCGCAAGAATGTTTAGTGCGGAATTTATATCACGATCATGGAGTGTACCGCACTCCATGCACTGCCATTCTCTTATTCCAAGACCTGTTCTACCTTTCGGACTACTGAAGCGTGAGCCACAGCACGAACAAGTTTGGGTGGTATAGGCTTCATTGACTTCCTCAAACAATACCCCTGCGTTCTCGCATTTATACTTGAGCATTGTTTTGAGTGCTGAGAATCCTGTATCTAAAACAGATTTAGCCATTTTAGTTTTGACAAGCTTCTTGGCACTCAAGTCACCTACAATGATGAGTGCATTTTCTTTTACAAGCTTTGAGCTTACTTTATGCAAATAATCTTTACGACAATTCGCAATCTTAGCGTGTAATGCACGTACTCTTTTTTTATTCTTTGCACGTTGAGCTACCCCTAATTTCTGCTCGTATTTCCGATAGAACTTAGGATTCGAAATGATTGTACCATCAGAACAGGTAGCAATATCTTTTAAGCCCAGATCAATACCGATTGCTTTGGTTGCTGTTTGTTTTTCTTGCTTAGGGGAGTCCACAACTAGGCATGCATACCAACGTCCTCGACTATCTTCGACAAACGAGCCTGTTTTGATATTGTATTTTGATAGTCCATAGCTATCCCATAGTTTGAATTGATGCTTGCCGTATTGGATATACCCATCAGCATATTTCACAGCAACTTTTTTAAATGGAATCCAGCCGAGAGAACGTCTAGCAGATTTTTTATTAGTAACACGCCAATTTAACTTTGCTTTTTTAAATTGCTTTCTTCGGGTGACTAATTCTTCCGTAATGGCTTGCACCGTCTGACTATGCAGATTGCATTCTTTTGATGTACCTTTTGTGTACTTGGAAATATCATAGGCTGAGAGAAACTCACCTTTTCTTTTTAGATGTTTAAAACCCAAATCATTGACATAGTTCCAGACAAAGTTCACCTCAGATGCTAGTTGGTCTAACACCTTGCAATGTTTGTCTTTTATGCGTAATTTAAGTGTTTTCATCATTAGAATATATTTGGTCTATGAGTGATAGTCAAGAGATTAGAACAGGTCGTCACTGTGTTTTTAATATGCACGTTCATTTGGTCTTTGTAGCTAAATATCGTAGAGATGTTTTTACAAAACCAATGCTTGAAACAATGCATGAAGTGTTTGAACGTGTCTGTTTGGACTTTGAGGCTGAGTTAGTAGAATTTGATGGTGAACATGATCATGTCCACTTACTTGTAAACTATCCACCAAAAATAGCAATCTCTAGCTTAGTAAATAGCTTAAAAGGTGCTTCTAGCCGTATTCTACGCACTAAACACCCTGAAATTAAAAACAAACTATGGGGAAATGCTTTGTGGTCGCCTAGTTACTTCGCTGCATCATGTGGCGGTGCGCCAATTGGAATTATTAAACAATACATTCAACAACAACAACAAACACCGCATTAGTGGCTTGCGCCAGTCGCTTATATCCTCGGGCTAAACCCCGAGGTTTTACGCTCCAATGGATAAAAAAAAATATATTAGTGTTTTGATCGAAAAATATAGATATTGTTTTTATATGGTTGATGATGTTGATCCTATAGTAAAAGCTAGAGTCGAAGCTTACTTTAAATAAAAATACGATAGCCACCTCTAATAAGCTCATATCCTAACAAAGTTACATGAAAGTTGCATATGAAATGGCCAATTGTAGAGACCCTAACCAAAACCAACGCACCAAAAAAAAGTGAACTTCTAGATTCGCTTTTTTTTATCACAAAGAATCAATCTTCAGGATATTCGAAACGATATCCCACCCCATAAACAGCTTGAACCCATTCATGGCGATTACCTGTTTCCGCGGCATCCGAGATTTTACGGCGCAAGTTTTTAATATGGCTATCAATCACACGATCTGCCACTTCAAAACTGTCTGGGTTGATATGATCCAATAATTGCGCACGAGAGTACACCTGACCTACGTGTTCTAAAAATAATTCAAGAAGTCGAAATTCTGTAGGTGTCAAATTTAAAGATTTATTTTGATACCAAATTCGTTGTTGACCTTTATCCATACGGAATAAATTATTTTCTTCAGGTTCTGCTTTACGATCTAAACGTCGCAAAACTGCTTGAACACGAGCAACTAACTCTTTAGGGCTAAATGGTTTACACACATAATCATCCGCCCCCATATTCAAACCAAGTACACGATCAATCTCTTCCGTACGTGCTGTCACCATGATAATAGGCAAATCAGACTGCTCACGGACTTTACGGGTGATCGTGAGACCATCCATACGAGGTACCATCAAATCTAAAACCATTAGACTTGGTTTACATTGTAAAAAGCTATCATAAGCCTCTTGACCATCGTGAAACATACTGACTTCAAAGCCAGCTGCTTCAAGATAATCTCGCACCAATTGAGCAAGTTCTACTTCATCTTCAACCAGCATCACATGTTTCATATGTCACCATTCTTCAATTTAAAACGATTTCTTTGGAAATGTAAGGATGCAGCGCAATCCACCCAATGGTGAGTGGTCAAACTTCAAGGAGCCCTTCATGCCTTGTGCAATTTTGCACGATAATGCTAATCCTAATCCAGTTCCGCCAGTACTACGTGTTCTAGAATCATCCGCTCGATAGAAACGCTCACCTAAATGAGCCAATTGCTCATCAGTAAGACCTAATGGGCTATCGTCAACAATCACCGACCAAGTCTTATCGTTTTCGATCGTATGCACATGAATTCTTCCACCGGCTTCCGTATAGCGAATAGTATTGCCGAGTAAGTTGACCATAATTTGTTTAAAACGATCTACATCTAATTGTAATTTCGTTCCATGCCCCTCTGCGCTAATCGTGAGATCGGCTTGTTCAAATTTAGGTTTGAAATTTTCAATCTCATTTAACACGACACTCCAAGGGTCAATTTCATTGAAATCAAAATTGAGTTGTTGTGCTTCAGCTTGTGCTAACGCAGCCAAATCTTGTGTTAATTTTTTCAGACTCGAAACTTGTGCCAACATTGAAGCAAAATGTTCAGGCGTTGGTTTACGTATTCCATCTTGCATTGCTTCAATTTGTGCTTGCAAAACAGCCAGCGGCGTTTTTAACTCATGCGAAGTGTCTGCAACCCACTGCTTTCTAGAATTTTCATGCTGATCTAGAATCACAGCTAACTGATTAATTTCAGTCGAAAGATCGCCAAGCTCATCGTTACGATTTACTTTCACCTGATGCTGAAAATTCCCTTTGGTTAATTCTCGTGTTGCATTTAATAAGCGTTGAATTGGCTTTCTAAAATAAGTTGCTAATAATAAGGCAGCAACCAAACTCGAAATAAATGTCAGAATATATATTAAAAATAAATAACGCTTTTGATTGCTAAAGAAATTAATACTTAAAGCATCATCTTGATCTAAAACAGGTCTTAGCCCGAGATACCCCACAATATTGCCATCAACTGTGATCGGTCGATACGACACCATATTCTCTGATGGTTCACCCAAGATAAACTGTTGTTTTGCATCATATAAGGAAAGTCTAGAACTTAAACCCAAGTGATCAGACATAGATATAAATAGTTTCTTGCCCTGCTGGTATTCAGAAGTTCTCAAACTAGAAAGCTTATTTTCATGTGATTTATCAGAACTGTTCGTGGTTCTTGTCTGATTCTGATTTGAACTTAATGGGAAACGCAATCCTTCAAATGGCTGAAATGCAGAAGGTAAATTTTCTTCTAAGACTTTCAGCTCTTCAGGACTAATAGTTTGCGTTCTTTGTGACTCAATTTCGCTAATTAATGTATGTTCTTTGAAATAACGCTGTTGCAATGCAATATCATATTGGCGACGTAACCACCAACGTGATAGTCGATCATAATCATCGGGTGCAGCTTCACCTTCAATTTGTAAAATCTGAGCTTGAACGGCATTGCCCCAATCTTGATAAACAGAGAATACGCCCGCTAAATTATCGATCAGATGATCAAGCTTTTGCATTTCTACATCAGCTACATATTTGGTGAAGTTTTTTTGCATCGTCCAATGCAGCACACTTAAGCTAACCGTCGTAATGAGCAATGTCGTTAACAGTACTGTAAAAAATAAGCGTAGTGCGATTGGTACGCGACGTATATTCAAATTGAACTCACATTATTTCTTCGTTTTTCAGTATTGTATCTAACACTGATTCAAAAAACTCTCCATTGTTTCTTCATCTTTATTATTTAATCTTTACCTATACCGAGTCCAAACAACTTTGGGGATAAACATAATGAAAGCGATGAACAAAATTGTATTGGTGACCACTGGCTTAATCAGTATGGGCGCACTTACAGCATGTCAAACAACAACTCAAGCACCTCAAGAAGTTAAAAAGGGTCACTATGATAAAAAACATCATCATAAAGAACGTTTAACACCTGAACAACGCGAGCTATTCAAACAAGCGCGTGCTGACCGTAAAGCGATGATGCAGCAAATTCGTCAAGCATGCGACGGCAAAGCTGTAGGTCAAACTGTTCAAATCAAAACTGATAAACAAAATATTGATGGTACTTGTCATATCCGTTTCATAGCGGATCGTGCTGATATGAAAAAAATGCATGAGCAAGCACGTGCCCAATTTAAAGCTGAAAAGCCAACTTCGGCCCAAGCTAACCATTCACAAAAAGGTGAACCGCTCACAGATGCCAAACGTGCTGAGCTTGTTCAAAAATTTGATCAACGTTTGATGCAACAGCAAGTTAGTCAAAATGCAAAACTTCAAGCATGCAATGGACAAACTGACGGTAAAAAAGTTCAAATCAAAGTGGGTGAACAGACTATCAACGGTGTATGTAAAGTTTATTTCAAACCAAATCAACCACTCGTTAAACCAGACTTAAAAAAATCCGCATAATTCAATTCAACTCACTACTAAGTGATTGAATATTAAAAAGGCGCATGTTGCGCCTTTTTTTATGTCATAACTTATTACGTTTTTGACTATTCTGTTCACATATAATTCACGAAAAAACTTTATACTCTAAACACTTAGCCAAAATTAATATTTTTTCTTTGACTTTACAGTCACACAGAATATGGCTATAAAACTTGTACCAAGCAATAACTTATTGCACGATGTAATAGAACAAAATAGGTGTCGTAGATGACACGACATTTTTTATTAGGATTATAAATCTGGTTTAACCAGTATTGAGGAACCCGATATGCCACAATACAAAGCGCCCTTACGTGATATGCAATTCGTTTTGCATGAATTATTAAATGCTGAAGAACACTTTTCAAAACTCCCTGCATTCCAAGAAAACGTAAGCCGTGAGTTGGTTGATCAATATTTAGAAGCTGCTGCAGATTTCTGTGAAAACGAATTATCTCCACTCAACCAAGTAGGTGACCGCGAAGGTTGTACTTGGAATGATGGTGTAGTTACTACTCCAACAGGCTTCAAAGAAGCATATAAAAAATATGTAGAATTAGGATTCCCATCTTTAGCTGCTGAAGAACAATATGGTGGTCAAGGTTTACCAAACTCTTTAGGCATTATCATTTCTGAAATGATCGGCTCTTCGAACTGGGCATGGGGTATGTACCCAGGTCTATCTCATGGTGCAGTTCGTACAATTGAGCACCATGGTACGGAAGAGCAAAAAAATACTTACTTACCAAAACTGATTTCAGGTGAGTGGACAGGTACCATGTGTTTAACAGAATCTCATGCGGGTTCTGACCTTGGTATTATCCGCACAAAAGCTGAACCTAATGCAGATGGTAGTTTTGCAATTTCAGGTGAGAAAATCTTTATTTCCGCTGGTGAGCATGACATGGCGGACAACATTGTTCACATCGTTCTTGCGCGTTTACCAGGTGCTCCTAAGGGAACAAAAGGGATCTCATTATTCATCGTACCTAAGTTTAAATTAACTGCTGATGGTGAAGTTGGCGAGCGCAACGCTGTTCGTTGTGGTTCGATTGAACATAAAATGGGTATCCATGGTAACGCCACATGTGTGATCAATTTTGATCGTGCAACAGGTTACTTGATTGGCCCTGAAAACCGCGGTCTGAATGCAATGTTCACCTTCATGAACACTGCACGTATTGGTACAGCTGTACAAGGTTTGTCTGCTGCTGAATCATCTTTCCAAGGTGCTTTGGCATATGCGAAAGATCGTTTAGCAATGCGTTCACTTTCTGGTCCTAAAGCACCTGAAAAAGAAGCAGATCCAATTATTGTGCATCCAGCAGTTCGCAACTTAATCTTAACGCAAAAAGCATTTGCTGAAGGTGGTCGAGCTCTAGTGTACTACCTTGCTCACTATGCTGATATCGTTGAGAAAGGCGCGACTGAAGAAGAACGTAAATTTGCAGATAATATTCTGTCATTATTAACGCCAATTGCTAAAGCATTCTTAACTGAAGTTGGTTATGAAGCTGCAAACAAAGGCGTACAAGTATTTGGTGGTCACGGCTTCATTTCAGAGCATGGTATGGAGCAAATTGTTCGTGATACACGTATTGCTTGCTTATATGAAGGTACCACTGAAATTCAAGCACTTGATTTGTTAGGTCGTAAAGTACTGCAAACTCAAGGTGCGATGTTGAAAGATTTCACCAAAATCATTCACAAATTCGCTGAAGCAAACAAAGATAATGCAGACTTGAAAGAGTTTGTTGAACCTTTGGCTGCACTCAACAAAGAATGGGGCGATTTAACTATGCAGATCGGTATGCGCGCGATGCAAAACCCTGATGAAGTCGGTGCTGCTGCAGTAGATTACCTATACTTCTCTGGTTATGTAACGCTAGCATTCTTATGGGCTCGCATGGCTCAAGTTGCTCAACAACAACTTGCAGCAGGTTCAACTGAAGTTGACTTCTACAATGCGAAAATCACGACAGCTCGCTTCTACTTCAAGAAGATCCTTCCACGCGTTCGCTCACATGTTGACGTAATTGCAGGTGGATTAGAGCCATTAATGACTTTAGATGCTGAACATTTTGCATTCTAATGATCCACATTAAATATGTGTAAAAAGAAAAATGGACAGTCATAGATTTGGCCGTCCTTTTTCTTTATAAATAATTCGAGATATTAACCTTTAGTCGTCTAACAAGTCCTAATATGCTTCGATAGACTGCTAAGAACTAAAGATATTTAAACAAAAAAAGGTGAACGAAAATGCCAATCTATAATGCGCCTCTTACAGATATGAAGTTCATTTTGAATGATGTATTTCAAGCTGAACAATTTTGGCAATCAAATGAGAATTTAGCTCATATTGATGCTGCGACAGCTGAAGCTATTTTAGAAGAGATGGCTAAATTCGCTCAAAACGTAACCCTTCCCCTAAATCGCACAGGTGATGAAGAAGGCGCAACTTATAATAATGGATCTGTTACCACACCAGCGGGCTTTAAAGAAGCGTTCCAACAATATGCAGAAGGTGGTTGGATTGGCTTAGGTGCTGACGAAGAATGGGGCGGTCAAGGCATGCCAAAAATGCTGACTGTGCTTGCAGATGAAATGCTTTTTGCAACCAACCCATCATTTATGCTTTACCCACTTCTTTCTGTGGGTGCGGGTATGGCATTAAATAGTTATGCTTCTCAAGAACAAAAAGAAACCTATCTTCCTAAAATCTATTCAGGTGAATGGTCAGGTACGATGTGTCTCACAGAGCCTCACGCAGGTACTGATTTAGGCATTATTAAAACTAAGGCTGAACGTAATGAAGATGGTACTTACAACATCACGGGTACGAAAATCTTTATTACTGGTGGTGACCATGACTTAGCTGAAAATATTATTCACCTTGTATTAGCAAAAACGCCTGATGCTCCTGCTGGTTCACGCGGTATTTCTCTGTTCATTGTACCTAAATTCTTAGTGAATGAAGATGGTACCTTGGGTGATCGTAACCCTGTAGGCCCTGGTTCTATTGAACACAAAATGGGGATCAAAGCCTCTGCAACATGTGTGATGAACTTTGACGGTGCAAAAGGCTATTTAGTCGGTAAAGAAAACGAAGGTCTTGCTGCAATGTTCGTGATGATGAACTATGAACGTTTGTCCATGGGTATCCAAGGTTTAGGCGCTTCTGAATTTGCTTATCAAAATGCTGCGCAATACGCAACTGATCGTTTACAAGGTCGTAGTGCAACAGGTGTGAAATCTCCGAATAAACCTGCTGATAGTATTCTTGTACACGGTGATGTACGTCGTATGCTCTTAAATGCTCGTGCGAACAATGAAGCTTCACGTGCATTTGCAGTATACGTAGGTCAACAACTTGACATTACAAAGTTCTCGACAGATCCAGAAGCAGTTGCAAAAGCAAATAATCGTGTTGCTTTGCTCACACCAATCGCAAAAGCATATTTAACAGACACTGCTTTCAATGCGACTCTAGATGCCCAAATGGTCTTTGGTGGTCACGGCTATATTCGTGAATGGGGCATGGAACAATGTATCCGTGATCTTCGTATCTCACAAATTTACGAAGGCACGAACGGCGTTCAATCACAAGATTTGATTGGTCGTAAAACGATTAAATGTAATGGTCAATTCATCGCAGAATATATCGAAGAAATTCGTGACTTTGCAAATGCATTAGATGCGGACTTAAATTACATCAAAGATGCCACTCTTGATGCTGCAACTGAACTTGAATTGATTACTCAAGTTGTTCTTGAACGTGCTGCGGAAAATCCTGATTATGCGAATGCTGCTGCGGTTGATTATTTACATGCGGTAGGCTTACTCAGCTTTACCTATATGTTTGCTAAAATTGCTAAAGCTGCGAGTGAAAAATCAGGTGAGTTCTATGAGAACAAATTATCTTTGGTGAACTACTACATCCAACGCGTTTTACCTGAATTAAATACACGTTTAGCTCGCATCAAAGCTAGCTCTGAAATCGTGATGGGATTTAGCGAGGATTACTTCACAAATCAATCATAAGTTTTATCTTAAAAAAGCCTGATTCTTCAGGCTTTTTTTACCTGAATTTGCTTATTTTCAAAGCAACTCATAATAGTCTTCCCTGCTTAGGCATAAGATGAGCATGAATTTTGCATCACTCCAATGAAACCATCAGGTTTTTTCAAAGGAGGAGATGTCATGAGTAAAAAAGATATTAGCGTAGAAAAAATCGAATCCTTATTAGATCGTTTTGGAAATCTAGCAGTTGAGAGCTTCCACTATATTGCGCTCTTTATTATTGGCTGCATGGTAATTTGGTCTGCAGGACATACCGTGATTGATATTCTTACGGTAAAACAATATGCAACGATTGATGACATTCTGTTGTTATTTATCTATTTAGAACTAGGTGCGATGGTAGGTATTTATTTTAAGACCAATCATATGCCCGTCAGATTTCTGATCTATATCGCCATCACTGCCCTGACACGTCTGTTAATTTCTGATATTCAACATGACCATAAAGCTGATATTGATTTAGTCATTATTACAGGATCAATTTTAATCCTAGCATTCGCTATATTGGTCGTGCGTTTTGCTTCTTGGAATTTTCCATCAGTGATCCGAGATAAACACCAAGATAAACCTTTACCACTTGGAAAAACACCACGCCCTGAAGATGATGAGTTGGCTTAGATAAAAATGGCTTAGACAAATTGGATCAAGCATCTAACGATCATTTGGCATCTGGATATATCGACCATTTTGGTATATCCAATGCATTCCAACTTGTGGTGCAGGAAGACCATAACGACGCCAATCTGAAATCGGCATATACTGACTCATTTCAATAGTACCACCCTGCCCATTTACGAAGCTTGACTGCTTGCTAGAATATGTCGCCGTGGTCGGTAAAGACTGTTGGTAGATCACTGTAATCCCATTCTGTTGCGGATACGCTGGATAAGGAGGATATGGTCGCTGTAATTGAGGTCTATTCTGAGCAAAACGTGGTTGTTGCAATGGGACTGGCTTACTTAGACGATCTGCATTACCAGTATATATTGGAATCTGTGTTGGTTTTACAGGTCTAACCTTAGAACCTTGGTAATTAGCCCAACTATCTGCAAAAGTATGACTCGTTATTAAAAGAACCACTGAACCCAATAGAGTCTTAACCAATAATGTATTGTTCATCTCTATTACCTCATTCCAAATTTAAGATTACTTTTATTTTAAAAATTCATTCTAAAGCTTAAATATAGATCAATCATGTAGAAATCTTGAACATTATTTAAAATTTTAAATTTAATACTTTAGACCTTTTATTTATCTGCATGAGTCTGTTTGTAAATCTGCTAGACTAACCATTTTTAACTTTGCGAGATTATCCACCGTGCCTGAAATGAGTTTTGATCGCCTGCACCAATTTTTTTGTAAAGTTCCGAGTGTCCAAGAAAACTTTATCGATTCTTATGGCACTGATGGTGAACATGCATGGTGGTTTAAATTTCAAATCAATATCGACCATGCCTTAGCTTGGCAAACGGTTCAAGAACTTGGTCATGTATTGAATTACATTTCTAAAAATGAACGCCTACCCACTCAGTTTTTACCTGTGTCTCCTCCACCCTATATGAATGGTGAGGCGAAACAATTCTTATCTTGGGTGATTCAGTGTAATCATCCTGATTTTACGCCAGATGTGGTTTGTGATTGGTTAGAAGCACGTTTACCTCAACCTGTTGAGGATGAGTCTAAGTGGAAAATTAAAACTGACATTAAAGAGCTCGATCAGATTGATGATAAGGAACTCGATAAATTAGTTCCACCGAATCCATAAATGAAAAAATCCCTCTTTAGAGGGATTTTTTTTAGAAGGTTGAGAGACCACTCCATTCCATGAATCGATAAATGGCATATTTCATTTTTGAATCTTCTGCATATTCTGAGTAATCAACACTCATTTGCTTACCCTCTAAATTCATCCAAGCAGTATCAAAATACTGTACTGCATCTTTAAAAACTTGCTGATTTGAAGAGCCAATAACACGTAAATCAGTTTCTAAATTATAATTTTTCAAATTACGAGCAGTAAAATTAGCCGACCCCAAAATCAGTTCAACCTGATCTGAACTACGCTTAATAATCATTTTTGAATGGCACTGCTCACCTTGTGTATTACACCAGCGTACGTCTATTCCAGCTTTATAGAGCTCTGTCGCGACAGGACGATTTGGAATACCATTTTTAGTACGTCCAAATGCATCTTTGTTCGGGTCTAGTAATACACGAACTTCAACACCGCGTTGGTGAGCTTCAATTAAGGCTTCAATAATTTTTCGCTCTGATAAATAGAACATTGCCAAATCTATTTTTGCATCAGCACCTTGAGCAGATTCAATCAGTTTCAGCAGTTCATCATATATTGCCTTTTCTGTCAGTACTTGAACTTGCTGCAACTGTTTATCTTCTGGTACATCTCCCACAATAACCATTGGAATATTTGCTTTAGAAAATAAAGCCACTGATTGTTCAGTTTTTAAAATATCGACAGCTGTATGCCCTTCGACCACAAGTGCTACATTAGAATGACGTGAGCTTCCATCATGCGGATTCATCGAAGTCACTAGTGTTTTCCATCCCTCGGATGTATCCACTATGATGGTTTTACGATGGTTCGCTTTAAAATTAAAAAGATTTAAATAACTTCGAATGGTAATTTTTTCTTCCCCGAAAGGATTACTTAACCAACCTTTCTCAGCATTATTTCCTAAACTCTGACAACAAAAATACCAAATGCCCGACCACAGTGGATTCGATGCGCGTAATGGTGATAAATCAGTTTCTATGACATCAATTCCTGCTTGTCTGAGTTGTCGATAGTGCTCTGGGATTATTCCACCATAAACTGAATTTATAGGATCAGTGATTAATTTAATTTCAATATTCGGTGTTAGACGCTTTTTTTTAATAAGTGCTTGAGTCAGTTCTCGTGTTAATGCGCGATGTTGATTTTGAGACTGACCAGTTTCAGGATTGAACAGAAACATATCTAACACAATTGTGGTTTGCGCTTGCTCAATAAGATTGAGAATTTCATCAAAAATCTGATGCTGCTGTCGCTGACCAGCCGTGTCTATATAAGTTTGGTCTGCTAGGAATTTCACATTTGCATGCCGTAATTTACCGGAGTAATTAAGCCCTTCTGGTAATGGTTTATAAATATGATAAAGCGCTGAAGCTAAATAGCCAATGGTCAGCATACCAAGAATCAGACCAACATAACGTCGGTTTGACCAATTTAATTTTTGGTGAATTCGTTTAAATAGACGCATAACAAAAAACCTAGTCCGATACTTTCAGACTAGGTTTTAATTTACCTTTTTTCAAGCATTAAACTGTTTTTAACACTTTGGAGTAAATTAGAATCCGTATTCAACACCAACGGTGAAATTACGTCCAATTTGTGGAATATTCGATAAAAATGAATTGTGCGAATAAACCTGATCATCCAACAAGTTATTTGCTTTTAAATAAACCCGATAATCGTTGCGATTGTTTAACTGCCCAGCATAAGACACACCAACATTGACCATGTTATAACCTTGGGTTTCTTTTTCAAAGTCAGCAAATTTATCTTGCTTGAATACATGATAATACTCAGCTAAACCAGACCAACCATCAGCAAAATTGGTTTCCACCTTTGTACCAAGTCGTCCAGCAGGAACACGTGGAGCATTTTCCCCCTCTATCTTGCCTCTTACATAATCACCAAACACACTCACCTTGTAAGTATCATTAATTTGATAGCCTAGCTGAGCCTCAGTTCCATAAAAACGTGCCTTATCCTGCGTATATTTAAGACCACGTAAATTGCCTTGTTGAGCTAAAGTTGCACCATAAATATAGTCATCAAACCAATTGTGATAAACATGAACATGATAATCGAGCTGATCACCTTCATAATGGAGACCTAACTCTAGATTATTTGATGTTTCCTTATCAATATCTGGATTACCTAGCTCATATGTGTTTGTTGCAAAATGAAGACCATCTGCATATAACTCTTGAGCTAGCGGTAAACGTTGTTGATGAGACCCCACTAGAGACAACTTATAATTTGGCGCGAACTCCCAATTAGCTGCAGCTGATCCTGAAACAGCAGTCCCTGAGTAGTTCTTTTGATTGGAATCGACATCAATTTTTTGATGGTCTACACGAGCGCCCAATTCGACATGCACAGGACCAAGCTGTTTATGTTCTAGTGCAAATAAACTGTACTTATTGGTTTTTGTATCCGCCATCAGAACATCATGACTATGACCATGATGTTCATGATCGTGATCACTATGATCATGGTCACCATGATCAACTTCATCATGGTCATGTCCCTCAGGCGCATTAAGTTTTATTTTTTGCTGAGATGCTTGTACACCTACAACACCCTCCCAACCTAACAACGGGATATGAACCAACTCTAAACGACCATCATAGCCCTTACTTTTAAAGTTACTAATAACTTCATTTTCTTCTAGTTCATCATGCTCATAATCTGTAAAACTTAAATGAGCTCGCAGCTTTTCAAACCCTTTTAATGGATCATTTAATTCAGTTCGTAGATCATAACGCTCAGATTTTAAGTCAACCCATGGACCTGCAGCATTTTCGTGTTCATGGTCGTGCGCTGAATTAGGTGGTGGACAATGGAAATGATCTCCATGCAATTCACATCCATGATATTCATGACTATGACCTGGTAATCCATATTTATCTTGTCGATTACTATATGACAGCCCCACAAAACCTCGATCATGGATCCATGAGCCGCCGACATTAACTGTTTGACCTTCTGAGAAGGTATTTTCTACACGTTTTGCACTTTCACGATGAGACTCTGTCTCACCCTCATGATGATGTTCAGTGAAGTAACCTTTGAAAGGGATATAATCATTGGCTTTATGCTTCGTGCCTTCAACACGAAGTGCAAAATTTTCACCTATAGCTGCTGTTACACCTGCACTCGCAAGTTTTTCATCACTCCCAGAGTTGTAGCGGACGCCCACTTGCCCCTCTAGACCATTAGCTGGCATTTGTGTCGGTATTTTTTGATCAGTCACGTTGACTAAACCACCCACAGTTCCAGCTGCGTACAGTAATGTTGAAGGTCCTCGGATAACTTCCACTTGCTTCGCCAAAATAGGATCAACCGTTACGGCATGGTCAGGAGAAAGTGTTGATACATCAGCAGTTTCAGAAGCATGCTGTAAAACTTTTACACGCGGTCCATCTTGGCCACGAATCACAGGACGACTTGCACCTGTTCCATACTGATTAGAATAAACACCCAACTCATCGGCTAACGCATCACCTATGGTTGTTGGTCTTTCAGATAATTTTTTTTGATCAATCACATGATCTGCTACAGCGAAGTCAGCAGCTGTTTGAACCAATGGATGTGCGGTAGAAGAAATTGTATCTAATTGAACATTTTTTTGTTTTTGATCAGCATGTGCTGCGGATGCTATCACTGCCAAGACGGAGGCAGTAATGATATTTTTATGAAAGTTCATACGACAAGCTCAAAATTCGAGAATTTACAATTGTTGTTATAATATAACATTTCAACCAAACTTCAATCATATTTCATTCATTTACTCCAAATTAATTACCTTCATATAATTAAACCAATGGGTTACATATCAATGTTAATCTATAAAATTCGGATAGCATTTTTTTGATATATTTCTGCAATGCCCTTTACAATTTCACATGCTGTACTCGCACCAATTTTGCATAAAGCATCGAAAGGAACACTTCCTATTTCTGCTCTAGCAATTGGTTGCATGGTCCCTGACTTATTTCGTCTTTTTACAGACGAACATATCCAAATCTCACATCAATGGAGCGCATTGCTATATCCCAATTTATTGGTGGGAATGGCATTCTGTCTATTGTGGTATGCACTATTACGACCTACTTTTTTTAGATGGATTGGTATTTACAATCCCTTAAAACTCTCGAACTTTAGATCTGTCTTTCAATTCTTGGTGCTGATCAATATTTCATTAATCTTGGGTATCAGCAGTCATATCCTTTGGGATGGTTTAACTCATGTTGATTACAGAACCTTTGCTTTTCATGATCTATTAGCTAAGCAAATCAATCTTTTCGGACAACACTACTCCCTCCATCGAATTTTACAGGTCGGTACCTCTATTATCGTTTTACCCTTTATTTTATGGTTTGCAAAACAGTATTTTTGTACTTACCGTCAACCATTCAGAGTAACTCGTTCTATCACTATTTTTGCTGTGGTATCCGTGCTAATTGCAATATTAGGTGGATTATTTGGATTTATTCATTTCAACTCTAATTACAATACAGCCATTTTAAATGACCTATATGGTTACATTGGCTTCTCAATTAATTATTTCTTTAGAGGCTTTCTATTGACGTTTGCGATTTGTGCGCTTGTTTTTCAAATCCTAGATCAATTGGAATTATTCGAAGGATCGTCTTAATTTTAAATTTGCATTAAATAATAGTGCTTTCATAATCTTCTCCTTGTGACTGTAGTCTCAAAGAGGCATAATTCACCCTTTGTATAAAGGCGTTACGCTGTTTACGTATACGCTTTCATTAACCCATATAGTTGGATTTTTAACGCTATGATGCGAACTCATTACTGCGGTTCATTAACCGAAGCTCAAATTGATCAAACCGTTACACTTTGCGGATGGGTACACCGTCGCCGTGACCATGGTGGTGTAATTTTCCTTGATATGCGTGACCGTGATGGTCTAGTTCAAGTGGTTATTGATCCTGATACACCAGAAGCTTTCGAAACAGCTGATAAAGCTCGTTCTGAATTTGTATTAAAAATTACTGGTCGTGTTCGCCGTCGTTATGCTGGTACTGAAAATGCCAACATGGTGAGTGGTCAAATCGAAGTATTAGGTAAAGAAATTGAAGTTCTAGCAGCGTCTGAAACTCCACCATTTCCATTAAATGATGATAATACTAATATTTCAGAAGAAATTCGTTTGAAGTATCGTTTCTTGGACATTCGTCGTCCAGAAATGTTAGAGCGTTTACGTTTCCGCTCTAAATTAACAAACCTTATTCGTAACTATTTCGAAGAAAATGGATTTTTAGACGTTGAAACACCTATTTTGACACGTGCGACTCCTGAGGGTGCGCGTGACTATTTAGTTCCAAGCCGTGTATCAAATGGTAGTTTCTACGCTCTTCCGCAATCACCACAGTTGTTTAAACAATTGTTAATGGTGGGTGGTATTGATCGTTATTACCAAATTGCTAAATGTTTCCGTGACGAAGACTTACGTGCTGATCGTCAGCCTGAATTCACACAAATCGACGTTGAAACATCGTTCATGAGCGACGATGACATCATGGATTTAATGGAACGTTTAACAGTTAAGATGTTTAAAGAACTTCTTAATGTTCAATTTGATAAGTTCCCACGTATGACCTATGCAGATGCAATGCGCGACTATGCGTCTGACAAGCCTGACTTACGTATTCCACTTAAACTCGTTGACGTTGCAGATTTAATGCAAGACGTAGAGTTCAAAGTATTCGCAGGTCCTGCTAAAGACCCTAAAGGTCGTATTGTTGCGCTTCGCGTACCGGGTGCAGGCTCTCTTCCACGTAGCCAAATCGACGAGTACACTAAGTTTGTAGGTATCTACGGTGCAAAAGGTTTGGCGTATATCAAAGTTAACGAACTTGAAAAAGGTATCGAAGGCTTACAATCTCCTATCGTGAAATTCATCGAGCCAATCGTGCTTGATCTATTAAAACGTGTGGGTGCTGAAAATGGCGATATCGTATTCTTCGGTGCAGATAAAGCGAAAGTTGTAAACGATGCAATGGGTGCTTTACGTATCAAAGTCGGTCATGACATGAAGATGGCAACTTGCGAGTGGGCACCACTTTGGGTTGTTGATTTCCCAATGTTTGAAGAAACTGATGATGGTAAATGGACCTCTGTTCACCACCCATTCACATTACCAAAATCTAGCGTTGAAGAAGTGAAGAATAACCCAGGTGCTGCATTGTCTGTTGCTTACGATATGGTACTTAACGGTACTGAAATCGGTGGTGGTTCGCTTCGTATTCATAACTTAGAAATGCAAAAAGCAATTTTTGAAGCATTAGGTATTGGTGAAGAAGAGGCAGAAGAGAAATTCAGCTTCTTATTGAACGCTTTACGTTATGGTGCACCTCCACACGGTGGTTTAGCATTCGGTTTAGATCGTCTTGTGATGTTAATGACAGGTGGTTCTTCTATTCGTGATGTGATTGCATTCCCGAAAACGAAAACTGCGGAATGTCCTTTAACACAAGCTCCTGCACCAGTTGAATCAACTCAACTTCGTGATCTTGGTATTCGCTTACGTGAAAAACCAAAAGCTGAATCACAAGAATAACGTTTGTTGATCTAAATAAAAACCCTGCAACTGCAGGGTTTTTATTTCATTGAGATAAACGCTCAAAAATGGCATAATCTCAGAAAATATTTAAGAGTTCATTCATATGGCTATGCGTCCTGATGTTCGTCGTCATACAATCATTATTATTGTATTTTGCATCGTGCAATGGGCATTTATGCGTTATATCTTGAATGAACAATTATTTAACCTCACCACTTATCAGCGTATCGTGTTCTTTAGTACGAGTAGTTTTATTGCCGCATTTGGTTCAATCGCCGCACTTATTTATATGGTGATTAAAGGAAATGCAGATAAGTAATTAAACTTTCTGGCTAGTTAATCGACAAACTTAAATCACAGCATACTCACCTATCTATGTTTTTGAAATCATCTAATTCCAAAATTTGCTGAGCGAATGTTTGCCAAGATGTTGGTTTATAATTTTGTTTTATTAGTTCTTCTTTTTGCATTATGTACTCTGGCGTTTCAATTAAAAATTTAAATTTGCTGACCCACTCATTTAATTCATAGGGACTCAAATAATCAATATAATCTCCTCCAGCTTCTGGCAACGAACCTGCGCTTGAACAAAGACAATATTTTCCAAATGAAAGGCTTTCCGCTACAGGTAAACCATAACCTTCTATGAATGAAGGATATAGTGTAAACCAACAGTTTTTATATAAATTTATTAAATCACTATCAGAAATACCTTCAAGAATTATTATTTTATCTTTCACTCTCGAGTCTAGATCAAATTTATTTAAAAAGCTTTCAACTTTCCACCCCCGACGACCTACGAAGTAGACTTTTGGTAGATTTTTAACACCATTATTAATCAATTCTAAATACATATTATAAATTAGTTCATGATTTTTTCTTACTTCAATTGTTGAAACAAATAATAAATATTTTTCACTAAAAATATTATTAACTAATGAGCCAGGTTCAAGAAAATTTTCTTTACTAAATAAATCACAACCCAGTGTTACAGTTTTCATTGGTCTAATATCATAATTATTTTTTTTATAAAAACTAATAAGTTCATTCTTCGTATATTCTGAATTACAATAAAATTTATCAACCGAATCTGTAACTTGCTTCATATATTTAGTAAATAATTTTACGTTTTGATCTGGAAAAAATTGAGGGAAATTAATGGGAATCAGGTCATGGCAAAGCAACTTTAATTCTAATTTTATTTTTGATTTTATATGAGAAAAAGCTAGCATTTCACCAGAAATCATATCCTGACCGACAATAATTACAATATCATTGTTACTATATGGATAAGTGACCGATTTAAAAAAAAGTTTACATTGAATTAATCTTTTTAAAAAACTTCTTTTTAGCTTAGGATAGAAAGAAAGTTTTGAATTTAAATTAACGTGATTATTTTTCAAATCATATATAATTTTTTCGATAACAATATCATTTACTTCAACAAATCCAATTGTTGGATCGTATGTACTAAATCTAATTTCCAATCCTAATTTTTTTAATTTATATGCATAGACTGTTAGTTCATACTCAGTACGTGCAATTCCACTAAATTTAGAAACCTTTAAAATATTCGACAAGTTAATCCAAATCATTTAATGCTCACTCAACAACTGTATACCAAAATTTAAAATATAATTTATATTTTGAAATTTTTGAGAATTCTCAACACTGATATATAAAAAGAAAATATAAAGTTCAATATAACACCTTTCCTAACAATTGGTTCTTTAAAATTAGCGTAATGTTTAGATAGAACTTTTGTATGAGATTTATTATTTAGAGCATTGTAAATAAAACCTAAATTTTTATCATATCGTTCAAATCTATGTGGAAAATCTTCAATTACCTCTTGAATAGCTTTAGTGTACGCTACAGGACCTGTTACAAACAAAACTCCTTTTTTACCATAACTATTTAACTTATATTTCCAAGGTTTATAATTATCAATATTATTTACAACATGACTTATTACTTGTTTCAAAAAAGGAGACTTAGGCTCAGAAATAATAAACCACTGCTGATATTCACCATTATCCACACCTAAGTCATTTATTAAATAATCAAATAAACCAGCACCTTCATTAATCTGACCTTTTTCATTTTGCCATTGAGTAATAATGAATTTATCATCATCATGAATAACTGTATTTAAAGGATATATGCAAGTGCTCTTAATATCTAGATACACTCCACCTTCCCTATATAGGAGTAGATATCTAAAAAAATCTGCTTTAGCCGCACCATATATAGGATTAATTGCCAAGTAAGAATTTAGTATTCTTGGTTCATAATTCAACTTAATATAATTTAAAATATCATCATCTGTATAAAAGCGATACTCCCAGTCTGGATTCAATTGTTTTAAATCTGAAATGATCTTTTCAATATCAGAAGGTAGTACTTTTGTACGATAAGTTTGATGAATAATTTTAGGAATAGCCACTATCTAATTTCGTCCATATAGATCATCAAAACGCACAATATCATCTTCCCCCAAATAACTTCCTGATTGTACTTCTATCAATTCCAATGGTACTTTACCTGGATTTTCTAAAGAATGCTTTTCACCTAATGGAACATATATAGATTGATTTTCACTTAGCAGGAATGTTTCACCATTTTTATATACTTTAGCTGTACCTTTCACGACAATCCAGTGCTCTGAACGATGATAGTGTAACTGCATAGATAGTTTGTGGCCTGGCTCTACAGTAATACGCTTTACTTTATATCTATCTGATTGATCTATACAGTCATATACTCCCCAAGGTCTATGCACCACTCTATGATTTTCAACCTCATTTCTATTATTTTCCTTTAAGTAACCTACAATTTTCTTTATTTCTTGAACATTATTTTTATTTGCTATCAATAAAGCATCCTTAGTATTTACGACAATTAAATTATCTACGCCTAATAGTGAAACTAATTGAGTTTCACTATAACAATAATTATTATTACTACTGTCTATTAAAATATCTCCAACACATACATTATTATTTTTATCTTTCGGAGATATTTCCCATAATGCTGACCAAGATCCCACATCACTCCAGCCTACATCTAAAGAGACAACAACAGCATTGTTCGTATTTTCCATAACTGCATAATCAATAGATTCAGATCGGCACTTTTCAAATATTTTTTTGTCAATCCGAATAAAATCGTCACCAAATTTAATAGCTTTAATAGATTCTAAACAAACATTATATATGTCAGACGAAAATTCGTGCAATTCCTTTAAAAATTGATCATTTGAAAAAACAAACATGCCACTATTCCATAGGTGTTTCTTATTTTTAAAGAAACCTTTAGCAACTTCTAATGTTGGTTTTTCAATAAAATTATCTACGTTGTATCCACTTAGGTATTTATGACCTATTTCTATATATCCATAACCTGTTTCTGGATGTGTTGGCACAACACCAAAGGTTACTAGTTTATTTTGTACTGCTAAATCAATAGCATTGTTAATTTTGATGTGGAACTCAGCCACTTTTTCAATGATATGATCTGCCGCCAAAACCAACATAACACTTTTTTCTTTTATTTTATTTAGATACATTGCTGCAAGTGTAATTGCTGGTGCAGTATTTCTAGCTGCAGGCTCCAATATTATAATGGGCTTAATCCCAATTTCTCTCATTTGTTCAGCGACTAAAAAACGGTGCTCTTCATTACAAACGATGATTGGTTCTTCGAAATTGAGCCCCTCTAATCTTAGTATTGTACTTTGCAATAATGAAAATTTATTCTGACCAAGTTTTAAAAACTGCTTAGGAAATTGATTTCTTGAAAGTGGCCACAATCTAGTTCCACTCCCTCCAGCCATAATAATTGGTCTAACTTTACTCATTTATAATCCTCTCAATCCCGTAATAAAAAAAACTTTTAGAAATCAATTAGTGTATTTTTTAAATATTTTTTTCTAATCAGATAATCATTTAAAATAACACGCTCTTTACCTGCCAGTTTTATCACTTTAGGCTTCTCATTAGGTGCAAAATTAATTGCTAGGTCAATTAAAACTTTTTCTTTAATCCATTGATTTGTTACTTGGTATATAAGAGCATTTTTATCACAATTAATCAGTACCATACTTACAGGATATAATCTCATTATTCTTTGGCATGCCACATATGCTACGAGATATTCTAAACGCCCAATTTCTTGAAAAATATCCCGACTATTTTCCATTTTACGAATTTGCTGGATATAATTTTTTGGCCCAATTTCAATAGCAAAATACAATTCATTAAACCAGTGTTGAAAAAATTTATTTTTAGCAGTACTAGCTAATAACCAATTTTCAAGTACTGGAAATTCAATTTGTATAGTATTTTTAGCACGATAATAAGAAAATCCTTCGACTCTCTGTTGTTGAACTAAATCATTAATCCAATCTAATTTTTCGTATGTAATAATACTTGCATCCAACCAAATACCGCCGTACTGATAAATTAAGTTAAAGCGAATTAAATCTGCACGTTGTTGAGCAGTTGCCTTTTTTACAACATCATTATTTAAATCGAATGAACAATATTCTCCGATATTATCAGGACCTAGAATATTTACTTCATAATCTAAGTGCAATTTTTGTATTTGTGCAATACACTTCTCTACTAAAGGTGGTGTTACACCTTCCCAATACAACCAAATAATCTTAGGTATTGTTTTATTAATTAGCTGAAGATTAGGGTTTAAAACTATAAGATCTGCATAATTTTCAATGTCAGATTGATAATTTTGTTTTTTTTGATGAAATTTTAATAAAAACAAATATTTATAAAATAGTTTTTTGAATATTTTCATATCAATTCCAGCAAAAATTTCCGTTAAATCTATTTTTAGTTTAAGTATTTGTGTTTTAAGGCATAATAACGATCACGCCACATGCGTTTTTGTTTTTTAAACCCATATGATGCAGATCTATTTTCTTTTTCTTTACGTAAAATTCCTTGGCTCTGGACAGTTCCTAGAATATCACTATCGATGCCAGCTGGTTTAACTAGGGGTGGCCAAACACCTAATCCCTTTCCATTTTTACTCAACCATGTCTGAAAGAAAATATCCACAGGCATATTAATAATTTGACCTGCTTGCAAAAATGCTTTTGCTCCTTCACGTGACCAAATTAAACCCAAACCACGAATTGGAAAATAATAGGCATGCCATAAACTCACTGAGTTCAAACTGATAATATCTTTTGCGAACTTTTTCTTTTTTGCAGCAATATTTACTAAATACCAATCTAAATTTTCGTGCGTATCTAAATAATGCAATATAGCTTGTAATTGCTGATGAAAATTAGCATTTATTTTCATATCATCTTCGAGTACAACCAAGTAGTCAGCATCGGTTGTTAAGAATTTTTGTGCACAGCCATAATGACTTAAATAGCACCCTAACTCTGAACTCATCAAGCGACGCCCTAAAAGATCTTGTGCACCAAGGTCATCATATTGACTGAATTCTGTCAACGCTTTACCACGTCCATCAAATGCAGAAAATTTTTCAAATGGCCAATTCACTGAATTTAACTGTTTTGATGCCTGTTCTAGACGTTGATCACTACCATCTAGATTAATTAAATAAGTTACAACTTTCATAATTTACTCTTGGTCTAGAAGAGACTGTGGTAAGTAGTTCTTAAATTTGGCATTTAGGGCATCAATTACTTGCTGTCTTTGATCAGCTGTAAATTGATCTAAACTCTGAACGCACCCATAAGGAATATCTGTTTGCTGTAGTGCTTGATTAAAATTATCAATACCATCTGCATTTTTCAGATACGCAATATCAACATCTGGTAATAAAATTGCTTTATGATTTTGAATACATAGATGATTACTGAGTCCTACTGGCAGTAACTGATAAAAACTTCGGAATCTTGGCGAAATCTGTTCAATTAAAAGTTGTGGATGTGCTTTAAAAAATGCAGCAAGTCGTGATTGTACTAATACATGTGGGCGATGGTGAATCTCAAAATAACGATTGAGACCTACTACATCAGCACTCAGCATTTGTGCCATTGTATATTTAGCTTTAGGTGTTTTATTTAACGTCTTATTGAGCCAATCGCGCCATTTAAACTTTATTTTTAAAGCTGTGCTTGAACTCCAATGACCATATATTTTTATTTGATCATTTACAATGAAATCTTCTAAAGCAGAAGGTGAGTTAAAGAAAAAATCATCATTCAAATACAAAAAATACGGTGAAATATCAGGAATATTCCATAGCATCATTTCAATGGATAGGGAGTTAAATGTTGGTAAATAATTCTGATAACCTGCAAACAAAACTTGATGATCAATGATTCTAATCTGATCTTTTATAACTAAACCTTGTTGCTCAAACTCATCTATCCACTGAGGTTTCTGCTGATCTGTAACAATGTAAATATGCCTAGCATAAGGTACATACTTTAAAATCGAGGCAATATTATAATAAATTTCATTATTACTAGCATAGCGAGTATTCTCAATTTTAACATCGGTATCCCGAAGATAAGATTGACGTTTTTGCTGAAGCTCAACATCCTGACCATCAACCCATGCAATGACAATATCTAAGCTTTGCTGCATATTTAAATCAGTACTCATCAACAATGTTACTGCCAAGCATCCTTAATCCATTGACTTGGCAACACATAGCGGTACCATTTACCACCGCCACCATTCACAGCATCAGGTGGATTAATCTCACCATGGAAAATAATAATTTTAGCACCTTCAGGTTTTACTGGTGGCTTAAAAAACGCCATTGGGATTTTTTGTAAACAGTGATATTTATAACTTTTACACCAGCTATCTGGCCAATAGGTTTGCTTCGCATGTTTATCTACATACCATGACAAATAGGCTTGTTCATTACGGAATTTTTTTCGGATCTCATCAAAGTTCTCACGAAAATATGGTAATAATCCAGGGAAAGCGCCCAATTTAAAACGATATACTGAGCTATTACCTGTGATTCGCCATGGTCGTTTCCAGTCGTGAATAATTAAAAAATCACCTGGATAAGTGAAAAAATCATCCATGTTATCAACGATAACAACATCCAAATCTAAAAATAGCGCGTTTCCCTTTAAGCCATATAAGTCAGGCTCAAAAGTTGAAAGTTTGTTCCAACCACGCTCAGGCGCGCCTTCAGGCAATGCTAACGGTGGAATAGGAAAGCATTTAACATTTGGATCAATTCCTTCTGTACGGTCAGTGAGACAAACCATCTGGAAATCAACAGTCGTGTGTCGTTTCACCATATTGTAAAGACGATTCACATACTCAGAACCATATTTGGTTCCCCACTTCATACACAAAACAATGTTCTGTTCTTGTGCAATCTCTTCTTCTAATAAGACATTGTTTTCATGTATTGACATGCCGTTTTATTCCACCTAATCAATAGCTGCATCATACCACAGAGTTAAAATATTCTTGAACGATAAGAATTCAAACTCGTCAAAATTGAAATCAAATCTTCATTAAATTGTCACGTCTTAGAAACCCTATTTTGTCAAATTAAATTTAATCTGGCTTGAACTAAAATAATGAAAATTACTATTGTCGGCACTGGGTACGTCGGTCTCTCAAATGCGATGATTTTAGCGCAACATCATGAAGTCACCGCCTTAGACATTGATCAAAATAAAGTAAATTTATTGAACAAGAAAATCTCACCTATACAAGACACAGAAATCTCTGATTTTCTAAGTAATAAACCATTAAACTTTAAAGCAACAACTAATGCTGTGGATGCATATTTTCAGGCAGACTATATTCTTATTGCGACACCAACTGATTATGACCCTACAACCAATTATTTTGACACTTCAAGTGTTGAATCCGTGATCACTGAGATTTTAAGTATCAATCCATTAGCGACGATCATTATCAAATCGACAGTTCCTGTAGGTTACACCCAACAACTAAAAAGTAAATTTGAAACACAGAATATTATATTTTCACCTGAGTTTCTCAGAGAAGGAAAAGCATTGCTGGATAACTTATATCCTTCAAGAATTATAATGGGTGAAAATTCTGAACGAGCACATCAATTTGCAAACATGCTCATAGAGGGTGCTTATAAAAAAGATTGTCCAGTCTTGTTCACTGACTCCACCGAGGCAGAAGCAATCAAACTTTTTGCAAACACCTATTTAGCTATGCGCGTTGCATTCTTCAATGAACTAGATACTTACGCTCAAATATACCGATTGGACACTCGCCAAATGATCGAGGGTGTTTGTTTAGATCCTCGAATTGGTAAATTTTATAACAATCCATCATTCGGATACGGCGGATATTGTCTTCCTAAAGATACTAAACAATTACTCGCCAACTACGACCAAGTTCCAAGCAATTTAATTCAAGCCATTGTAGACGCGAATATTACTCGCAAAGATTTTATTGCACAGTCTATTTTGGAGAGATGCCCTAGCGTTGTTGGGATATATCGTTTGGTCATGAAAAGTGGTTCAGACAATTTTCGATCGTCAGCAATACAAGGTGTTATGCGTCGTCTCAAAGCACAAGGAATCAAGATCATTATTTACGAACCCACACTTTCAGAGAAAAAATTTCAAAACTCAAAAATCATCAAAACACTGGAAGAATTTAAAAAAAGAGCAGATTTAATTATTAGTAATCGTCATTGCGATAAACTAAATGATGTTGCAGATAAAGTGTATACCAGAGATATTTTTGGTAAAGATGATTAAAAAAGGACTCAATTGAGTCCTTTTTTCAAAGCATTAATTACTTCACATATGTTAACCAGTGAGCATATTTAGGGTCTTTACCTTGTACGGCATCGAAGTATGCTTTTTGGATTTGTGTTGTGATTGGACCACGAACACCTTCACCGATTTGACGATCATCATATTCACGGATTGGCGTTACTTCTGCCGCTGTACCTGTAAAAAATGCCTCATCAGCGATATAGAATTCATCACGTGTGATACGGCGCTCTACAACGTCATATCCAAGGTCTTTCGCAATCGTAATAATGGTTTGACGAGTAATACCATCAAGAGCACCACCAGCGATATCAGGGGTATGAATCACGCCATCACGCACTAAGAATACGTTTTCACCTGAACCTTGACACACATAACCTTGTGGATCAAGTAACATTGCTTCGTCATAACCTGAGTGCGCAACTTCTTGGTGTGCCAAAATAGACAGCGTATAGTTTCCTGATGCTTTCGCCTTACACATCGTCACGTTAGGGTGATGGTGTGTAAAAGAAGAAGTTTTTACACGAATACCCTTCGCCATTGCTTCTTCACCAAGGTAAGCGCCCCAGCTCCACGCAGCAACCACTGCATGAATTGTATTATCCGTCGCTGCAATACCTAGCTTTTCCGAACCAATAAAGATAATTGGACGTAAATAGCAAGAAGCTAATTTATTTTCACGCACCACATCAATTTGAGCTTGTTCTAATGCCGCCTGATCAAACGGAACTTTCATTTGATAAATTTTGGCAGAGTTTAAAAGACGTTTAGTGTGTTCTTTTAAACGGAAAATTGCCGTTCCATTCGGAGTTTCGTAGGCACGGACACCCTCAAATACACCCATACTGTAGTGTAAAGTGTGTGTTAAGACGTGAGTTTTTGCTTCACGCCAATCAACTAATTGTCCATCTTGCCAAATAAAACCATCACGATCAGCCAAATTCATGACCTAAACTCCAAATTTTTATACACAGTCATTTCTATCCAACTACTGATGCAGTTGGATCTATTAATCTTTGCCATAGCTTGCAAACGACCTTACGGGTATCGAGCCAATTCGCAGCACTCACTTGCATGGATTGATTTGCAAGGGCTAAACGATGACTCTCGGCACGTTCACGGAGATAAGCTTGAATCAATGCTGTCGCATCGGCGCTGGATAAGCAGCCAGTTTTTGCGGCATCCTCAAGGATTCGTACATTGTCGGAGTAATGGGCGAGATCAGGATTCGTCCCACTCCATGCTAATACTGCATACTGTGCCATAAATTCGATATCAACGATACCACCTGCATCCTGTTTTAAATGAAAAATTCCATCTTTTTTTTGCTCATTTGATGAGCCTAAATGGTCTTTCATTTTTTGACGCATTTTTAGCACTTCTGCTCTCACCGTTTCTTCATTTCGAGGCAAAGTTAAAATACGACAGCGTAATTCCTCAAACTTTTCTCTTAAGCTTTGCTCACCCGCTATACTACGCGCACGAACAATCGCTTGATGCTCCCAAAGCCATGCATTTTTAAGTTGGTATTGCTCAAAAGCCTTAAGGCTTGTGACGAGAAGCCCAGCTTCTCCTGAAGGACGCAATCGTGTATCAATCTCATACACACGACCATCTAAAGTTTGGGTTGTCATCAGCGACATGAGCTTTTGCCCAACACGCATCGCAAATTCAAAACCACTAATTGGTTTCAAGCCATCTGTATCTGCCTGCTCATCCATATAGTGGATAAAGACTAAATCAAGGTCTGAACCATACCCAAGTTCAATACCGCCTAATTTCCCATACCCAATGACACTGAATGCCATATGATTTTTTGAACAACGTTGACCATCTGCATCTACTGGGTAACCATGTTTTTTTGCTGTAATTTGATATGCTAAATTCAAAGTTGCTTGAACTGAAACCTCAGCAATATCGGTGAGCGCATCAGACACACGCATCAGTGGACTTTCAGCCAATACATCACTTGCTGCTACAGTCAAAACATTCGATTTTTTGAATAAGCGCAATACGCGCATTTGATCTTCCACTTGATCAATTTCAATACGCAGCAGCTGCTGTCTGAGTGAATCCTCCAAATCTTGGCGTTTAGGTAGCTCAAAATCCATTGATAAAAACTCATCGAGTAAAACTGGATAATGGGTTAGCTCTTCACAAATCCATGGGCTTACAGTCGCCATTTTAACGAGTCGCTGTAATGCTCCTTTGCTTTCAATCAACATCACTAGATAGACTGTTCGCCGCATCACAGATTCAACCAGTGGCATGAGTCTTACCAAAGCGACTTGTGGATTATCCGATTCGAGAACAGCTTGAATCAGATGAGGCCAAAACTCTTTTAAACGATTAACTGCTTTAGCGGGTAATTTTTTGATGGCATGTCCATACCAAAACTCACGAACCAAATTTTTAGCAGACTCATCTAAAACTTCATTCAATTGCTGCTCTATTTGGCTAAAGCTTTCAGCCAATGGATCTACTTCTTTTTCTTTAATTAAATGCTCAAACTGATAAGTTACTATAGCGCGCTTATCATTGAGAACATTTAAGAAAGCATCCCAACTCTCAAATCCAAGTGTCTCTACGATGCGATTTCTTTGGTCAGGTTCTGTAGGCAGTGATTGAGTTTGTTGGTCGTTCAACGCTTGAATGGCATGTTCCACACGACGCAAGAATAAATAAGCATTTTCAAGCTCATCCACCACTTCAGGTTCAAGTAATCCAACAACCCCCAAATGATGTAGACTCACTAAACATTGACGGTCTTGTAGCTCAAGTTTTGAACCACCATAAATCAACTGGAAAACTTGAACGATAAACTCGACTTCACGAATACCACCTGCACCAAGTTTAATATCATCTTCAATATTTCTACGTTGAACTTCACGCTCAATCATCGCTTTCATTTCACGCATCGCTGCAAAAGCAGTGTAGTCCACATAACGGCGGAATACAAAAGGTCGAGTCATTTCCAGAAGCTCATCCCCTTCCTTTCCTCCTGTAACAATACGCGCCTTTATCCATGCATAACGCTCCCACTCACGCCCATGTTGACTGAGATACTTTTCAAGTGCCGCATGACTGATTGCTAGTGCTGAACCATCACCCCATGGTCGCAATCGCATATCCACTCGGAATACAAATCCATCTGAGGTGATATGTTCCAACAAATAAATAATTTTTTGCCCCCAAAGGATGCAAAATTGCTGAACATCAATACATTTACGACCATTGGTTTCACCTTGCTCATCGAAGGCAAATATAAGATCAATATCACTGGATAAATTAAGTTCCTGAGCCCCCAATTTACCCATTGCAATCACGATAAGGTCTTGAAGCTTACCGTTATAGCCGATCGGCTCTCCATGTTTGGCTTGCAATGGACGATAAGCGAAGCTTTTGGCTGCATCAATACTGGCATCGGCAAAGTCTGAAAGCTCACGAGTCAATGTAATAACTGAAATGAGGCGGTTCGCATCCTGCCAAATCCACCGAAACATTAAACGTGCTCGCAAAATTCGAATTTTTTGCATCCATTCTTTTTCATCCTGAATGTCATCAAGTTCTTTTTGTACAATTTGATAGATTTGTTCAGTACTTAAAAATTTATTAAATTGATCAGATGAATAATCTTGTTCTAATAATGTTTGATGTAAATTATAAACTTGTTCCGCGTATTGACTGGCTCTAAGAGTTTTTTGCAACTGATCAGCATTCATTTGAAAAAAAGCCTGAATAAATCTAAAACTCTTTTATATCAGTCCTTACGCAATTTGTGGACTATTTAGTTCACTTTTTCCAAAGATGTTTGATTACTCGTATTTGGGGTGGCAGGTAACGCTGCATGAGTGTCTGCTTCAGGTAATATGACTTTAAAAGTCGTACCTTGACCTTGTTGAGAACTGACACAAATTTCACCATGATTCAAATCAACAAATCTTTTACATAACACCAAACCTAAACCAGCACCTTTTTCACCAGATGTACCACGAATAGATACCTTCAAATCCGGTTGAAAAAGCTTCTCAATTTGCTGTGGTGTCATACCTAAACCTGTATCTCGAATGGCAATTTCGACACCTTGATCGCATTTTGATGCTTCGATATAAACTTTTCCAGTTCCATCCACATGAGTAAACTTCAAAGCATTGGATACCAAGTTTTGAATCACTGATGTGATCATATTAATGTCGGCAAAGACTTTTAACTCTTGCGGCACACTTTCAATTAATTGAATATTTTTTTTCACAGCCAACGTGTTTAAAACATCAAAAACGATTTTTGTCACCTGTTTAAGCTCAAACTGAATAGGGTGATAGACAAATCTCCCACCTTCAGCCATTGCCCAATTTAATAGGCTTTCCAATAAGTTATAAGTCGATTGAGCGGTATCATGTAGATACTCAGCGATATTCTGTACACTGTCCTCATCCAAACTTTCACGCTCATTGGCCAATACATCAGAAAAACCTAATAAGCCATGAAATGGTGCGCGTAAATCGTGTGCAATGATTTGAAAGAATTTTGTTTTACTGAAATTAAGCGCCGATTGTTGTTCATATAATTCTTTGAGTTCCGCATAATCCGAATGAAGCTCTAATATACGAATTAAGCTCATTGAGAAATCATAAACCAGTTCTAAATTTTGATCATCAAAAGGTTGGTGCTGATTATCAAATAAAATCACTTGACCAATTGAAAAATCATCATTCACTTTTAAATCAATGGCTATAATTCGCTCGTGATCAACTCCGAGTTGATGAATATGTGCTGAAAAAGATGAATAATTAGGATGATCACGACTGATCGAAGTTTGACCCGCGAAATATGGTAATAATTTTGCTTTTTTATTGGCATTAAAAGCTTTAAATCCATTTGGAGAAGAATGCCACACATATGGTTCATCATGAAAAGCTAAGATTGCTGACTCCGCATTTAAAATGCCACGCGCAAATCTTAAAAAACTCTCAAGTTGATTTTTTGGCGTTGATACTCCGAGTAAAAGAGACATTTTGCAGGCACTGAGCTGATCAGCTTGATCGACATCTATAAATTCTATTTTCATGTCTACATCCTGCCATGGAGTAAAGGGGAATAATGATCGATTACATTTTATTTTTTCATTTCACAGTAAAGAAATGAAACCTTATTTCATCAAGACTAATACATTCTCAAATATTAAGAAAGTGCATTTTTGAGGGCTGAATATCTAGCTAAAGCATGAGTCGTACTTTATAAAACGTAAGCGTCTAGTGAAGATCGATTGAATAAACCATAACTATTTATTATTAAAATAAAATTTACTCAATCCTTATCTTATATTATTCATCAAATCTTCATTTGAAATTTTAAAATTCCTTTATTTATTTAAAACAAATAAAAAGGCCCTCAAGTCTGAATATGCTTGAAGGCCTTTAAGTATTTGGTCCCGAGGGTCGGACTCGAACCGACACGTCATCTCTGACAGCGGATTTTGAGTCCGCCGCGTCTACCAATTTCACCACCTCGGGAAAGGTTGTGTTCGGTATAATATCGTTTTTCTTTTCTTTGTCAATGCATAACCTGACTCAAGCGCCTATTTTTAAATCAATAGTATGCATTATGCTTTTTTAACCACCAAACTCAGCTCGAACTGGGCAAAAAAAGCATATACTAATGCCAAAATTTTTGCTGATTCCATTTTTATATTCTTATGCAACTATCTGATTTTAGCTTTGAACTCCCAGACGAACTTATTGCCCGTTACCCTCTTGAAGAACGAAGTGCTTCTCGCCTGCTTCATCTTAAGGCGGATGGTCAGTATGATGATCACCAATTTACCGATATTTTAGACCTGTTTAATGAAGGTGATTTATTAGTTCTCAATGATACCAAGGTAATGAAAGCTCGCTTGAAAGGTAAGCGTGCTTCGGGTGGTGCGATTGAGGTTCTGGTTGAAAGAATGCTTGATCAATTTATTGCTCATTGCCATATCAAAGCAAGTAACTCACCAAAACCAGGTGCTGAGCTTTTTGTCGGATCAGATGAGGTTAAAGTTACGGTTCAAGGGCGCCATGAAAATCTCTATGTGGTGGAATTTTCCAAACCAATCTTAGATGTATTGGATCAGTATGGTGCATTGCCTATTCCACCTTACTTCAACCGAGAAGCAGAAGATATTGATACTGTACGTTATCAAACCGTATTTAATGATCCTACAAAAATTGCCAGCGTTGCTGCTCCAACGGCATCTCTGCATTTCGATGAACAACTATTAAAAAAACTTAGAAGATAAAGGTGTAAACAAGACATTTGTCACTTTACATGTAGGTGCAGGTACATTTTTACCAGTACGTACAACCGATATCGAAAATCACATCATGCACAGTGAATGGTGCCAAGTCAGCGATGAAGCTATGGCGTTGATTAAAGCCACTAAAGATCGAGGTAATAAAGTGATTGCCGTCGGAACGACTGCAACACGCGCAACAGAAAGCGCGGCTCAAGCCAATGGTGGCGAACTGAAGGGCTGGACTGGTGATACTCAGATTTTTATTTATCCTGGTTATGAATTTAAAGTAGTAGATCGTTTGATTACTAACTTCCACCTTCCAGAATCAACATTATTAATGCTTGTTTCAGCCCTGTCCAATCGTGATTATATTTTGAATGCGTATCAACATGCTGTAAAAGAACGCTATCGTTTCTTTAGTTATGGTGACGCAATGTTGATTGACCAAGCAAAAGATTAGGATCTGATCTATGCCGATTGATTCTGTTCAGCAACTGCTTCACCTTCGCACCCGAAAGAACAAGCAAATTATGGCCAGTGTTGATCGGCTTTGGGCTCTTGGACGTTCTGCTCAACATTCTGATGACATCCTGCAAGGATTACATCCATGGGGTTCGAATACCCAACTCTTTTTTCACAATGGCATACCTAAATTTTTAGTTACGCTTGCCATCATATTCATTGTTTTTTCGCTCTTTCCTATTTTTGACACATTAAAATGGATGGCATATAGCTCAGCGGCGATACTTATCCTGATTGCATATATAATTTATGAACCAAATAAACCTATTCATGAAGTGATTGCATTTCTTGAAGAGCGAATGATTGGTTTTAAATTCGGTATAGAAGCTTATTCAACGCCATCACACCTTGGAACAAATAGACATAACACCTTGATCATAAGTCAGCTAAGGCAAAAATTTCCTTTGTTTAATCAAGGCAACCATGCCAATGACATTTTAAAATTTGCCTCTACCACGTGGAAAAACGCTCAAAACCAAGATTTCCCTGTTATGCTTTTTCATTACCGATTTATTGATGAAGTCAATCTGCCTGAGCAAAACAAAACACCACAAAAATTAAAAAAAATTGAACGTCATCGTTGGGGCGTATTTGTATTTGATATATCACCACTAGGATTAGCGACGACCAGTAGAAAGAAAGGGTTCACCACACCATATACAGAGCGCTGGGAGAGCAGTGATTTAGAGCTACGTAAAAAAGTTCAGATTTACGGTACAGATCGTTTACAACTCGCAAAGATCATGACGCCATCAACCACACTCAAACTGATTAAATTTTATCGAATTCACCAGGGCGACTTAATTTTCCACCCTCATGACCAAATCATGTGTTATTTGGGAGATCGCGATTTATTTGACGTCACACACAAACTTGAAATCAAAGAGATCAAAAATATATCCGCTTTGCGCGGTTACTTAAGAACATTAACCATGCCAAATTATCAACAACTCAAACAGAGCATGCTAAACTTAGTCGCATAATAACGATCATATTAGGTAATGCGCGTGGGCTTATTCATTTTTCTTTCCATCTTTGTTTTGATTATTGTCTGGGGAATATGGGTTCGAAATAATATCATTCGATATTTGAATGCTTCTCAGCGTGCTTGGTCAGATGTCACAAATTTTGAACGTCAGAAAATTAAAACATTAGATCATCTTGAACAAAATTTATCTCAATACACTGAGTTTGAAAAATCAACATTAGAAAATATCACAGCCTTACGGCAACAAATCCTAAATCTCAATACACAATCATCTGATATAGCTCAGCTTCAGCATATTGAAGCGCTAAGTCAATCGTTAATGAAAAGTTTAAATGTGGTTGTTGAAAATTATCCAGATCTCAAAGCTGATCAGCTTTACAACCAAATGATGCATGACATTCAAGAGCAAAATGAAAATGTCAGTGCTGCAATTTCAATATTCAATCGAAATGTCGAAGAGTTTAATAACTTGATTCAAGTTTTTCCGAATAACTTAATCAACAGTATCAGCCTCGCAAAGAAACCTATTCGCCCATTTACCGATCATCAAGCTCAACAAAATTTTGATTATCGCCCTAATTTCAAATAAGGATTCCACCTTAAAAAGTGGCAATAGCTTAGAGAATCACGTTGTTTATCCATTACGATTTATTCATATTAAGATACGCTAAAAACTGTACATCTGAGCAAAGAATAAGCAGGTTTCTTCATTGTTTAGCAAGATCATGAATCTCTTGTAATTTTTCATATACAAAAATCCAAGTCGTTAAGAATAATGTAATTTTTCTAGCATAAACTGCGCGAATCTAGGAAAATAGAGCGCTTTATCGCTATCAATCAGCGAACTGTTTTTTCGCCTCGATTTGGACAATTTATGAAGTTTGAAAAATTAGGTCAGTCTGGTCGCGCTCGACGCGGACGCTTAACCTTGGAACATGGTGTCGTTGAAACACCGATGTTTATGCCTGTCGGAACTTACGGCACTGTTAAAGGCATGCTCCCACGTGATATTGAAGAAATTAAATCACAGGTCATTTTAGGGAATACCTTTCATTTATATCTACGCCCTGGCCTAGATGTCATTCGTGAGCACGGTGGTCTACATGGTTTTATGAAATGGAATAAACCAATTTTGACTGACTCTGGTGGCTTCCAAGTATTTAGCTTAGGCGCAATGCGTAGTATCAAAGAAGACGGCGTAACATTCCGCTCTCCAATTGATGGCTCTAAAGTCTTTCTTTCTCCTGAAATTTCGATGGATATTCAACATACATTGAATTCAGATATCGTGATGATTTTTGATGAATGTACACCCTATCCAGCGACTCACGAAGAAGCTCAGAAATCTCTACAACTTTCATTGCGTTGGGCAAAGCGTTGTAAGACTCAACATCATGATGTGTTAAAAAACCGCAATGCTCTGTTTGGTATTATTCAAGGCGGCATGTATGAAGACCTCCGCCAAGAATCACTAAATGGATTAAAAGAAATCGGTTTTGATGGTTATGCGATTGGCGGTCTTTCTGTAGGCGAGCCAAAAGAAGAGATGATCAAGGTCCTTGATTATCTTCCAGAGCAAATGCCTGCGGATAAACCACGTTATTTAATGGGTGTTGGCAAACCAGAAGACATCGTTGAAGCTGTTCGTCGTGGTGTAGACATGTTTGATTGTGTAATGCCAACTCGTAACGCACGTAATGGACATTATTTTGTTACGGACGGTTTAGTGCGTATACGAAATGCGAAATACCGCCATGATCAAAGCCCACTTGATCCGCATTGCGATTGTTACACCTGTACCAACTTTACCCGTTCGTATCTATACCATTTAGAAAAATGTGGTGAGATGCTTGCATCAATGCTTGGCACAATCCATAACCTTCGTTATTACTTGCGTTTAGCAGAAATGATGCGTGATGCATTAGATAACGGAACATTTGATGATTTTGTTCACGATTTTTATGCACGCCGTGGGCTTGAAGTACCTCCTTGTCCGCAAGATTAATACATCAGTATTTGCGCTGAGCAAAAAGACAATGTAAATTGCTGAACAAGCCGATTTTTTATCATCTTTTTTGATATTTTTAGTTTAGGAAAATGAAATGAGCCTTTTTATTTCGACTGCACACGCAGCTGGTGAAGCTGCACAACAACCAAGCTTAGTTGCTAACTTATTGATGATTGCAGTATTCATTGCAATTTTCTACTTCTTAATTTGGCGCCCTCAAGCAAAACGTGCGAAAGAACATCGCACTTTGGTTGAGAGCTTAGGCGTTGGCAGCGAAATCGTTTTTGCAGGCGGTTTAATGGGCCGTATTACTAAACTCGAAGGTGATTTCGCTGTGGTTGAATTAAACCGTGGCAACGAAGTTAAAATTCAGCGTGCAAGTGTGATTTCAGTATTACCTGAAGGCACTCTAAATAACCTTTAATTATAAAATAGTCGTGCAGCTGCACGACTTTTTTCATTTTAAGAAGAAAGCGAATGCGTTACCCAGCATGGAAATATTTACTCATTCTAGTTGTACTAGTCGTGAGTACATTATATGCCCTGCCAAGTTTGTATCCTGATGAACCAGCTGTCCAAATTTCTGGTGCAAAAGCTGGTTCTGTCATTGATGACACAGTGATTCAAAAAGCAGAGCAACTATTAAAAAGCAACAATATCCAATCCCACAATAACAGCTTTACTCAAAATGCTGCCCTTCTACGTTTAGACAGTTCTGAAGCCCAATTAAAAGCAAAAGATATCCTACGTGAAGGTCTGGGTGAAAACTATGTTGTTGCATTAAACCTCGCGCCAACAACACCTGAATGGTTACAGAAAATCGGTGCACGACCAATGAAACTTGGTCTTGATTTGCGTGGTGGTGTCCACTTCCTCCTTGAGGTGGATATGGACAAAGCGATTGCGCAGCGCATGGAAACATCGGCTGCTGATTTGCGACGCGAATTCCGTGAGAACAAGATCAAATTCAATAGTCTTTCATTGAATAACAATGCGATCACTGTTCAATTTGCTAACAATGAAGATCGTGCAGCAGCGATGGATCAACTTCGTCGTAACGGCAATAAATATACTCAACAAGCACTTGCAACTGAAAATGGTGCCAGTCTTCGTTTAACCTATACAGATACCACAAAGCAAGAAATTCAGTCGTATGCGTTAGATCAAAACTTAACAACACTTCGTAATCGTATTAATGAACTTGGTGTTGCAGAAGCATTGGTTCAAACCCAAGGTAGCAACCGTATTGTGGTTGAATTACCAGGTGTCCAAGACACAGCTGAAGCAAAACGTATCTTAGGTCGTACAGCAAACTTAGAATTCCGTTTGGTGTCTGATCTAAATGATCAATATATTGATCCTTATTCAGGGAAATATAATGGTCAACCCTTACCTCCAGGGACAGAAGTATTCGCCTATGAATCTTTAGACAGTGGTCGTGAACTTTTACTTAACCGTAATCGTATTCTGACGGGTGAGCGTGTACAAAATGCTTCTTCAGGCTTTGGACAAGATAGTGGTACAGCAGAAGTTAACATTACCCTTGATAATGCAGGTGGTAAGTTAATGTCAGATGCGACTCGTAGCGCTGTTGGTAAGCGTATGGCGGTACTGTTCATTGAGAATAAACAACGTATCAGTTACGTTGAAGATCCTGAAACAGGTGCACAAACTGAAGTACGCACACCATATACTGAATCTGTCGTCATTAATGCAGCAAATATTCAAGCAGTACTGGGTTCACAGTTCCGTATTACTGGTTTAGATTCACCCCAAGAAGCAGCTGAGCTAGCTTTAATGCTTCGTGCAGGTGCGCTCGCTGCGCCAATGTACTTTGTTGAAGAGCGTGTTATCGGTCCAAGCTTAGGTCAAGAAAACATCGATAAGGGTGTACTATCCACTCAAATTGGATTCATCTTGGTCGCAATTTGGATGGTGGTATTCTTCCGCTTATTCGGTGTCATTGCGAACTTCGCTCTAGTATTCAACTTAGCAATGATCTTGACGGTTATGTCTTGGATCGGTGCTTCATTAACGCTGCCAGGTATTGCAGGTATCGTTATTACCATCGGTATGGCGGTGGATGCAAACGTTCTAATTTGCGAGCGAATACGCGAGGAAATCAAATGGGGAGCATCGCCTAAACAGGCGATTGTTGCAGGTTATGATCGAGCTTATAACACCATCTTTGACTCGAACTTAACTACATTCCTTGTTGCATTTATCCTCTTTGCCATTGGTACTGGTCCGATCAAAGGATTTGCCGTGACACTCATGATTGGTATTGTTTGCTCGATGTTTACTGCGATTACAGTAACCCGTGCAATTGTACAGATCATTTACGGTAAAAAACGTAACTTGAAAAAGTTGAGCATTTAGGAGATCTATCATGACTGAAAATACTCAACTCGAATCAAAACAATACGGCCGTTCAGACAACGAACGCGTAATTCCTTTCATGAAGATTGCAAAGCCAGCAGCTTGGCTTTCAATCATCCTGACTATTGCAAGTATCTTCTTTATCGCGACTAAAGGTCTGAATTTAGGATTAGACTTTACTGGCGGTGTTGCAGCTGAACTGAATTATGCCAATCCTGTAAAACCCTCTGAAGTGACGCAAGCATTAAGTGATGCGGGTTTTAATGATGCGGTTGTTCAAACCTTAGGTTCTGAACGAGATTTAATGGTTCGTATGCCCGTACAAGAAGATATTGAAGCGGAAGATCTAACCAAATCAATTACCACCGCAGTTCAATTAGACAATAATACCGTGACTGTACCTAAGGTAGATGTTGTTGGTGGTCAAGTCGGAAACGAACTTTACATTAAATCAGCAGGTGCTGTGGCTTTGGCTCTGATTATCATGCTGATTTATGTGACGATTCGCTTCGAATTCAAGTTGGCAATGGGTGCAGTTCTATCGCTATTTCACGATATTATCGTGACTCTTGGTATTTTTGCATTGATGCAGTGGCCATTTGACCTAACCGTTTTAGCTGCTCTTCTAGCGATTATTGGTTTCTCATTAAACGATAATATTGTTGTCTCGGATCGTATTCGTGAGAACTTCCGTAAAATTCGTGGGGCAGAACCTCTTGAGATCATCAATATTGCATTGACTGAAACCTTACGTCGTACCATCCACACTTCGATGACGCTATTGCTTGTGGTCGTTGCTATGATGATCATGGGCGGCGATGGTTTGAAATGGTTCTCGATTGCAATGTTTGTCGGTGTTTTTGTCGGAACATATTCTTCGATTTATATCGGTACTGCATTTGCATTGTGGCGTGGTCTGAACCGCCAAGACTTTATTGTTCAAGTAAAACCTGAATTTGAAGAGGAAGAAGAAATTCCTCAATAAACATTCAATACAAAAAGCCCATCAAATGATGGGCTTTTTTAATGTTGAGTGATTTGAATTTGAGGAATTGCAAAACCACGGCAAGAGTATTCACTTCGCCATGCGACTGTCAGCATACAATCCATGATTTCAAAATTCTGATAAGCAAATACCCCTAAGACTGGATGCTCACAAACCCCACCCATGTGTGTGGTATGGGCATTGGTATTCAACTCATTTAAGCTCATACGGATTCCCATCCCATGTGCCTTCAAAATTGCTTCCTTAATGGTCCAGACTTTAAACCAATAGCGAGAATCAAAATCCAATTCTGCCCATATCGCATATTCCAGTGGATGAAATGCATGTTTGGCTAAAGCTTCGAATCGAATTGATCGATTCAGCTCCTCAATATCCACACCCAAATCTCGAATATGATGTGATGTAACTAAAGCATAATAATGTTGACTATGACTATGGTTAAACTCAAAGTTTGAGATTTTTTTCAAAAAAGGTTTTCCATCTTTCGTTTGGTCAATATCCTCATTTTTTATTGTTCTGTTTAATTTACTTCCTAGTAAGCTGTTGCGATATTGGTAAATCATGTTTTTTCTAAGACTAATTTCTTCTGTGCGTGTGAGATTTTCAGGAACTTGAAAAAAAGAAGAAATTTTTGAAATATCAATTTGAATATGACGGGTCATAATAACGCTCTCAGTGATTCCATTTATCTTAATTTATTCGCATGATAAAAAAAGCCCAAACTTCACATTTGGGCTTTCTGGACTAAATTTACAATTGATTAACCGCGTTTGAACTTCTTCTCGGCTTTCTTAAACTTCTGTACATAACGACGTTTACGTGCCGCAGTACGCTCGTCAATTTGAGATTTACGACCTTCAAATGGGTTCTCTGAAGTTTTAAATTCAATTTTTACAGGTGTACCCTCTAGTTTATACACTTTACGGAACACGTTTTCTAAGTAACGACGATAGTCAGCTGGGGTTTTATCAACTTTATTACCGTGAATCACAATCGTAGGCGGGTTTTGACCACCGATATGCGCATAACGCATTTTAATTGCACGGCCTTGAACTTTAGGTGGATGATGCGCGTCTGTTGCATCTTTTAAGATCTCAGTGATTTTCGCTGGAGATACTTTCAAACGTGAAGATTCATATGCACGGTGGATTGAAGGATAAAGCTCACCCACACCTGTACCATGCAAAGCAGAAATTAAATGGATTTTTGCCCATGGAATAAAGTCAAAACGACGCTCAACATCCAATTTACATTGTTTGCGATCATATTCTGACATATTGTCCCATTTATTGATCGCAATCACCATCGCACGACCAGCTTCAATCGCATATCCAATCAAATGCAAGTCTTGCTCAACAATACCTTCACGCGCATCAACAACAACAACGACAACGTTGGCATCTTTCATTGCTTGTAAAGTCTTTACGATTGAGAATTTCTCAATCATTTCATCCACTTTACCTTTACGACGAACACCGGCAGTGTCAATGAGCGTATATTTTCGACCATCACGCTCAAATGGGATGTAAATTGAGTCACGTGTAGTACCAGGCTGGTCAAAAGCAACGACACGTTCTTCACCTAACAGGCGATTAACTAATGTTGACTTACCTACGTTCGGACGACCGATAATCGCTAGACGAAGCCCAGTATCTTCATCACGCTGTTCACTTAGGTCATCTTCTGGCACATCTTCAAGCACTTCTTCGAGCATTTGTTGAACACCACGCCCATGGCTTGCAGCCACTTGCATCGGTTCACCCATACCCAACTTAAAAAACTCAACCAATGCTGCCTCTGCATGGACACCATCGACTTTGTTGGCAACTAAAAATACTTTTTTACCGAGTGTACGTAACTCACGCGCAATCTGTTCATCAGAAGCTAGAAGACCTGCACGCGCATCGACAACAAAGATAATCATATCTGCTTCATGAATCGCAGTTTTAGACTGCTCTGCCATGTAAGAGTCGATCCCACCTTCGTTTTCACCGATACCGCCAGTATCTACAACGATAAATGATTTATTTTGATAAACTGCATCACCATATTTACGGTCACGAGTAAGACCGGCAAAGTCTGCAACAAGCGCGTCACGACTTTTGGTAATCTGGTTAAACAGCGTTGATTTTCCGACGTTCGGACGACCAATGAGCGCAATAACGGGTTTCATAGATTAACCTTTAACAAGATCAGCCAACTCAATTGGCCTGAGCATCAGAAACTGTGGAAGAAGTTAGACGAATCATCTACTTAAAAATAAAAATGTCGGGGTCTGAAAATTCAACACCCCGAACTTAAAATATGTATTCAGCGACTAGTTTACCATAAGCAGAGAAAAAATTAACGATTCTGCCAAATTGTAAGTGCGCCTGTACGTGTCACTGAGTAAAGCTGATTGTTTACTACACGTAACGAACGTACTTCACCACGCGTTTTTTCACGACCAACAAGTTGACCATTTTTAGGATCTATAAGGTGGAGTACCCCCTCATAATCACCTACCACTAAATACTGACCTAACATTACGGGGTTGCTTAATTGACGGTTAAGCAATTGATCATTAGTCCATAACGGCTGACCCGTCACCAGATCAAACGATACAATTTTACCATCTGTTTGCGTGACGAAGACTTGGCGACCTGCAACTTCAGCACGATTAATACTGCTTGCATCTTCACTCCAAATCACACGTTGCGAAACTAGATCTAGTACAGTGACTTGGCCTTGATAGCTAGTGGTTACAACCAATTGTCCTGCAACGATTGGATCTGCATCCACATCAACTAAACGCTGTATATCAGAACGACCATCGCTGACTGCCACACGTCTTTGCATACGCAAAGTTCCAGTGAGACTATCAATTGCGTACACGTATGCATTTGACGAGGCCACTAACACTGTTCGTGGGTCTAAGCGCACAGGTGAAGCTTGACCGCGTAAGCTCAATTGTTCGTTTGGCATACGATAGGTCCACACTTGTTGACCTGTTTTTTCATCCAGACCAAACACCGTACCGTCATTTGCAACAACGATCACTCGACCAGTCTGAATAAGCGCCGCACTCAAAATTGCACCACTTAATTGCGCCGTCCAACGGATATCACCCGTTTTTTGATCGAGAGCAAACAGTTGACCTTTCTTGTTGCCGACGATCACTAACCCATTGGCCGCTTCAACACCTGAACTTAAACCAAGCTTGGTAACTTGTTTTTCCCAGACACGCTGCTTACCTTGATATGCAGAAACCTGTCCCTTAGGATCTAAAAAGTATAAAAAACCTTGGTCATTCGCCATTCTCAAACGCAATGGATCAGCAGTATCCGTCGCTGAAACGTTATGTGAAAAAATAGGTGCTAAGCTCACCGATTGCTGAATTTTAGGCAACGGATTAGGTTTCACCTTTTCTTCTTTCACCGTATTGCTTGTACACGCCATTAGTGCACACGACAATGTCGCTAGAACAAAAGAAATTTTATACTTTCTATCCATTAAGACTCATCCGTTTGTATATCTAAAATTGGGCGCTCAATTTCAGGATCTTCTACTAATATGCCAACACTTTCGAGTTTAATTTGTAAGATTTGGCGTTCTTGTTTAGTTGCAATTAAGTTATCCCACGCGCTCTGATAAGCTTTTTTCGCATTTTCAATATCATTCTTAGCAATATAAATATCGCCACGTGCTTCATCTACAGTTGTTTTGAAAGCGGGCAAAGTCAAACCAGACAATGTTTTTAAAGCTTCATCATATTTTTTTTGTGCCAGTTGAGCATCTGCTAAACGAAGCTTAATGATGTGTTGTAAACCTTCATCTTTGATTTGAGCATTTTCAATTTTTTTCAATTCACGTTCAGCTTTGGCATAATTCTCTTGGTCATAAGCCAATTTTGCCATTACAAATTGCGTTTGAACCGCATGAATCGAATCAGGATTTTCTTTTACAATTTTTTCTGCAGTTCCATCCAAAGCAGTCGCTACTTTAGGATCAGTTGTTGCAGCTTTCGCTTCATCAACTAAGAGCTGTACTTTAGCAGTCTGTATTTGATCTTCTGCTACGTTTTTCTTCTTCCAATATTCCCATCCGAAAAAGGCGATCAGGGCAAGAAGAATCAGCGTAATCAACGCCGATCCATATTTCTTAAAAAACGACTTTGCTGTATGCAGTTGTTCTTCGTCAGTCATTGCGCTCATATGATCGCCCTTTCCTTATGTTCTTAAATTTATTTTGAAGATAGTTTATCAATGATGAACGGCACAATGTCATTGACCGCTACTTGTGTCTGCTCTGCTGTAGCCAACTCTTTGACTGAAAGTTGTTGCACCTCAGCTTCACGCTCACCAAAGATTAAGGCATAAATTGCACCAGACTGATCCGCTTTTTTCATTTGACTTTTCATCGAGCCTTGAGAGCCAACTTTCAGACGCACTGAACTACTTGCAGCTTCAAGTTGATCTCGAATTTGCTCAGCCAAAACTAAAGCTTTACCTTGCGTCGCAGGATCTGCAAGTAAAAATACTTCACAATCACGTACTGGTATATTGTCTTCTACTTGTTCTAAAAGAAGCAATAAACGCTCAATACCCATTGCAAAACCAACCGCAGGAACCGATTGATCTGGTTTACCTTTTAACTGACCCACTAAACCATCATAACGACCACCAGCGCAAACCGTACCCTGTGAACCCAGATGTGTCGTCGTCCATTCAAATACAGTTTTATTATAGTAATCCAAGCCACGAACCAACTTTTGGTTAATGACAAATGAAATACCTGCATCGGTTAGATATTGCTGTAATTGTTGGAAATGTGCCAGCGTCTCTTCACCCATAAAGTCATGAAGTTTAGGCGCATTTTCTAAAATGCTTTGAGTTTTTGCATCTTTAGAGTCCAAAATACGCAGTGGATTCGTCGTTAAACGACGCTGCGAATCTTCATCTAAATCTGACTTATGTGATTCTAAAAACTCAACCAAGGCTGCGCGATAAGCTGCACGCTCATCTGACTCACCTAAAGTATTGAGCTCTAATTGAACTTTGTCCGCAACACCCATCCGTTTCCACAGACGCGCAGTCATCAAAATCAGTTCAGCATCTTGATCAGGAGTTGCAACACCAAACGTTTCCACACCAAATTGATGAAATTGACGGTAACGACCTTTTTGCGGTTTTTCATAACGGAACATCGGTCCAATATACCAAACACGCGGTGTCGCACCACGAAGCAAATTATGTTCGAGCATAGCACGTACACAACCCGCAGTACCTTCAGGACGTAAGGTCAAAGACTCAGGAGGATTACCTTTATCTAAGAACGTATACATCTCTTTTTCAACGATATCCGTTGCATCACCAATAGAACGCTTGAACAAGTTTGTCTGTTCAACCATCGGCAAACGAATTTGTTGATAGCCATAGGCATCCATCAAACCAGACAGATGCTGTTCAAGACGTCTCCAAGCTGGGGTTTGCGTTGGGAGAATGTCATTAAAACCTTTGATTGCGACGATTGAACTCATGATCTACTCAGAAAAACCTGTGCGAATAATCTCTTTTGATTTAGCTTTTTCAAGCTCGTTAACACGTTGACGAACCATATTTTCGATTTCGTCAACTAATTGATTTGTGTCAATTAAATGACTCTTTTCACCATTACGATACACTAGTGAACGTGGACTTGCACCCACTACACCAATATCAGCTTCTTTAGCTTCACCAGGACCGTTGACTTTACATCCGATGACAGAAACATCCATTGGAGTACGTACATCTTCCAAACGCTCTTCAAGCATTTGCATCACTTTGATGACATTAAATTCTTGACGTGAACAACTTGGGCAAGCAATAAAGTTAATACCATTTGAACGTAAGCCCAAAGATTTAAGAATATCAAAACCAATTTTGATTTCTTCCTCAGGTTCCGCTGCTAATGAAATTCGCATGGTGTCGCCAATGCCTTCCATTAACAATCCGCCCAGTGCAATTGCCGACTTCACAGAACCAGTACGGTAAATTCCAGCTTCAGTCACTCCTAAATGTAACGGGTTGTCAATTTGTTTTGACAACAAGCGATAAGCATCCATCGTCAAAAAGACATTCGATGCTTTCACTGACACTTTAAACTCTTGGAAATCCAAACGATCTAAAATATCAATATGACGCATTGCTGACTCAAGCAAAGCTTGACCTGTTGGCTCCCCATATTTCTTTTGAATATCTTTTTCGAGAGAGCCTGCATTGACACCAATTCGCATTGAAATATCGTTGTGACGAGCCGCAGCAACCACTTCGCGAATTTTTGCTTCTGAACCGATATTCCCCGGGTTAATACGCAGACAATCTGCACCCAAATCTGCAACAGCCAAAGCAATTTTATAGTCAAAATGGATATCGGCAACGAGTGGAACTTGCACTTGTTTACGGATTTCTCCAAAAGCAGCGGCGGCTTCCATACTCGGTACAGACACACGCATAATATCTGCGCCAGCATCCACACAACGTTGAATTTGTGCAACTGTTGCTGCTACATCACACGTTTCAGTATTGGTCATGCTTTGAATACTGATTGGCGCATCGCCACCCACATACACAGAACCTACGCGAATTTTACGTGTTGGTTTGCGTCGAATCGGATTCTCGATCATCGTTTTACCTTTAACCCATTAACGTGATAAACGGAATTCAGCTTTTCCGTTTACGGTATATGGTGACAATGAAATATTTTCATTATTTAAACTTAATGAAACGGCTTGAGCATCATCTAATCGAATTTGGAATGGAGACTGTCCATTCAAACTAATCGCAGTTGATTGGCGTCCAGTTGCTAAAACTTTACCCGTACTGTCCACAATGTGTACTGATGTAGGGCGGCTAAAACTGAGATTCATCGTATCGCCTGATACTGCTTCAGTTGTGCCTGTACCATTGTTTAAGGTCAGAATTTGGACATTGTTGGATTGATTCGTATCAGTATTTGACGAATCGCCTTTAGCCGCCCATTTTTGGATTGCGGAGATTAATAGCCAAGCCACGCCCAAAATAATTAACGCAATCACGATGCGTTTAATCCACTTGCGATTACGTACACTTTTCGAGCCAGGAAGTTTCCCCATAATTTTAATTGGAGAATTGTTCAAAGCATGATTTGGCAGTAAACCTGTATCATTTTGATAGATTTCATCAAAACGTTGAATTAAAGCAGAGGCATCAACTTTGAGATACTTCGCATACGAACGATAATATCCCTTAATGAAAGTCGCTTCTGGCAACGATTTGTATTCGTCTTGCTCTAACGCTTCAAGCGTTTTTACTGGCATTTTTAAATCACCAGCAACTTTGACCAGATCACGTTGTTGAGATATACGGATTTGACGCAAATACTCGCCAGGGCGTTGAATATTTCCTAAAGCATTAGGTGCTACGTTTGAACCAGTAGGTTGCTGTGAATTAGGATTTACTTCCATACGGCCTCAGTATTGAACTGTAATTGCAAATAACGTTGAAATTCTTGACTATTTGGAAATAAAGTACGCAACTGATTCACCAGCACATACATTCCCGTTCTATCACCATTGGCACGTGCGATACGTAAACCAATCCAGAGTGCTCGCGCACCTTGATTTTGCTGGCCAACTTTGAGTACAAATTGCTCATATAGCTGACGCGCGGCAATATTATTCTTTTGCAGATAAAATATCTCTGCTAACTCTATCATTGAAACAGTGGAGTCACGATTGACTTGCAGTGCTTGTTTGAACGTTTTTTCAGCATTCGGTATATCCCCTTGAATCAGATAAATCCGTCCAAGGTTTTCTAATGCACGATGACGTTGGTCATATCCAAGCGTTGCGCCTGCAATTGAAAGCTGTTTAACAGCATCATTATATCGCTTCACTTGATACAAATACGTACCATAGTTGTTACGTGCTTGCGCATTTTTAGGATCAATTGATATCGCACGAGAAAAATAATGATCTGCACGTTGCATGTTGATGTCACTTCCTTCTTGCTGAAGCAACACCCCCATCATCATATTTGCAGTTGAATCGCGCGAATTAACCTCTAATGCCTGATCAAGCACACGTTTGGCAGCATCTAAATTCCCATTCCGAATATATTCAGCCGCCATTTGGGTACGAACTTTCACTGATTTCTCAGGATCCTTTTTGCTCGTATCGCCACTGGTAGTTTGGCATCCAAAGAAAAGCAATCCAGATAAAGCGACTGTCATCGTCATGACTATTTTTTTATACATCGGCTTGCTCAAATGACGCCTCCCTCTTTTTAATCATTCACATCTAAATGATACAACTAGCCTTGTGAACGCATAATTTCATTACGTTCTAGCACTTTTTTCTTCCATTGTTCTGCACGACGAGTACGGTCAGCCACTTGACCTACCAATTGACCACAAGCTGCGTCAATATCATCCCCACGTGTCTGACGAATCGTACACACAAAACCAGCATCAGACAAAGTTTTTTGGAAAGAAATGATGCGATTTCGGCTCGAACGCCCGTATGGTGCATGTGGGAATGGATTAAATGGAATCAAGTTAATTTTACTTGGTAAATTTTTCAACAACTTAATCATCTGCTGTGCATGTTCAGGATGATCGTTGACCCCGTCTAACATGACATACTCAATTGTGACATGCTTACGTGCACTTTCATTACCATCTTTAGTGATGTAACGCTGACACGCTGCAATGAGTTGCTCTAACGGATATTTTTTATTAATTGGTACTAATTCGTTACGTAACTCATCATTGGTTGCATGTAATGAAATTGCAAGCGCAACATCAATGTCTTGAGCCAATTGATCTATCTTCGGCACAACCCCTGACGTTGACAATGTGACACGGCGTTTAGACATTCCATAGGCGAAATCATCAAGCATGATACGCATTGAGTTAAGCACAGCATCATAGTTCAATAATGGTTCGCCCATACCCATCATTACCACGTTGGTCACAGAACGCTCACGTTCAGCAACAGGCACATCTTCCATATAGGAATAGTTCGCCATCCACAACTGACCAATAATTTCAGCCTGTGTTAAATCGCGTTGGAAACCTTGTTTTCCGGTTGAACAGAACGAACAGTCCAAAGCGCAACCGACTTGTGATGAAATACATAAGGTTTTACGCGAACCCGTTTTATCCTCAGCAGGAATCAGTACTGTTTCAACCAAAGAACCCGCACCATCACCTACACGGAATACCCACTTACGTGTTCCATCTTTAGAATAGTTTTTATGCACGACTTCTGGTGCTTTAATTTCACAAATCTTTTCAAGTTTTTCACGTAATTTCCCTGAAATATTGGTCATTTCAGCAAAATCAGTAACGAAGAACTGATGAATCCATTTCATCACCTGACCCGCCCGGAACTTTTTCTCCCCCATATCCTCAAAGAATTTTTCCATTTGCGGACGTGACAGGCCAAGTAAATTCACTTTCTGTACAGTATCAGCCTGCTGTACTTGAACAGTAGTGGGCTGTTGTTCATCTAAATTGACGGATGAAGCGACAACTTCAGAATTCATGAGTATTACCTAAACCATAATGTGGGATAAAAGAACATGCTTAATTTTCAAGCAATAAAATCTTTCAGAAATAAAAAAACCAGATAAGCAGTATAGCACTTATCTGGTTTGAATACTGCGAATTAACGAGTACGTGGAGCGATCTCAGTTTGAGCGAAGAAGTAGTTAACTTCACGATCAGCAGATGCTACAGAGTCAGAACCGTGAGCAGCATTTTCGTCGATGCTTACAGCGAAGTCAGCGCGGATTGTACCTGGAGCAGCTTCTTTAGGGTTAGTAGCGCCAAGGATGTCACGGTGAGCGAGAACTGCGTTTTCACCTTCAAGAACTGATACAACAACTGGACCAGAAGTCATGAACGCAACGAGGTCAGCAAAGAAACCACGTTCTTTGTGCTCAGCATAGAAGCCTTCAGCTTCAGCTTGAGTTAAATGTTTCATTTTAGTCGCAACGATTTTAAGACCAGCTTTTTCGAAACGAGCAAAGATGTCACCGATGTGGTTTTTAGCAACTGCATCTGGTTTAACGATAGATAAAGTACGTTCAATAGCCATGATTGGCTCCTTTAGTCAAATTGACATGAAAATTTTGGCGCATTATACCGAATAATGCGCGATTATCTGCTTTTCGCGTGTAAAAAAATGGTTTTTTTCGATCGATGAATTATCGAGCTTCGTCAATCCAAGCCATTTGAATTGCTTCTAACAATCCTTCTGTTGATTTGTTTGGATCATCTTCGAACTCTGGAAGCGCACAAACCCATGCATGAAGATCAGTAAAACGGATCCATTGTGGATCTACATCTGGATGGGCTTCATACAGTTCAATTGCGATATCAAGGGTGTCTGTCCAACGTAAACCCATACTTATTCCTAAATCATCTTTGGTGAATTCATGGCTTAATTTTAGCAAAAAGCAAATCAAGACGTACAATTATATTGCTTTTGTACGCCTTATCATGCAATCAACTTACCCTCACAATATGATATTCAATGCTGGAGCAGCTAAGATAATACCACTCGCAACCGTCGCCCCAATTAAGGCTCCAACTAAAACATCAGTTGGGTAATGCAATCCCAATACCATGCGCGACAACGCAACCAAAATGGTAAATGGCATCATCATCACCAGCAAGACAGGCTCTACATAACCCAATACGATTGTTGCCATTACTGCATGCAATGTATGACCAGAAGGAAAACTAAAATGATCTAGTGGTCTTTCGCCAATATGAATAACTTGGTGAACTTGGTATGGTCGTGGACGTACTGTTTTTGTTTTTAAAATTTTATAAATCAGCGTACCTAACGAAGCAGCAACAACAATATATAAAATTTGAATAGTGTATTGCGGTCCTTGCAGTAGCCACACCAACGCCACCATCATGTACCAAAAAACTCCATCTCCGAGCCGACTAATAATTTTAAATATGAGTGCAATACTTTGTGTATGCGATAGATTATTGAAATAGAGACATCCTCTTAGATCAAGATCAAGTATTTTTATTTTGGTATTTTTAAAATTCATTTCACTCTACTCCTATCGTTCAAGCCATGAGCGTTTTCTGCTGCACGACACGATAAAATGCATGTTCGAGTTGTTGAACTGGATGTTGCCATCCGACTTGTTGTACTTTTTTCATTGCTTGCATCCCCATTGCATGCAAGCGTTTGTTTTGGGGCAGATTAACAATATATTGAATCAAGGTTGCAGGCTCACCCAAAGGTGCTAACCATGCTGTTTCCGCATCTAAATACTGCTTAGCACAAGCATAATCATAAGCAACGACAGGCAATGCACTCGCCATCGCTTCAAGCACGACATTGCCAAATGTCTCTACTTGACTGGCAAAAACAAATACATCTGCGCTTGCAAAAGATTCAGCAAGATTTGTACCACTTAAGCTTCCAGTAAAGATGATATCGGTATGTTTGCTTTGACGAACCAAACGCGAATAATCGGGCCCATCCCCCACGATGACCAACTTAAATCTGCGCGTTGTTTGTGTTTTAAGTTTTAAATAGGCATCAATTAACACCTGAATTTCTTTTTCAGGTGAAACACGACCAACATAAAGTAGCACAGTTGTATTTTCACAAGCATCCCATTGTCGTCTGAGTTGCACACTTCGAAAAGTAGGTGAAAACTTTTCAACATCCACCCCAGTTTTAATCACTTCAACTTGACATGTAACACCAAAGTTACGTATCGCATCAGCCGAGTCCTGACTTGGCACACAGGTCAATTGCGTATTGTTATGAAACCATTTGAGATAGTGCTGAATCGGCTTGACCATAAAAGCAAGATCATAAAACCGACTAAAGTCATGAAAAGCAGAATGAAAACCACTACTCACAGGAATCTTTTTGTTTTTTGAGAGCTGAAGTACCGCTAAACCTAATGGTCCTTCCGTCACGATATGCACCAAATCTGGTTGAAATTCATCAAATGCTTTAGCCACTTTGCCATACTGTGGCCAGCCAAATTGCATATGGGCATACTTCGGAATGGTTTGACCATTCACCAAACACTCACGGTTCGGTGAAAATTCCGAACATATTTGTTTTTGTGAAGGTCGTACCAATAGAATTTTGTGACCAAGTTTCTGTAGACCTTTGCAAATCTGTAGTAAAGACAATGAAACACCATTCAGTTCTGGCGGCCATGTCTCCGTAACGACAGCTATTTTTAATCTAGATCGCCCCAATTGCTCAAGCACCGATACATCCCGATCGGAGTTTTGATTTTTAAATTTTAGCCTCTGGTGATCATATTGCGTTGTCGATCTAGGCAATACAGTGTCCATGATTCCCATCATCACACCTCTTTTGTATTTTTTTCATACTTTTACTTTAGAGATGGATCATTTCATTATGATGATGATTTCATTAAATACTTGTCATAATTAGAATAGATGACTGATTCACCGACCACCCTCAAACACGCGACAAGAAACTACGAATTCAGAATAATTTAGTGAAATAAAGTACGATGCGCAGCAAAAAATAATGCTTGCTCAAAATCAATAACAGGTTTCAACCATCCTGTTGCAGCAACTGCAAGATGCGCTTTCTCACCTATTATTTTTAAATCGGGTTGATTCAATGTTGCTGTCATTGCTCGTTCGAACATTTCTACATCACCGAGAGGGATCAACCATCCCGTTTCATCATTCACAACATGCAGTTTGGCACATGCATAATCATAAGCCACCACTGGCAAGCCACTTGCTAATGCTTCAAGCGCGACATTTCCAAAGGTTTCAACTTGACTTGGAAAGATAAACACATCTGCACTGGCATATGCACTAGCCAAGTCTTCGCCAGTCAAACTTCCCAAAAAAATAATATCGGGATGATGACCCGCAAGAGCTGCAAGTCTTACTCGATCTGGTCCATCTCCGACAATGACCAATTTAGTATAATGTTCGACCTCACCTTTTATTTTCACAAAAGTCCGAATAATCAGGTCTACTTCCTTTTCAGGTGACAACCGACCAACGGAAATCAGTACTCGTGTATGCTCATTTGCGGCCCATTGTTCTCTGAGCAACTGCGATCTTTTATTCGGATTAAACAATTGGGTATCAACACCTCTCCCCACCACCCTTAACTCACCGCTTACTCCCATTTGTTTTAAAGCATGCTGTGTATCTAAACTTGGCACACAAGTCACGTCTGTCTTATTGTGAAACCATGTTAAATACTTTGAGATAGGTTTAACGAGAAAAGGAAACTCAAAGTATCGACTAAACTCTTGAAAAGCAGAGTGAAAACCACTTGAAACAGGAATATTCTGAGATTTAGCCACCATTAGACTCGCAAATCCCAATGGTCCTTCTGTCACAATATGCACAACATTTGGCTGAAATACCTCAACTGCTTTTGAGATTTTAGAAAACTGTGGCCAACCAAACTGTAAGGTGGGATATTTCGGAATCGCCTGAGCATGCACCCAACACTCTGCATCAGGTTTAAACCGTTTACATTTCACTTTGGGTTGAGGACGTATCAACAAAATTTGATGACCTCGCTTCTGCAAACCCAGACATAAATTCATCAGTGAGTTTGCAACACCATTAATCTCTGGTGACCATGTCTCAGTCACAATGGCAATTTTTAATTGAGGATGTCGTTTATGCTGATCAGCATCAGGAAGAAGAATAAAATCCTCAAATGACGTATTTTTTTTGATGTTCAATAATTCAAATAATTTTTTTTGTTGTGTTGCTTGTAAATTTAGGAGTGCCATCATCACACCTTTTATTAATGTTATCCCTAAAATTTAAAAGAACATAATGTCAATATGATGATGGTTTCATGACAGCCTTGTCATAAGGCTCATTCAGATTTTCACATTTTTAAGGCTCTTGCTCTTGAACACGATCTACATCACTGCCTAGCTCATTCTCTTGCTCTTGACCAGAGTTAACTGGTGGTTCTTCAATCCGTTTTTCCAAGTTTTCTCCTTGAAGTGCTACAGAGGATTCTGATGATGTCCGATCTTCTAATTGTTTAGTTTCTTGTTCAGCATTAACTGCTACTGGTTTCAAACTGCCTTCAACAATTGTATAAACCTGTCCATTAGAAAAATCGATGTGTTGTTTATCACCATGTAACAGTGGAAATCCAACGATTTGCTCGTACTGCTCTGCACGGTTAAATTTTTGTTGAATAGAATCATAAATCCAGTAAATAAAACGACGATCTTGAAGCGTTTTATCCTCTGACAGATCAGAGAGCACTACATCATAGTAACCATCAAAATTCACATCCATATAACCAATACTATTGGGAAACGCTTGAAAGCCTTGAAGTATTTGCATGCTTTTTTGATTGGCTTTATCAAACACCTCGATACGTGTCATAAATCGTTTGAAAGGATAGTTAGCTTTAGATATGCCATAGAAATTAAAACTCACATCAGACATATTTTTTACTTTAAAAGCAGGCTCGAATTTCTTTATTCGAATCACACCCGCATGATTGACCAATGTAGATTTAAATACATTCGTTTTATAGTTAAGCTGTCCTTTCAACTCTTGAATTGCATTTGAATCATCACTCGGTTGTTCTGCTTTAAAAAGAACTTGATCGCCTTTTTGCTCCCCTTTTAATTGGATAGTGACGTTGTCTTTGAAGGAAGTAAGCGTTGCATTTGGATGAAGCACATCCATATAAAGACTCAAAAAATATTCGTTGTCTGTTGACCTCAATAACCGCTGCATTGATATGCGAACATTATCTAAGACAAGCTCAGCATCACTATTTGACGTTTTTTGCTCAATATCAGTTGTTTCTTGCGCCCATCCACAGATTGGCAAGATCACCAATAAGTAACATACAAACGTTAATTTCATTCCCAACCTCAATCCTTGAGTTATTAAGTATTTTTGTTAGATACTAATTATTGTGTTTAGCAAAGCCTCTATCGACTGCAACTCAATCTACCTGTCATTGAGTTACTTTTTAATGACTATTTTTATCATGCCTGTCGTCTTTTTTTTCAATGCATTACAAAAAGACAAGTCTCAGGATTCAAGGTTCCTAAAATAGTGGTAACCTATTATCAATAATCCAAGGTATGAACGAGTACAAAACACTGTTTTTTTTACGAAGTGCAAGGAAGCAGTGCCATACTTTGAATAAAATACAAGAAATGAAAAACACTGCCTTACCTTGAGGCACACAATTTTAATTAATAATCTGATCCATTTTTTAAGACAAAAAAGCCCACTCATTTTGAGTGGGCTTTCGCATTCAAATCAGATGATTCGAGAAATTAGTTTTTCTCTTTATCAACGATTTTGTTTGCTTGAATCCAAGGCATCATCGCACGCAATTTAGCACCAGTTACTTCGATACCGTGAGCAGCGTTTTGACGACGACGAGCAGTCATAGATGGGTAGTTCAACGCACCTTCTTGGATGAACATCTTCGCATATTCACCAGATTGAATACGTTTAAGCGCATTACGCATCGCTTCACGAGACTGTTCGTTGATTACTTCGACACCAGTAACATATTCACCGTACTCAGCATTGTTAGATACAGAGTAGTTCATGTCCGCGATACCGCCTTCGAACATTAAGTCAACGATCAATTTAAGTTCGTGTAGACATTCGAAGTAAGCCATTTCTGGCGCATAACCAGCTTCAACAAGAGTTTCGAAGCCCATTTTAACAAGTTCAACAGCACCACCACAAAGAACTGCTTGCTCACCGAAAAGGTCAGTTTCAGTTTCTTCACGGAATGAAGTTTCGATAATACCTGTACGACCGCCACCAACACCTGAAGCGTAAGAAAGCGCAAGGTTACGTGCATTACCAGAAGCATCTTGGTGAATCGCGATAAGATCAGGAACACCTGAACCACGTTGGTATTCAGAACGTACAGTGTGACCAGGTGCTTTTGGAGCAACCATGATTACGTCTAAGTCAGCACGTGGAACAACTTGGTTATAAAGAACAGAGAAACCATGAGCAAATGCAAGAGTAGCACCTTGCTTGATGTTTGGCTCAATTACATCACGGTAAAGTTGAGCTTGGAATTCATCTGGAGTCAAGATCATTACTACGTCAGCTTGAGCTACAGCAGCAGGAACTTCAGCAACTTTAAGACCAGAATTTTCAGCTTTTTTCCAAGAAGCAGAACCAGCACGTAAACCAACAGTTACGTCAACGCCAGAATCTTTAAGGTTAAGCGCGTGAGCGTGACCTTGTGAACCGTAACCAATGATTGCTACTTTCTTAGATTGGATGATAGATAAGTCGCAGTCTTTATCATAAAAAATTTGCATTGCTGTCTCCGCTAAAATGCTTTGGCTTCCGTTTGATTAGCGAATGTTAATGTGGTTCGCCAACGCCCTCCTCTCGGAGGAGGGAAGAATTTGTTAATAAAAAATTAGATTGTTAAAACTTTTTCGCCACGTGCGATACCAGACACACCTGAACGTACAACTTCAAGAATGGTATTCTCTGCCAAAGCATCAATAAAACCATCAATTTTCTCAGTTGTACCCGCGATTTGAATCGTGTAAGTCGTTGGTGTTACATCCACGATTTGTCCGCGGAAGATATCTGCTGTGCGTTTAATTTCAGCACGCGCAGAACCCAAAGCTTTTACTTTGATTAACATCAATTCACGTTCAATGTGTGAACCTTCAGAAAGGTCAACCACTTTAACCACTTCAACAAGTTTGTTGAGTTGTTTTGTGATTTGCTCAATCTTGTGATCATCACCATAAGTCGTCAATGTCAAACGAGACATTGTTGGGTCTTCTGTTGGCGCAACGTTCAAAGTTTCAATGTTATAACCACGTTGTGAGAACAAACCCACTAAACGTGAAAGCGCGCCAGATTCGTTCTCAATGAGAACAGAGATGATATGTCTCATGCTGTGCGCTCCCCTTTAGATAACCACATATCTGTCATAGATTGACCCGCGATTAACATCGGATAAACATGCTCAGTACGGTCAACCATCACGTTGATGAATACACATTTATCATTAATCGCCATTGCTTCTGCAAGCTTCGATTCAAGCTCATCGGCATGATCAATTTGAATACCTACATGTCCGTAAGCTTCCATCAACTTCGCAAAGTCAGGCAATGACTCAACATATGAACTTGAGTGACGACCTTCATAATTCATATCTTGCCATTGTTTCACCATACCTAAAGCACGGTTGTTTAAGCACAAGATTTTAACATTTAGGCCATATTGCTTACATGTTGAAAGCTCTTGGATACACATCTGAATGGATGCTTCACCTGTAATACAAACAACTTGTTGGTCAGGGAATGCAAGCTTAGCCGCCATCGCATATGGAAGACCAACACCCATCGTGCCTAAGCCACCTGAGTTAATCCATTGACGTGGACGTGTGTATTTGTAATACAACGCACCAAACATCTGATGTTGACCAACGTCAGAAGTGATGATTGCTTGGCTGTTCGTTACTTTATCTAAAGCTTGAACAACTTGTTGAGGTTTCATCGTACCGTCAGTTGGTTTTTCATATTTCAAACCATGAACCTGACGCCACTCATTGATTTGTTTCCACCAATCCGCAATAGCTTCAGGGTTCGGCTTAGAAATATTCAGCTGTTTTAATTGCGCTAACATTTCTTGAAGAACTGGCTCTACAGCACCCACGATTGGGATATGCGCCATGATTGTTTTTGAAATCGTCGCAGGATCGATATCAATGTGAATCACTTTCGCATTTGGACAGAATTTTGCAGGATTATTGGTTACACGGTCATCGAAACGCGCACCAACACATAGAATCACATCAGCGTGACCCATGGTCATGTTCGCTTCATATGTCCCATGCATACCCAACATACCAATAAATTGAGGATCATTACCAGGGAATGCACCTAGCCCCATCAATGTGTTGGTTACTGGATAACCCAATAGATGTGCTAATTCAGTCAATAAATGTGATGCATTGCCTTGAACAACACCACCGCCCGTATAAATAATAGGACGTTTAGCATTGATCAATTCATCAATAGCTTTGCGGATCTGACCAGTATGACCACGATGTGGCGGCTGGTAAGAGCGCATTTTTACTTTTTCAGGATATTCGTATGCAAATTTTTCAGCAGGGTTTGTTGCATCTTTTGGAATATCAACAACCACAGGACCTGGACGACCTGATGACGCGATATAGAAAGCTTTTTTAATAACCGCTGGAATTTCACTCGCATGACGCACTTGGAAACTGTGTTTCACGATTGGACGAGAAATACCAACCATATCCGTTTCTTGGAATGCATCTTCACCAATCAAATGGCTTGCAACCTGACCAGACAAAATCACCATTGGGATTGAGTCCATGTAAGCTGTCGCGATTGGTGTCACAGTGTTAGTCGCACCTGGACCCGAGGTCACCAGTACAACACCTGTCTTACCTGTTACGCGCGAGTATGCATCTGCCATATGACCAGCAGCTTGCTCATGACGCACGAGGTAATGATTAATTTTGTCTTGTTTGAATAGCGCGTCGTAAATGTGTAAAACTGCGCCGCCTGGATATCCAAAAACATGTTCAACGCCTTCGTCCGCCAATGCGCGAACAAGCATTTCACCACCAGATAAAAGTTCCAACGTATTCACCCTAATCTTATTTCCACGACGGTTATGGGAGACATAAGTCGTGTTTCATTCATTCGTTTGTATGCACTGTTATAGCACACATATTTCATCGTTTTTGCTGCAATAATAAAATTTTTCGATCACAACCGTTTGAGTTGCGACTGCATATTCAACATGTTGGGATAAACATATTTCTGCTATTTCATTGTCTCGGCTTAGAGACAACGTTATTGCAAGCTATGATATTTATTCGAAGGGTGATCGAACAAAACATATAAAACTAGAGCAGCATTTTTAGTTTTTTCACGACCAAAGTCAAGGTTTGCCGAAACCTTTTTATTGTTTATTTACCAACCGATTATTTTTCAAACGATAACTTTTGGTTGGATGATTTATAAAAAAAATTTCAAAGACTTATTTTTAATATTTAT